>JABDPT010000151.1 GCA_013042605.1 Paracoccaceae bacterium
GCGCGGTATATCCCAGGAGTGGGCGACATAGCCTGGTGTCATCCAGCCCTGCACCGCCTGATCGCGGTGGGCTGGATCGGACCAATAGATCGCGAAAAATACCATTCTCGTGCCGAAGAAGAGCGTAGCTATAATTGCCGCAACCAAACCGCCCACAAGCCAGGGATGGTGACGCCAGGCGTTGATGAAGGTCCTCATTGGATAGGCCATTCGCAGAGGGTGTCAGGTTTCTGCATAGCTTCACCTTACGCGCTCTGTTTGACGGTATCCAACGCGGCATTTAATCTGTATGGATTGACCTGCGTGATTGTCATGGAGCGATCTCAGTGTGGCGCCAACGGTGAGCGACGCAGCTTGAAATCGGCGTTTTCCCCGAAGAGAACAAGACGTATATGTGGGCCGCAACGAATATCCGCTTGCCGACCATCACGACGAATGTTGTGCTTGGCACGTCGGCCATACTGTCGCCGGGTTTCTTTCTTCGCTGCGCGCGATCGCTTGCTCCAGCACATCAAGCCGAGCCTCAAATTCGGCCACCTCGGTGACGCGCGAGTATCGCTCAATGATCGCCATTACGGATCCAGCTTCAGCGGGCGTCAGATCACCTGTGGCAACGGCACTAAGGACAGCTTTGGCTGCCTCGCCAGCGTCCTTGGCGTTCGCAATGTTTGGCATGTCAAATTGGACCGGGCTGTCCTTTCGCGGCGGAACTAACCGCTCCAAGCAAAGCCGTAGAGCGGTGCTATCACCTCGAAGAGCCATCTCAATCGCTTTTCGGCCTAGCGCTTCCGCTTCTCTGTCTAGCAGGGCCTCGGCCGCTCTTGTGGCCCGGTTGCGCGACCCAGGTGGACGGCCAGGATTGCCCTTTGAGAACTTGCCATCCGTATTTCGACCGTTGTTTCGGGTCATGGCTCGTCTGGCACTATCTGAGCCTTTTTCAAAAGCTCGAGGTCTTTCGAATTGAGTCGGGTAAAATCTCCATCGGCATCGAGGACCCGCCGAAGCAAATCGGTCGGCAGAATGCTGAAGTCGTAGTTGCATGGCTCGGGCCCTGGGGGAAGCAAGTCTTCCAGCCTAGTGATCCGGCGCGTTAGGGCCTTCATGGTGCGTCCTCAGAGCGATTTGATCCCGTTGTGATCCTAATGCGGTCGCGTATGCCCACCCTTAACAGCTGGTCGAATCTCGGACTGGGCTTGTCGCTCAGCCTCGGACCCGTGGGGACCTTCAGGCGCTCAAGAAACTGGAATGCGCGGGTGAAAGGCTTCATGCAAACCTCCACATTACTTGTCATGCGACAATGCGCAGAGTCCCGTTATGCCTATATTTCGGCCGTGAGAGGAGGCGTGCAAAATGTTGTGGAATGATATCTTCGATGGCTACTTGTGGGTTGGTCTGTTCATGCTGACTTTCGGGATCGTAGCCCCCATCATTGGGATCATCGGTTTTCGGTGGGAGATCGACAATCGGGACCGGAACTGGGCGAAATCGCTCTGTGTGCTTGCCGTATTTGTCGGCGTTGTGCTTTGGAGTGCGATCCTCCTGCCATAAGCAAGAGCAATCATTAGTGTTGGTCAGCGGCCCTGTTCTAGGGATCATTGGTGGTTGCAGGAAGCGGATTGCGGCCGTGGCGGTCCTCATTGTGTCGCCCCCAAGACATGCCCGTGGCGGCGACCCATAAAGAAACCTCGAAGAATTCTTTCTTTTGTCGCGCAATCGCCAGCGTGGGTTCCGATATCTTCCGGTGCGTAGCGAGTTCGAAGGGCTTCGCCCCCGACGGGGATCTCCGTCCCCAGATGTACCAGTCGATTTTCAGAAATTGCCGACTTTCGGGACGTTCTTTCCCGAATTCGACCAAGCTTAGAGCCGTGGAGCGCCCCCACCTGAAACGGTTCACCAAGCTGACACGGTCGGCAATTGGCCGCGGGCATCACGGTATGTCCGCGGCCGCATACCGCGAAAGCGTGACCTTTCTCGAATTTTCTTGGATCAAGGAGACGGATTGCAGCGGTGGAGGGCTTCATGCGAGCCTCGCCGCAGTTATAGGTTCCGAGGATATTGCATTGCCCGTTAGACTGTTGATTGCCATTTTCATGGTGTACGCTCCGCACATCGCCCAAGCGGCGGAAGTGCAGTGCTCGCACACCTCCGGGCAGGTCACGTTCTTTTTCTCGGGGAGTGGCGGAAACGGTCCCGGTATTTTACGGGTCGGCGACACTAGGTTCGCAATGGAATGCCGCAGTTTTGTTTGCGTTGCGGAACCACGCGACGGCATCGCGATTGGAGCCAAACTTGAATTCACACCTTCCCCCGAGCTTGTGTTCGCCAGGGTAGGCTCCCCAGAGCGGCCGTATTTCGATGTGCAGCGGTATTCCGTCGATTGTGAGATCTCGTAGATTTCGCACAGCGCGAAAGCTTGACCCCGCTCCGCGCGCCCTCCCCAAGCGAGAATTGCCGGCATTGGGACCACTTTCTCTGTGGCAAGGGCCGTATCCAGCCGTTTCATTTCGAGTTCCAAGGCTTCACCTTTCGTCTGAGGTGCCGGGCGCTCGCCACAGCTCCCAGCGTCCGAACACTAGACCCGGCGTCCAAACACTAGACCAGTCGTCCAACGGACTAAACGCGCCACGAAAGGGGGATATTTGAGGGGATATGAAAAGTCAAAAATATATTTTTTAACTTAAAAACAATATCTTACTTTTTCTTTGTGGTGCCCGGGGGCGGAATCGAACCACCGACACGAGGATTTTCAATCCACTGCTCTACCCCTGAGCTACCCGGGCACGGGTTCGGCGGGCGCGGGGGCCTGCCGTGGTTCGCGGTGTTCTAGACGTGGTCCGGGGCACTGTCCAGAGGAAATGGGGGCTCTTTCAATGCTCTGTCGGGGTGTCGCCGTCGCCGGGGCGCGCGGGCGCTTCGGGGCGGTCATCGTCGTCCTCGGCGGGGATCGCATAGCTGCCCAGCATCCAGCGCCCAAGGTCGATATCGGCACAGCGGCGCGAGCAGAAGGGGCGGAAGTCTTTTTGCGTGGGTTCGCGGCAGATCGGGCAGGTCATCTGTGCATCTCTGTCAGGGGGCGGCGTTCGCGTTTGCGCTGTAGTTCGAACAGTCCAAGGTTGGTCCAGCCGACCAGCGCGGTTTCGATCGGATCGTCGCGAAACGCCTTTTTCAGCGCTTCTTCCAACGTGCGGCGCTGGCCCTTCGGCATCGCCGCGAAATCGACGATGATCTGACCGCCAAGACCGCGCAGGCGCAACTGCCGGGGCAGGTCGCGCGCGGCGGCGAGGTTGATCTTGAGCCCGGCCGCGGGCGAAAAGTCACCGCCGGTATTCACATCGACCGCGACAAGGGCACGGGTCGGTTCGATGACCATGGACCCGCCGCCAAGCGGCACCTCAGGGGCGCTCAGGCGGGCGATTTCGTCGTGCAGGCCGAAGGCGGCAAAGGGGTCATCCTCACCGTGCAACAGCGGCAGGAACCGCTCATCGCCCCAGAACTCCATCGCCTCGAACGGCGGTTCGGGTTTCGACAGAACGCGCGCGAGTTTCGGCGAGACGAGGATTTGCTGCGGCATCGGAAAGAGCCATTCGGTCAGCGCGATATCAAGCGCACTTGTCCCGCCCCCCACGGCGTTGTCCCGGCTGCGCAAGACCTTGTACTGGTTGGCCAACCCTTCGAGTTCAGCCCTCAGGTGCCGGGCCTCTTCGCCCCTTGCCGCGCTTCGAACGATGGCGCCCACGTCCTCGTCAAGGCCGTAAGCGTCGCGCACATCCTCCATCGCCTCGGTTACGGCGGATTTGAGCCGCTGGGCCTCGTCGGTATCGCGAATCTGGCGGGATACGTTGATGCCCGCAGCATGGTGGGTAAGGATCAGGCGCGGGCCCTTGAAAAGCACACGTTGGGTGACCGTCGGCGCCTTGCCATGTTCCGGCAGGCTGACGACCTGAACCAAAAGCGTGTCGCCGGATTTCAGCCCCTTGGCCTGTCGCAGGTATCCCTCAAGCGCGCCGCGTGCGCAAAACGCGCCGCCACCGCCCGGCAATTTGCGGGTGATCTTCCCCGTCCAGACCTGGCCCGACAGCGGGGGATAGGTGTCGTTTGGCGGGTCAAGGATAAAGTCCTGCAGTTTGCCATCCTCGACAAGGGCCGCCGCAAAGCCGCGATCCTCGGGCATATCGATGACAATGACGCGGCCCTTCACGGCCGATGCCCCAGGCCCGCCGCGGCCAGCAGGGTCGCGGTTTCGGCCAGGGGCAAGCCCATGACGGCCGAATAGGACCCTTGAATCCAAGGGATGAATGCGGCCGCCGGCCCCTGAATTGCATAGGCGCCGGCCTTGCCGTGCCAGTCGCCAGTCTCGAGATAGGCGGTAATGTCGGCATCGCTCAGCCGTCGCATGCGCACGGCGGTTACGACATCGCGTTCCCAGATGCGGCTTCCCCGGCGCACCGCCACGGCGGTGATTACTGTATGCCGCCGCCCCGACAGAAGCTGAAGGAAGGCCCGCGCTTCGTCGCGGTCTTCAGGCTTGCCCAGAATGCGGCGGCCCACGGCCACGGTGGTGTCGGCGCAAAGCACGATATCGCCCGGATCGGGGGCAAGGCTCTCGGCCTTTTGCCGCGCGATACGCTGGCAATAGGGGCGGGGGCGTTCGCCCGGTTCCGGCGCCTCGTCGATATCGGGGGAGATTACGGCGTCGGGCACAAGGCCCAATTGCGCCAGCAGTTCAAGCCGTCGCGGGCTGGCCGAGCCAAGCACAAGCCGGCCCGGGCCCTGTGCGTCTTGGGTCACTTGAAGCGATAGTTGATCCGGCCCTTGGTCAGATCATACGGCGTCATCGCGACCTGAACCTTGTCACCCGCGAGCACGCGAATGCGGTTCTTGCGCATTTTTCCCGCCATATGCGCGAAAACTTCATGGCCGTTTTCCAGCTCGACCCTGAATGTCGCGTTCGGCAGGAGTTCCTTCACGACACCGGCAAATTCGAGCTCTTCTTCCTTGGCCATGTTGTCTCCTTCTCAAACACCCGTCTGTATCCGGGCGATGATTAAATGAGGGGTGAGGCGGGTTTTTTCAAGCGAAATTATCGGGTCAGGGCGATTCTACGCTTTGCGTTGCGGCCTTAACCCTCTTGTGGCGGGCCAAAGCGTTCGATCATGCGGGTTGAGATCTGGTCGCGGGCGGCGCGATAGCTTTGCAGCTTGGCCTGACGGCTCTCACCCAGGCCGGACGGGTCCATGATCGGCCAGTATTCGACCTCGAGATGGTAGATGCGGGTAAGTTCAAGGGCCATCCGCTGCGATGCCGGCGACAGCGCCACGACAAGGTCGAAACCCGACAGGTCGTCGCCCCATTCCTGCATCTCGTCGAAGGACCGCGCGCGGTGGCGATGAAGTTCGATCCCCACCTCGGCGCAGACGGCAATGGCAAAGCCGTCTATTTCCATGTCTCCCTTGACGCCGGCAGACTGGACATAGGCACGCTGGCCATAGAACTTTTTCATCAAACCCTCAGCCATGGGCGAGCGTATGGCGTTGTGATCGCAGCAAAAAAGAACCGAGCTTGGGAAGTCGCCGGTCACATTAGCCACCGAAATGCAAGACACAGATCAGGGTGAAAAGCCGCCGCGCGGTGTCGGTATCAAGCGTGGCCTTTCCCTCTAGCCGCTCTTGCAACACCCGCGCGCCTTCGTTGTGGATACCGCGCCGCGCCATGTCGATCGCCTCGATCTGGCTGGGCGGCAGTTTCTTGACGGCGTCGAAATAGCTTTCGCAGATCTGGAAATAGTCTTTGACGACCTGCCGGAACGGCCCAAGAGACAGGTGAAACTCGGTGGCGGGGTCGCCGGTTTCGGTCTGAAGCTCGAACACCAATCGCTTTTCGCGGATCGCGAGATTAAGCCGGTAGGGGCCTGGCGGGGCAGGGCGGTCGTCCCGGCCGGGCAGCGCGAAAGAGTTGTCTTCAAGCAGGTCGAAGATCGCCACCTTGCGCTCTTGCTCGATCTCGGGCGTGGGGGCGGGCAGGCCCGCATCGTCTATATTGATCTGGCACAGGCGGTCGGTCATTTCGGGGCCTCGTTAAGCCTGTCCAGCCGCGCGCGCACGCTTTGACCATGCGCGCCAAGGCTTTCGGCCTTGGCCAGCCGTTCGGCGGCGGGCCCGATGGCCTGCAACGCGCCGGGGGTCATGCGAGCAAGGGTGGTGCGTTTGAGGAAATCCATCACGCTCAGCCCGCTGGAAAACCGGGCCGAGCGGGCCGTGGGCAGCACGTGATTGGGGCCGCCTATGTAATCGCCGATGGCCTCGGGTGTCCATTGGCCAAGAAAGATCGCGCCGGCATGTTTGATCTGCCCCGCCAGCGCGTCGGGGTCGGCCACGCACAGTTCCAGGTGCTCGGGCGCGACGCGGTCGGAAAGGGCCGCCGCTTCGGCCAGATCGCGAGCCACGATCACCGCGCCGAAATCGCGCCAGCTTGGCCCGGCGATGGTACGCCGTTCGAGCGTTTCAAGCTGGGTCTCGACCGCTTGCGCCACCGCCGCGCCGAAGGCGGCATCCGTGGTGATCAGGATCGATTGCGCGCTTTCGTCATGCTCCGCCTGGCTCAGAAGGTCGGTGGCGATCCAATCGGGGTCATTGTCGGCATCGGCGATCACCAGAATTTCCGAAGGCCCCGCGATCATATCGATGCCCACCTGTCCGAAGACCCGGCGCTTGGCGGCGGCCACAAAGGCGTTGCCGGGGCCGGTGATCTTGTCGACAGGGGCGATGGTGTCGGTGCCATAGGCCAGCGCCGCCACGGCCTGTGCTCCGCCGATGCGGTAAATCTCGGTGATACCGGAAATCTGTGCGGCCAGCAGCACAAGCGGGTTGGCCACCCCGTCCGGTGTGGGGGCGACCATTGCCAACCGTTCTACGCCGGCGACCCGCGCCGGGATCGCGTTCATCAGCACGGAAGACGGGTAAGAGGCCAAGCCCCCCGGCACGTAAAGCCCGGCAGAGGCCACCGCTGACCAGCGCCAGCCCAGCGTCGCGCCGGTTTCATCCGTCCAACTTGCATCCTCGGGCATCTGCCGGTCGTGATAGGCGCGGATACGCGCGGCCGCGAGTTCCAGCGCGGCGCGGTCTTCGTCCGGAACCTTGGCGCATTCCGCCGCAATCTCGTCTTCCGAGAAGGCCAGCGTCTCGGGCGTCAGCGCCATACGGTCAAAGCGTTCGGTCAGCTCAATCACCGCCGCATCGCCGCGTGCGCGCACATCCGCGATGATCGCGGCCACCGTGTCATCGACATCGGGCGCATCCTCGCGCTTCATGGTCAAGAGCGCGGCAAAGCGCTGCTCGAAATCGGGATCGGTCGTGGAAAGAAACTGCGGCATCACACACTCCTGCCCGGGTGACATAGCCGCAGGACGGCGCAGCCTCAAGCGCCTCTGACGGGGCTATTCGGGGTGATAGGGCGCCTTTCGCGACGGTGCGACATAGGGCCGGGTCACATCGCGCAAGGTAACCTCAAGCGCTTCCACGTCGACGCCGATCGCGCCATCGCCCGCCAGCGTCAATATCACGCGGCCCGTGCCATCCTCGCCCGGTTCGAACCCGACCGAGAGAAGCGACAAGACCATGTCCTTGTCTGACCGGTCGATGCCCTGTGTGACCACCTTTTGCACGTCTTCAATCGCCAGAACCGACTGCACCCGTTCAAAGGCCCGCCCGCGTCGTTCCGCGACACTGGCATCTTCCCACCGAAAGCGGTTGAGCAAGAGAGCAAAGCGCCGCTGGTCGCGTTGCCAGCGCATTTCGGTGATCGGAAAGACCGCATCCTGCACGATTGACGAGATCACGTTCAGGTCGTCGCCATCCAGCGCCCGCAACCGCAGGGGGGCCTCGCCCCCGTCTTCAAAGCGGGCGTCGTTGCTCATTGTCCCTGCACCCGCTCGATTCTTGCGCCGCAGGCGGACAGCTTTTCTTCGACCCGCTCATAACCGCGATCAAGGTGATAGACGCGGTTGACCAGCGTTTCTCCCTCCGCCGCCAGTCCCGCGAGGATCAGCGAGACCGAGGCGCGTAGATCCGTGGCCATCACCGGCGCGCCCTTGAGCCGCTCGACACCCGTCACGGTGGCGGTGCCGCCATGCACGTCGATCTCCGCGCCCATCCGCATCAGTTCGGGCGCATGCATGAAGCGGTTTTCGAAGATCTTCTCTTCCAGCACGCTGGTGCCTTGCGCGGTGCAAAGCAGCGCCATCATCTGCGCCTGAAGGTCGGTTGGAAAGCCCGGGAAGGGAGCGGTTTCGACATCGACGGCGCTGACCCGCCCGTTCTTGCGCGCCACCTTCAGACCACGCGACGTTTCCTCCACGTGAATGCCCGCGGCATCGAGCCGTTCGGCAAAAGCCGCGACCAGTTCCAGTTTGCCGCCGAGGCATTCGACCTCACCGCCGGTGATCGCCGGGGCGAGCATATAGGTGCCAAGTTCGATGCGGTCGGTCACGACCGGGTGGGTCGCGCCATGCAGCGCATCCACCCCCTGCACCTCGATCGTGTCGGTGCCTTCGCCTTCGATCTGCGCGCCCATCGCCCGCAAACAGCGCGCCAGATCGACGATCTCGGGCTCGCGCGCGGCGTTTTTCAGCACGCTTGTCCCCTTGGTGAGTGTCGCGGCCATCAGCACGTTTTCCGTGGCCCCGACCGAGACGAAGGGAAACTCGACCACGCCGCCGCGCAACCCGCCGGGGGCCGAGGCGTGCACGTAGCCATCCTTCAGTTCAAGTTGCGCCCCAAGTGCCTCAAGCCCCTTGAGGTGCAGATCCACGGGCCGCGCGCCGATCGCGCAGCCGCCGGGAAGCGACACGACCGCGTGCCCATGCCGCGCCAGAAGCGGTCCCAGCACAAGGATCGACGCACGCATCTTGCGCACGATGTCGTAATCGGCGCGGTCGCTATTGAGGTCATGCGACGACATCGCCAGCACCCGCCCGTCCTGCAGGGCCGACACCTCGGCCCCCAGCGACTGCAACAGCACCGTCATCGTGCGGATATCCGACAGGCGCGGGGCATTGGTCAGTGTCAGCGGGTCGTCGGTCAGCAGAGTCGCCGGCATCAGCGTAAGGCATGCGTTCTTGGCCCCCGCAATGGGAATTTCGCCGCGAAGCTCTGCCCCGCCTGTCACAAGAATTGAATCCATTTGCCTGCCTTTAGCTCTTGCCCGTGTCCTTGCGCACCCGCGCCTGCGCCTTGCGCCGCTGAAGATTGGCCTTCAGCGCCGCTTTCAGCCTGTCTTCGCGGGTTTCAGCCGGTTTTGCGGGACCGGATTTTCCGGTATTCTTATTCATGCGCCCTGTCTACCGCAGCACGCGCGGGCCGTCCAGAATCGGCTTGCGTGACCGCAGATTTGCCAGTATCCCGCCCGCGGACCTAAGGCCGCAGTAGCTCAGTGGTAGAGCGCACCCTTGGTAAGGGTGAGGTCGGGAGTTCAATCCTCCCCTGCGGCACCATCTCACGCAAAAGCGCCTCAGTCCCGCAAACCTTGTCCTTCGGGCGCGGGCCTCCGACGCGAACGCGCCGCCCCCAATCTCACCCCTCCCGCATCCATCCATCGGCGAATGCGACCCTCTCGGCCCCGGCCAGGGCGCGGACGCGGTCGAGTTCGGAGTGCAGGCCGGCACTGCGGGCCTTGCCCATCCGTATTCCGGCTTCCGGCCAGAAGGCGCGCACCTCGATGCTGTCGCCTGCGCGTTTGGCGTCGATCCTGCCGATCACCCGGTCGCCTTGCAGCACCGGAAAGACATAGTAGCCATAGCGCCGCTTGGCTTCCGGTACGAAGATCTCGATCCGGTAGTGAAAGCCGAAAAGGCGCTCTGCGCGCGCCCGGTCCCGTAAGGCGGGATCAAACGGTGACAGAAGGCGCACGCGGGAAGAGAGGTCGGGCAGGGACGACACCGTGTCGAGTATGGCGGCGGTCGTGAAGCTGCACCGGCGCGATCCGTCGGCCATCTCGATGTCCGCCTCGATGATGCGGCCCTCTGCCAGCGCCTCCGCACACCAGCGTTTCGCTTCCTCCCGTGTCACGATCTCAAAGAACGCGGCCAACTCTCCGCTCGTGCCGAAGCCCAGCCGATCCAGCGCCTCGGACATAGCCCAGTCCACGATTTCCTCGTCGTCAAATCGTCGGTTGAGGTGCTCGGGTGGAATGACCCGCTCTGCCAGGTCATAATACTTCCGGAAACCCCGCCGATGACAGATCGCCAGTTGGCCGGACCGCCAGAGGAATTCCAGCGCGGTTTTGGACGGGTGCCAGTCCCACCAGCCGGACGACCCCTTGGCCTCGTCCCCGCCGACATCGCGCGAGCAGATCGGGCCGCCATCGGAAACATGCCGAAGCACGGTCTTGATCTCGTCCTCCCACCCCTCGCGACGCTCTTCGGACCACCGTGCCCGCATGCGGCTTTCATCGCGTTCGAATTTCAGCCGCCACATCGGGTGGAACTGCACGGGGATGATAGCGGCGTCATGGGTCCAGCCTTCGAAGGCGGTCCGGTGCCGCGCGACTAGGGCCTCCAGGGCGCGTGGCCGGTACTGACCACGGCGCGACCACAGGATCAGGTCATGCGCGCGGGCAAGCGTGTTGACGCTGTCGACCTGCACGAAGCCCAAGGTATCCAGCACGCCGTCAAGGTCTTCGCCCCGGCCGGTACCCGCCCCCGACCGCAACAAGAGGTGGCGGTCCAGAAACAGGCGGCGGGCGGGCAGGTTTTCCAAAAGCGGGCGTGTCATCAGGTCGTGGTATCGCCGATCCGGCACCCCGAACGCAACGGTCACTTGGGGCACGGGACCTCAAGGCCAAGACCGAACGCCGCGACAGGCAGGAAACCTACCGGCCCGCCGTGATCGACCGGCGGAAGAAGAACAGGCTGATGGCAAGAAATACCGCCCCCAGCCCCGCCATGTTAAGCAAGACGGGCCAGACGGCGTTCAGGTCGGCCCCACGAAAGACGACCGCCTGGGCAAACTCCATGAAATGGCGTGACGGCAGAAGCCACGTGAAGGGTTGAATATAGTCCGGCTGGCTTTCGATGGGGCTCATGCCGCCCGAGAGCATGATGATCGGGATAATCGCCATGACGGTGAGCAGGGCGAATTGCGCCATGGTTCGGGCCATCGTGCCAAGCAGAATACCGATGGCCGCGGCGGCGAAAAGATAAACCGCGGCCCCAAAGACCAGAAGCGTTCTGGACCCGGCCATCGGTACCGCGAGAACCTGTTCGGCCATGATCAGCATCGACAGCGTGAAGGCGATGAGGATGATCAGGCCGTTGGCCCAGACCTTGGCCATGGCAATCTGGAAAGCGTTGAGCGGCATGACCAGAAGATGCTCGATCGTGCCATGTTCCCGCTCGCGCAGCAGGGCCGCACCGGTCAGCAGGATCGCAATCATCGAAAGGCTGTTCAGGATCGAATTGACCGCGAGAAACCACGCATCCGTGCCGTTGGGGTTGAACGCGCGGCGCAGGGTAAGATCGATGGGTGGCGACAGGTCATCGCCGTTCGATCGGGCGAATTGCGCGACCTCGTCATTGATGATCGCTTGAAGATAGCCCGCACCCTGCGCGGCCTGACCGACGGCGGTGGCGTCGATGTTGAGCTGGACCTGTGGTTGCTCACCGCGCCGGATGTCGGCTTCGAAGTCCGCCGGGATGACGACCACGAACATGTACCGGCTTTTATCCATCAGCACGTCGATATCCCGCGCGGCGATGTAGTCCGGCGGCTGGAAATAGGGCCTGTGCAGCGCCCCGGCGATTGAGCGTGAGAGTGTCGACACATCCTCGTCGACAAAGGCGACCGAGGCATTGTTGACCGCCTCGGAGCTTCCCGTCGCCTCGCTGTAAACGGAAAACGAGAACGACCAGATCAGGAAGGCCACCATCACCGTGTCGCTCAGAAAGCTTCGCAATTCCTTGGTGCCGAGCCAGAAGATGTTGCTGAGCGCCCGCATCCCTCAACGCTCCTGTTTGCGCAGGAATAAGGCTGCGATAAGTGTGAAAAGCGGGGCGTAGATGAGCAGTGCGATAAGGTCGCCCGAGAGTTCTTCGAACCCGAGGCTCTTGGTGAAAGCGCCGATGCTCAGATGCACGAAATACCCGGTCGGCCAGAGCGAACCGATGACCTGTGCCGAGCCTTCAAGCGTAGAGATCGGCTGCATCATGCCCGAGAATTGCGCGGTTGGAACCATGGCGATGATCGCCGTCACGAACACGGCCGCGACCTGCGTGCGTGTTATGGCCGACATCAAAAGACCAAAGCCCGTGGCCGCCGTCACATAAAACAACGCCCCCACCATCAGCGGCAGCACGTCGCCCTTGAGAGGCACCCCAAGCACGATCACGGTCAGCAGGGCCATCCCCAAGAAATTGATGAACCCGATCAGGATGTAGGGAATTTGCTTGCCGACAAGAAACTCCAACCGCCGCGTGGGCGTCACATGGAAATTGGTTATCGTGCCGATCTCTTTTTCGCGCACGACGCTGACCGCCATGAGGATGGCCGGGAAGAGCATGAGCAGGATCGCCGGGGTCGAAGGGCCGATGGCATTGATGCTCTCGAAGCCCGGATTGTACCGATACCGGGTTTCGATATCGACAGGTTCCAAGACGTCCGGGTCATATCCGGTTTCCCGCATCATTTGGCCGATAAGCGAATGATGTGCCGCCGAAACATAACCTTCGATGGTTCCCGCACGTTGCGTGTTCGCACCATCGATCCAGAAGGAAACCTCTGGGCCGACGCCGCGCTTCGCGTCCCGTCCGAACCCGGGCGGTATCTCGATGGCCAGCGTGATGTCATTGGTGACAAGCCGGCGTTCGAGGTCATCAAGGCTGCGCGCTTCGTCCGTTTCCACAAAGAACCGGGAACCGGACAGATTGCGGATATAGCTTCGGCTCTCTGCGGTCTGATCGAGGTCCAGCGCGGCAAAACGCAGGTCTTCGACGTCGTGGGAAATGCCGAAGGCAATCATCAAAAGCAGCATCATGCTGCCCAGAAAGGCAAAGGCAAGGCGCACCGGGTCGCGCAGAACCTCGACGAATTCGCGGTGACTAAGCGCAAAGGCGCGCCGGAAGTCGAAGGGAAGCAGGGTTGGCTTGGGCGCGTGGCTGATCGGCGTCCAGTCCGCGCTGCCAAGCAGGTCGTCGGCTGCGCCAGCATTTCCGGAGTCCTTGCCGATCTGGTCTTCGATATACTCGATGAAGGCCGCTTCCAGATCCGTCTTTCCCTTTCGTTCCAGAAGTTTGTCCGGCGTGTCGGCGACAAGGACCTGCCCGTCATGCATCAGGGATATCCGGTCGCATCGCATCGCTTCGTTCATGAAATGGGTCGAGATGAAGATGGTCACCAGATCGCGGCGCGACAGTTCGATCAGAAGCGCCCAGAACTCATCCCGCGCGACCGGATCGACGCCGGATGTCGGCTCATCGAGGATCAGCATCTCGGGCTCATGGATGATCGCGACGGCCAGCGACAGCCGTTGGCGGATGCCCAGCGGCAGCGATCCCGCGTTGACGTCGGAATAGTCCGTCAGCGAAAACCGCTCGGTCAGCTCCGCGATGCGCACTTGCGTCCGCTCGGCGGGAAGGTCGAACAGACGGGCGTGCAGAACAAGGTTCTGCGTCACCGTCAACTCGCCATAAAGCGAAAAGGATTGCGACATGAAGCCGACACGCTCACGCGCCCGAAGGCTCGTGGTATCCACGGGCGTCCCGAAGACGAACGCCTGACCTTCGGACGCCGGCAAAAGGCCGGTGAGCATCTTCATCGTTGTCGTCTTGCCGCAGCCGTTCGAGCCGAGAAACCCGAAGATCTCCCCAACCCCGATCTCAAAGCTCACCCGATCAACGGCGGTGAAATCGCCGAACCGGCGGGTCAAGCCTTGGGCAAGGATCGCGGTTTCCCGGTCTTCAGTCTTCAGCGACGGGATCGAAAGCTCGGCATGCCCGCGGCGTCGTTCCTCGGGCAGAAGCCGGATGAACGCGGCCTCGATGCTTTGGGTGCCGGTCCGCGCCTTCAGTTCGGCCGGCGTGCCGGTGGCAAGAACGCGCCCCGCATCCATCGCGATAAGTTCGTCAAAGGCCTCGGCCTCGTCCATATAGGCGGTCGAAACGATGATGCACATCTCCGGACGACGCCTGCGGATCGCTGCAATCAGCTCCCACAATTGCCGCCTCGACAGAGGGTCGACGCCGGTCGTCGGCTCATCAAGGATCATCAGGTCGGGGTCGTGGATCAACGCGCAGCAAAGCCCCAGCTTCTGTTTCATACCGCCCGAAAGCTTACCCGCGGGCCGGTCCAGAAAGGGGTGCAGCCCGGTGGCCTTCGTCAGCTGCTCGACCCGTGTTTCAAGATCGTCGTGGTCCAGTCCGAACATCCGCCCGAAGAACTCAAGGTTCTCGCGAATGCTCAGCGCTTCATAAAGGCTCTTGCCCAGGCCCTGCGGCATATAGGCGATGCGCGGGCTTACTCTTGTGCGGTGACGCGACGACCGCATGTCGCCACCCAGGACCTCAAGCGTGCCGTCCTGCAAACGCCGCGCGCCTGCGATCAGGCCAAGAAGCGTCGATTTGCCGACGCCGTCCGGCCCGACAACGCCGACCATCCGACCGCTGGCGAAGTCGAACGACACGTCGTCCAACGCGACGACCTTCTTATACGCGTGGCTTACCTTGCTCACAGGCGCGACGGTCGGGGCCGTTTGGGTATTTGTCTCAGGGTTCATTCGCACTGGCCGAAACTTCGGGCAACGCCTCGGGCGGCATCGCGGGCAGAAGGGCGGTCCAGTCGGGGTCGGGGAAGCCATCGAGATGAACATAGGCCACGCCGCGCAGGCCGGCCTTAACCCGTTCTATGTTGTGTGTGACAAGCTCCTGATCGGGCCGAATCTTGACCCGGAACATCAGCTTGTCGCGCTCGGACTCGGTCTCGACCTGTTTCGGCGTAAACTGCGATTCAGGCGAAACGAAACTCACCCGCGCCGGTATCCCGAAGTCCCAGATATCGAGTTTCAGGCGCGCGTCGCTTCCTACGTTCACCAGGTGGGCCTGATGGGCGGGCAGGAAGATCTCCATGTAAATGTCCTCGTAGTTCACGATCGTAAGCACCTTGCCACCGCTGCCCACGACCTCTCCGGGCTCGGAAAGGCGATAGAGCACCCGCCCGAAGACCGGCGAGGTCAGCTCCGCATCCGCGATCTGGGTGGCGATTTCGTTGACCACCGCCTGCGCCGCATCCACGCCGCGCAGGGACGATCGGAAGTTGGCTTCCGCCCCTGCGACGTCAGCCTGCGCCACATCGCGTTCCGTCACCTCGATGTCATAGGTTTCCCGGCTCACACTGCCCCGATCAAGCAACTCTTCAGTGCGGCTAAGCTTTTTCTTCGCAAGTTCAAGCCGGTAGCGCGCCATTATCTCCTGTGCCTGCGCCGCAGCGACCTGGCTTTTGGCGCTCTCTGCGTCGGCGCGCGCGCATCAATTGCGCTTCAAGCTGTGCGACGTCCATTCTGGCAACCACGTCGCCAATGTTGACGAGGTCGCCTTCGCGGACAACGACTTCGCTGACCCTGCCGGGGATCTTGGTCGATACGTCAACCTGAACGGCTTCGACACGCCCGTTGCCCACGACAATGCCTTCGGGCAGCAGGTCTTCGCCGGGGCTGGCAAGAAAGTAATATGCAGCGCCCGCCACCAAAACGATTGCCGCAACGATCGAGAGTCTGTTCCCGAGCAATTTTCTGCCCCCCTTAGGCGCGTTCAATCCGTCAAATCCAATGGCGCAAGACTGAACCAAAAAGCCGGGAACGGGATTGACTTTAATCAACGGCAACCGCGTGGCCGGCAGATTTCTTCCGATTTCTCAGGGTTTACGCACATCAACCCGGCAAACGGGCCGGTTCTTGCCGATTGATGCGCGTCAATCAGTCTCCGCGCCCAAGGGTTATAAAGACAGCGCCTCATGCAAAGGGATCGCGCATGAGTGCTGAATCCTACCTTTCCGATCAGAACCTGAGCGCCCTTCGATGGGGTGGCTGGGCTGGCATGCTTGGCAGCTTTATTCTGCTTTTCGTCTTTGGCTTTCTTGCGGTTCTGGTCGGGCTGGACACCTTGGACATCGAAGCCGAGATACTGCGCTACCCCGACATCAGGGCCGCGCGCGTTATCGAAAACACCCTTTACCTCGCTGCGACGGCATTATGGATGGTCCATGCCGTGACGCTATTGATCTCTCTTCGCAGAACCGCGCTTGCGCCGGCACTGGCCGGATGTGTGTTCATGGGGCTTGGCCTCGTGATCCTCGCAACCGGCGCGATCCCGCATACGATGACGGACCCGGTCGCCGATCTGTATCATGCGCCGGGCGCAACACCGGAAGGCCAAGCGGTTCTGGTCAGCATCTGGCACGCGATACAAGGCATCGTCGATACGCTGGTCATCACCGGCATCGCTTTGACGTCCGTAGGGATGGGGTTTCTCAGCGTCGCGATGCTGCGCAGCCCGGGCTATGGGGCGTGGACCGGCACGGTGGGCATATTGCTGGCCGTGGCAGGGACCGGAAGCGCGATCATGTCGCTCATCGACCCCTCGGACATCATCGCCGTCGGGGTCTTCGCACTGATCTTTTTCCAGATTGCCGCCGGTTGGAAGACACTGAGGTTCGCGGGATTTTCAGCAGGCACCGCGTGAGCCAAGCGGATGGGTGAGGGGCCCGGTCCGAGGCTGGCTTCAAGGACGTTTCAAAGAAACGATAGCCGCTTAGAGTCGGACCGCCACCTCTCAACCCGCCGCGATCCGAACGCGTATCGCGTCTTCCATTTCGTTGGCCTCGAGTTGCGCCTCGATCCGTTTCAAATCCGCGACGATTTCCGGGATCAGCACGTTTTCAAGCGCCTTTGCCCGCCGCTCGGTGCGTTGATACTCGTCCGCCAGCCGGTAGAGGTTTGCCAAGACAAGCGCCATGTCCGCCAGGACGGCATGCAGATGCGCGAAGGCCGTCGCGACGGCGCCATCTTCGACGTTTGCGTCACCCGGTGTGTTGGACGTGTCGCGCCCGTTTGGAGACAACGCCAAAAGCCGAGCGCCAAGAAAACGAACGGGAATGACCTTGGGGTCCTGCGCTTGCAGGGACGTCGGCCGGAACTGCACCGCCTCAAAGCCGATCCGGCGTATCTCTGCACCCAAAGCCTCTCGCGCCGCCGCAAGCGCGGCCTCTTGCCGGGTCTCAAGCCGCCGCCAATCGGCAAGCCGCGTCATGATCTCGCCCGCAAGGATCACCCGTTTCTCGTCGAGAAACTCATACCCCTGTTCGACAAGCCGTTTTTCCTCGGCAAGCGACATGGCTTCGGCCCGGGTCATCGGTCGCTCAGTCATCGAGTGTCTCCTGCTCTGCACGGGGCTCTTTCAGGTGCCGCTCGATCTGCTCATCGGACAGCCGCATAAGCTCTGCACCGGGCAGCTTTCGCAGCAACTCCCACGCAATCCCGAAGCTTTCCTCAAGGCCGCGCCTGCCGTCCTGATGCACAAGCTGCTTTTCAAAGAGGTCAGCGAAATCAAGGTGTTGCTGATCGCTTTCGGTCAACCCGTCACGGCCGACGACCGAGGCCAGCACGCGGGTCCGCACGGCTTTCGAATAGCTCGCGAAAAGCTGATGCGCGAGGGCAGGGTGGTCGGCGTCGGTATACCCGTCGCCGATCCCCTGATCGATCAGACGCGAGAGGCTGGGCAAGACATTGATCGGCGGATAGATGCCCTTGCGGTCGAGAACGCGGTCAAGCACGATCTGACCCTCGGTGATGTATCCGGTCAGATCGGGGATCGGATGGCTGATATCATCCGATGGCATGGTCAGGATCGGCACCTGCGTCACGGTTCCCGCGACACCGGTCATCCAGCCCGCCCGTTCGTAAAGCGTCGCCAGATCGGAATAGAGATAGCCGGGATATCCCTTCCGGCTCGGGATCTCTCCGTGACCCGCCGAAACCTCGCGCAGCGCCTCGCAATAGTTGGTGATGTCCGTCATCACGACAAGCACGTGATGCCCAAGTCCGAAGGCAAGGTATTCGGCCGCCGTCAACGCATAGCGCGGGGTCAGGATGCGCTGGGCAGAGGGATCATTGGCCATGTTCAGAAACATCACCGTGTGCGCCAGAGCGCCGGTTTCGTCCATCACATGCCGGAAACTCGCCGCCGTGTCGTATGAGATGCCGATCCCCACGAAGACGATCGAAAACGTCTCTCCCGCATCGCTGCGCAGCCGGGCTTGCGTGGCGATTTCCATTGCCAACCGGTCATGCGGCAGCCCGCCGCCCGAGAAGATCGGCAGCTTCTGACCGCGCACAAGAGAGTTCATCAGGTCGATGGCCGTCACGCCGGTTTCGATGAAGTCGGTCGGCAAGGCGCGCAGGGCCGGGTTCAGAACCTCACCGTCGATGCGCCGGTTTTCGGCTGCGGCAATGGGCGGGCCACCGTCGATGGGACGGCCGATACCGTCAAGGACACGGCCAAGGATGTCGGGACCGATCTGGAAGGTAAGCGGTTCGCCCCGCACGCGAAGGCGAATGTCGGACAGGGCAAGGCCCGCGGTGCTTTCAAGAACCTCGACGACCATGCTGTCGTCGTCCAGCGCGGCAATGCGTCCGAACCTGCTGGTGCCGTCCTGCGCAATGACGTCAACAGCCTCGTTCAGCCCGATATCGACATTTCGCCGAAGGGTCAGCAGCGGGCCCTCGATGCTGCGGCCGGTCCCGTTCAGCGTGATCTCAGCTCGCATGGGGCACCTCTTCGCTCAGGTGGGCGAAGGCCCGTTCAAGATCGCGGCCCAGCCGATCGAACGCCGCTGGATCATCTTCGGCAATATCCTCTCCCATCCGTTTCAATTGGCGCAGGACCGGCAAGCTGGCGATATCCTGCGGGGCGACACCGGCCTCTAGTGCGGCGTTACCCAAGTCGATGGCCCGGATGACAAGCCGAAGCATCCGGGTCTGGCGCGCAGGCGAGCAATAGCGATCGTTCTCCGAAAACGCGGACTGGCGCAGGATCGCTTCGTTGATAAGGTCCGCCGCCGTGATCACCATTTGCTGTGACGGCGGAAGCGCATCCTTGCCGACGATGCGGGTCATGCGTTCCAGCCGGGCCTCTTCTTCAAGCAGCGTCAGCATCATTCGCCGCTGCGCGTCCCATTGGTCGTTGCCCTTGGCGGCCCACCACGCGGCGAAGGCTTCTGCATCTTCCGAATAGGATTGAAGCGGGTGGATCGCGGGGTAAAAGCGCGCCTGCGCCCGCTCGCGGTCAAGGCCCCAGAAGCTTCTGACGTAACGCTTCGTGTGGCTTGTTACGGGTTCGGAAAAATCCCCGGCGGGCGGACTGACCGCACCGATAAGCGTGAGCGACCCTTCCGCACCTGAAAGCGTTTCGACGCGCGCCGCGCGTTCGTAGAACTCGGCCAGACGCGAACTGAGATAGGCCGGATAGCCCGCCTCGGCGGGAAGCTCGCCCAGACGCCCCGACACCTCGCGCAGGGCCTCGGCCCACCGCGACGTGGAATCCGCCATCAGCGCCACGTGCAAACCCTGATCGCGGAAGTACTCTCCGACCGTCACGGCGGTATAGATACTGGCCTCGCGCGCCGCGACCGGCATGTTCGACGTGTTGGCGATGACGACAGTGCGCTCCATCAGGGGGCGACCCGTGCGCGGATCGAGCAGTTGGGGAAACTCGTGCAGGACTTCGGCCATCTCGTTGCCGCGCTCACCACAGCCCACATAGACGATGATGTCGGCATCGCACCATTTGGCGAGCGTTTCCTGTAGCACCGTCTTGCCGGTTCCGAACCCGCCGGGGATCGCGGCCTTGCCGCCGCGGGCCACGGGAAAGAGCGAGTCGAGAATGCGCTGTCCGGTCACCATCGGTCGGTTCGGGACAAGACGGCGCTGGATCGGACGTGACCGCCGGATCGGCCAGATTTCGAGCATCCCGAGGCCGTGAACCACCCCATCTTCGCCCCGGACCTGCGCAACCGGGTCCGCCATGGGGTAGGTCCCTGCGGGCAAGATCGTCTCAATCGTGCCGCCCAAGCCGGGTGGTGTCGGGATCTGCCGTTTGGTCCCGTTCTCGACGACCGCACCGATGGATTGGCCCGGAAGAATGGTGTCGCCCAACGAAAGACCCGGTTCAAAGACCACCGATCGGTCCGTGGGGTCGTCGCCCACTAGCGGCCGCAAAAGCCCGTCGAATATCCCCCCCAGAAGATGCGGCCCAAGCGTCACGGAAAGCGCCCGGCCCGTACCCTCCAGCCGCGTTCCGGGGCGCAATCCTGTCGTGTCGCCATAGATCTGCGCGACAATGCGGTCATGGGCGACCCGGATCACTTCGCCAAGCAACTGCGTGTCCGATACCGTGATCGCCTCGCCCACCGCGAAAGAGCCCTTCGGGCGACCGTGGACAATCGGTCCGCCAACCCAACTGATCACGGCGTCAGCCATCGTGCCGCTCCTCGCCCCGGCCAAGCACGGCCAGATACTCGCCCGCGCTATGTGCGCGGTCGATCATAAGCCCGGTGGGCGTCGCATCGAGACAGGCATGCTCGGACCGCAATCGCACGCCGACCCGAAGCGTCGGATCCGGACGCAAGCTCGGGGACCTGCACTTGGCGTCGGACATCGCCTTGAGAATGACGGCGCGCAATGTCTCGGGCAGTGGATCGGGGTGCTCGAGCGTAAACCGCTCGATGTCACCCAAACGGGCACAGGCCAGTGCGATGGCATTCCGGCACCACGCCGCGCCGGTCTTTGGATCGTTCCAAAGCTCGGACAGGCGGGCCTCGATATCGGCAAGCCCGGCCTCCACAAGCCGCGCATTCTCGGCCAGAAATACCTGATGGCGGGCGCGTGCGGCCTTGGCTTGTGCTTTGGCAAGTGCTGCGGCGCGTTCATTCCGAAGCTGGGCCGCCGCCGCGCGGAAACGCCGCCTGCTGCGACGGCGGGCTTGCGCGACGATCTCCGCCGCGTCGGAATTGGCCTGCTCAAGCAGCGCGCCAACCTCGCTGGCAACCTCGGCGTCAAGCGCTTCGACCAGCGGGTGCGGCGTGGTCGCGGCAGAGTTCACGGTCTCGCTCATGTTTCAAGCCCCAAAAGGCCCAGGATCTCTTTCTCGACATCCGGCGGCGCGCCACGCCGGTTGATATCCGGAACAATCATCACCAGCGGATCGGCCTCTCGAAACGCGGCTTGCAGCATCGTCTCGGGGATCATTTCGGCGACCTCTGGCGTCAGATAGATCAGCGACGCGTTCTCTTGCGCCTCGCGATAACACCGCGCGGCCTCGTCCGGGTCGGGTACAAAGACCCGAAGCCCGGCAAGGCGAAACCCGGCCGCCGTCGCTTCGTCCCCGATGAAATAAACGTTTCGGTCCTGCATCGCTCAGCCCGCCCGGTTGAGGATGAGGATCGCCACGATCAGACCATAGATCGCGATGCCTTCCGCCAGACCGACAAGAATGACCACACGGCCCAGAAGCTCGGGCTTCTCGGCGATGGCGCCGACCGCTGCGCTGCCGACGGCGGCCACGGCATAGCCCGCGGCAAGCGTGGCGAGCCCTGCGGCGATGGCAGCCGAGATCAACGCCCATTTCGCAACCTCCGGGTCGGTGCCGTCGGTGGCGCCATGTTCCTGAGCCACGGCGAATTCAGGGATGACGACAAGCAATGTAAGGGCGGCAATCGCAAGCGCGAAAACTCCCAAGACGCGAATAACGGTGAACTTGTCGGGCATCAGAGGGCCTCCTTGAAGGTGTTGTGCGGGTGTCCCGGCGGAACAAGCGGGCGAAACTTGCGCCCGCCGCCCGTGAGGAAACGGATGAAAAATTCGAAAAGAAGCAGGCGCGTCGTCTGGATGCTGACGACCAGCCCCTCGAGGGCGAGGACAAAGGCATTCCCAAGTGCCAGGACCAGCCAATAGAAAACCGGACCAGAGGCGTCGGAAAGGCCGACGATGGCGACCGACAGGCCCGCATGTGCCAGTGCGAAGGCCCCGGCCCGTGCGAATGAAACGGTGTTGACCAGAAGCTGCAGAACCGTCTCGACCAGTTCACCAATCGCTCTGGCCGCGGCCGGCGCACCCCCGCCCGGAACGGCCCCAAGAACGAACCAAAGCGCGCCGATCGCCGCGATGGCCAACGCCGGTGTGCCCCAGATGAAGACAGCAAGCAGACCCAGATAGCACACCACCAGCCCGGCATCGCCCGCCAGCCAATCCTGCCAACGGCCCTGCCACCGCATCTGAAGCGCCTGAAGCGTCAGACCGGTCAGAAGGATCACCGCACCCGCAGCAACGCTGACCAGAAGCAGAAGGATCGGCTGGTCGAGCGGATGCAGCCAGAGAGCGGGGATCACGTCCTCTCGCCCGAAGACGCTTCCGAACAGCACACCGAAAATCATCGACATCGCACCGCCGGGGATCAGGATGGCGAGCGGTGGGAACCTGCGGCGCAGCAAAACCCCGGCGAGCAGCAGGACGAAGCCTTGCCCGACATCTCCGAACATGAACCCGAACAGAAGCGGGGCGATAAGGGCGACGACAATCGTCGGATCCGCCTCGCCCGCGCCGGGCATCCCGATCATCTGCGTCAGCGCCTCAAAGCGCCGTGCCCAGGCGGGGTTGAACAGCACGACCGGCGGGTCCGTGTCGTTCGGGGGCGTTGGGAAGGCCAGAACATGAAACACCCCGCAGCCGGACAGACCGGTTTCCAACCGGTCGAGCTCTGGAACCAGGGCCCAGCCGGTGATCCGCGCCAGCCGGGCGCTTTCGCCGACCTCGCGCGCGCAGCCCAAAAGCCATTGGATCTGTTCGATCGTGCCAAGCACGTCCGCAAGGTGAAAGCGGTCGTGAAGCACCCCGAGTTCGTCTTCGCAGCGCCGGCCTTGCTTGCGGGACCGGTCAAGCCGGGTCCGGATTTCGCCCAGGGCATCGTCCGCCCTGTCAGGCAGCCAGCGTGGCAGGTCCAGAATGCGCCACCCGGCGCCCTCGGCCTGGGCTGCGAGGTTCCGGATATCTTCGGCAGAGCCCATCGCCAGAACAAAGTCATTGGCCGCCCCCGTCGCCCAATCGACCGGCAGTCCATCGGGGGTCTCGGGCGGATCCGTTCCAAGCGGGGCATAACCGACGAAGGAGGCCAGCCGCGGCCCGATCTTGGAAAGATGGCCAAGATCAGGGACCTTTTCCTGCACGGCTGTAAAGAGATCTTCGAGCACCACGAGGTCCGCAATCGCCGCCCGCGCCGATTTGAGGTCTTCGACGATCTGCTCTGCGCGCCGGGCCCATGCCTCAAGCTGATCGACCGCAGTGCAAAAGCGGTCGGCGACTTCGGTATCGTCCCGGAACGGTCCATAGGCAACGGGCGGCCAATAACCTTCGAACCGGACCCGGATGGCCTCGTATCGCGCCTGTTCGCCTTCAAGCTGCACCCGTGCGGCTTGAAGGGCACCGGCGCTTGGCGTCCGCGCTTCCAATTGCACGATACGCGTCTGCGCAACGCAATCCATGGCCCGCGCGAGGTCCTTGCGCAGGACGATCAACTCAAACCAGACCGTGGGAACCGGGCGCAGCATCAGGCAACCCCCTCCACCTTCGCGACGCGATCCAGAACACGCCGAACACAAAGCTCTCCGCGCATGTCCATCAGGTCGCTGGCGACACAGGCCAGATGCGCAAGAACCCGTCCGAAGGGGTGCTTTGCGCGTCGGAACAGCCGTTCCGCGGTCTCGCGCAGGCGGGCCGCATCCGGACCATCACCCCTGCCTGAGGCGATCAATCTGTCAAGCACATGCGCCGCCTCTTGCCGCTCCGGCTTGCCCGGAAGCGCCGACAGGAACGATGCGCGCCACGCATCCAGCGTGGCCTCGGCATGTAAAGGGGGCTCTTCATGGGTCTGCGCCGCACCCGCCAGCCAGACAGGGTGCGGTTCGCCACGGTCGAGAAAACTTCGCGCCGGCAAGTCGGGCAATTCAGCGAGAAGCCGGAACGCTTTTGAAAACGCATCCCCATGCCAGGATCCGATTTCCGCGACATATCCTTTCCAGGTCTCGCGAAAGTGGCGTTCAACCATATGAACATCGGCATCGACAGCCAGGTTGGCGGCAAAGCCGGCCAGAACCGTGCCGTTCAAGGCTTGAAGGTAACCGCGAAAATCCTCGTAGGCCGCAAGCTGCCTCCAGACCCTATTGTCCACCCGGTCGCCTTGTCGTGCATGGACCCGGGCCAAGACATAATGTGCATCTGTTGCGCCTTGTCTCATTCGGGAAGTCCGATCAGGCGCCGTGCCATACGCGTGGCTGCCTCGCCTGTCCTGTCACTGGAAACAGGTTTTCGCGCCGACGTGACCTCGCCCCCGTCTTGGTCCGCAATCGCTTGCGCGCGGGCCTGGGTCTCTGCGCTGTAGAGACGCCGACGGGTCTCAAGCCGGTCGTCGGTCTTGCGTTCGACGGCTTGCGCGCTTGCACGGGCGCGGTCGATGATTTCATCCCTGTGCTTGCGCGCCTCGGTCAGCCTGTCTTCTGCGTCACGTTCGGCGCGCAGCACCCGTTCAAGAAGACCGTCGGGACCATTCGAGGTCCGGGACCGGTCCGATGTGCTCGAATGATCTCCCATAGACGCGGCTTCCCTTCCGGGGCTTGTGAAATATGCAGGAGTCTGAATCTGTTTCGGCGCGATCTCGTTGATCTTTGTCAATCCCACGGTGCTCTGCGACTTTGGCGTCGCCACAAAACAAACCGCCCATGATCGATATCAATGCCCGCGTCCGTCAAACCGGCGATCCTGCGCCGGCAACCCGGACCGAGTGGCAATTCAGGCTGCTCATCCCGGTCGTGCGAGGGTCTTGGCCGGGTTCGCGCGGTCTTTCTCGTACGATGACCCCGTGAAACCAGCCCGCGACCGCAACACAGCGCAGACAGGAGAGTGCGCGATGACAGATACGCCCGATGACGTCGCCAGGACACTTGGCCTGAACGCCGGGGGCAGGCACAAATTCCGCCGGTGGGTCTTGGGCGCTGCTGCGGTTCTTGCCGTTGCGGTCATGGCCTACTGGGCCTTCGGGCCCAACGCCGAAACGCCCATTCAATACGAAACAACCAAGGTCGCGCGTGCCGATCTGACCATCACGGTCAGCGCAACAGGCACCGTCGAACCCACCAACCTTGTCGAAATCTCAAGCGAGCTTTCGGGCACGCTCGAGGCCGTGAATGTCGATTTCAACGATGTGGTAGAGGAAGGCACGGTGCTGGCCACCCTCGACACCACCAAATTGCGCGCCCAGCTTGACGTCAGCCGCGCGTCGGTCAGTTCGGCCAAGGCCCGCGTGGCGATTGCGCAGGTCTCTCTGAACGAGGCGCAGGAACTGTTTCGGTCCGCACAGGAGCTTGATACCCGCGGGGTCATCACGCACGAGGCGTTCATATCCCGGAAAGCGACCTTCGAGCGGGCGCAGGCGGAACTTGCCTCGGCGCGCGCGGAACAGGAACTGGCCGAAGCGACGCTTCAGATGCATCAGGCCGAACTTGACCGCGCCTGCATCTGTTCCCCGATCAGCGGTGTCGTTCTCGACCGCACGGTCGATCCCGGCCAGATCGTGGCCGCTTCGCTTTCCGCGCCGGTTCTTTTCACCTTGGCCGAGGATCTGTCGAAGATGGAGTTGCAGGTCGATATCGATGAAGCCGATATCGGACGTGTCGCGGTTGGCAATGCGGCCCAGTTCACGGTCGACGCCTATGACGACCGCCGCTTCCCGGCCAAGATAACCGAGATCCGCTTTGCGCCGGAAACGATTGACGGCGTCGTCACCTACAAGGCCGTTCTCAACATCGACAATTCGGACATGCTGCTGCGTCCGGGCATGACGGCGACAGCGGACATCACCGTCGACTTCATCGAGGATGCGCTCGTCGTGCCGAACGCCGCCCTGCGTTACGCGCCCCCAACCGAAGCCGAAGGGGGCGAGCGAAGCGG
Organism: Paracoccaceae bacterium; assembly: GCA_013042605.1. Classification (GTDB taxonomy): domain Bacteria; phylum Pseudomonadota; class Alphaproteobacteria; order Rhodobacterales; family Rhodobacteraceae; genus JABDPT01. Next base: position 26,032 of record JABDPT010000151.1, read on the forward strand.
GCTTCTTGGCATGCTGATCCCCGAAGCGCCGCCACAGGCCCGGGTCACCGACAGCCGCAGCGTCTGGGTCCTGCGTGAGGATGCACCTGCTCAGGTCGCCGTCCGCACCGGACCAAGCGATGGCAATCTGACCCAGATCGTCGAGGGTGCACTTGACGTGGGCGACAGCGTCATCACGGACCAGTCCGATGGCTGATCCGACCCCTCTTATCGCGCTTATCGGCATCTGGCGCACATACGGCACCGGCGAGGCGACCGTCCATGCGCTGGCCGGCATCGACCTGACCATCGACCGGGGCGAGTTCGTCGCGATCATGGGCCCCAGCGGGTCGGGCAAATCGACCGCGATGAATATCATCGGCTGCCTCGATGCGCCGACCGCCGGGCATTACCTGTTCGACGGGGTCGAGGTCGCGGGGCTGACGCGCGACCAGCGCGCGCTATTGCGGCGGCACTATCTGGGTTTCGTGTTTCAGGGCTATAACCTTCTTGCCCGCACGAGCGCACTCAAGAACGTGGAATTACCGCTTATCTACAAGGGTTTGCCCCGCGCCGAACGCATCGCGCTGGCGATGGAGGCGCTTGAGAAGGTCGGGCTTGCCGACCGCGCGCATCATGACCCATCACAGCTGTCGGGCGGGCAGCAACAGCGCGTGGCCATTGCCCGGGCGCTGGCCGGCAAGCCGCGGGTGATGCTGGCCGACGAACCCACCGGCAACCTCGATACCAAGCGGTCGATCGAGATCATGAAGGTGCTCGAACGGCTCAATGGTGAGGACGGGCTGACCATCGTCATGGTCACCCACGAAGAAGACATGGCGCAGTTTTCCAACCGGCTGATCTGGATGGTCGACGGCAAGATCGCGCGGGACGAACCGACCCGGAAGGTGGCCTGAGATGCTGTGGGAAACGTTCTTGCTGGCCCTGCAAGCCATCCTGCGAAACTCGATGCGGTCCTTCCTGACGGTGTTGGGGATCGTGATCGGCGTCGCGGCCGTCATCGCCATGGTCACGGTGGGTCAGGGGTCCGCCGATCAGGTCACGGCGGATGTCGAAAAGCTCGGCAGCAATATCGTCATGGTCATCCCCGGTCAGGACGCCATGCGCGGCGGGCCGTCGGGCCTTGCGCCGCAACCCTTTTCGATGAAGGACAACGATGCCGTCGAAGCATTGTCGCCGGTCGCCGTCGCCGCCCCGATCAGCCAGGGCCGCGAGCGTGCCGTCTTCGGAAACGAGAACTGGCGCACCGACATCACCGGCACCGACAACCGCTATTTCGAGGCTGCACAATGGGAGCTTGAACGCGGGCGTCTCTTCGAAGACGGAGAGATCAAGTCCGGCAAGGCCGTTTGCGTGATCGGCGAGACGGTGCGCGACAAGCTTTTCGGCAATGCCGATCCACTGGGCGAGACGATCCGCATCAAGTCGATGTCCTGCGAGGTGATCGGGCTGACGAAGTCCAAGGGCGCATCGACCTTCGGCAGCGATCAGGACGATTTCGTGATCATGCCGATCAAGACCTATTTCCGGCGCGTGGCGGGCAATAACGATGTTGGCCTTATCTTCGCATCCATCCGCGACGGCGCGTCGATCCCGGATGCAATGGACGACGTCAGCGCGCTGATGCGCGAACGCCGCCTTATCGGGGTCGGCGAGGAAGACGATTTCGAGGTGATGGACATGGAGCAGCTGACCACCATGCTGACCGGCATCACCGGTATTCTCACCGGGCTTCTTGCGGCCGTGGCCGCCGTCAGCCTGCTGGTCGGCGGGATCGGGATCATGAACATCATGCTGGTGTCGGTTACCGAGCGGACCCGCGAGATTGGCATCCGTCTTGCCGTCGGCGCGCAGGCGCGTCAGGTGCTGATGCAGTTTCTTGTCGAGGCAATCGTGCTGTCGCTCTTCGGCGGCCTGATCGGGATTTTTCTGGGCCTTGGCCTTGGCCTCTTGGGGTCGAGCTATCTGAATGTGCCCTTTCAGCCGCAAGTGTCGATCATCCTGCTGGCCTTCGGCTTCTCGGCGGCGGTCGGCGTCGTGTTCGGCTATTTCCCGGCACGGCGCGCCGCGCGGATGAGCCCGATCGACTCCCTGCGCCACGAATGACCCAAACTCTTACTCCTTGACGTAAGGCTTGCCGTCGGCGGCAGGGGGCCGCGCCCGCCCGATCAAACCCGCAACCACGATGATCGTCGCGATATAGGGCGCCATCGCCAGAAACTCGGACGGGATCGGGGTCTGCAGCAAGGCCAGTTTCTGTTGCAGCGAGTCGGTGAAGCCGAAGACCAATGCCGCCATCAAGGCGCCGACCGGGTGCCAGCGCCCAAAGATCATCGCCGCCAGCCCGATGAAGCCGCGCCCGCCGGTCATGTTCTCGTCGAACCGGCCAACCGTGCCCAGTGTGAACCAGGCACCCCCAAAGCCCGCGATCATGCCGCCAATGGTCACGTGCACATAGCGCGTCCAGTAAACGTCTATGCCAAGCGTGTCGGCCGCCCGCGGATGCTCGCCCACGGCGCGGGCGCGCAGCCCCGACGCGGTGTGAAACAGGTAATAGGTCGAGATCGCCACCATCATCAGCGCGCCATAGACAAAGATGTTCTGGTTGAACAGCATCGGTCCGATCACGGGGATATCCCCAAGGATGGGGATCTTCCACGACCGGAAAACAGGCGCGTTGTTCAGATGCCGCATTTCGGCAAAGACCTGGCTTGAGACATAGCTTGTCAGGCCAAGCACGAAGAGGTTGATCACCACGCCTGCGATGATCTGGTCCATGCGATAGGTGACGACAAGCGCGGCGAGCGTGAAGCCGAAAAGCCCGCCGACCGCGACCGCCGCAATCAGCCCGCCCCATCCGCCGATGACCGACCCCATCAGCGCGCCGGTGAACGCACCGGCCAGCAGAATGCCCTCGACCGCGATGTTCACCACGGCGACCCGCTCGCACATTGTGGCCGCCAGCCCGCCAAGCGCGATGGGCACTGCGCGCACCATCGTCGCCTGCAACATCCCGGTGAGCGAGAACGCCTTGTCCGCCGTGGCCCAGACCAGAAACGCCATCACGAAAAGCCCAAGCCCGATCCCAAGCGACAGGGTGGTCCAGCGTCCGCCCCCGCGCAGAAACTGCCGCGCGCCAAGGAACGCCACCAGCGCGGCGGCGATATAGATGAAGGGCTGCGCCGGTACGACAAGATTGGGCAGCACCCAGGCATCGCGCGGCCGCGACAGGCGGAAGGTGGCATCGCCCGGCGCGTCGCCGAACACCAGAACAACGAAAAGCGCGAGCCCAAGCAGGATCGCACCGGTTATGCGCGTGCGCCGCTGCGATCCAAGATCGACCGTTGCGCGGTGCGGGGTTTGCGGTTCGGCAATGGCCATCACGAACCCCCTTTCTCGACACGGCGGAAGCCCCACGGGAAGATCGCGCGCACCAGAAGCGGCGCGGCGATAAAGACGATGATCAGCGCCTGGATGATGCCGATAAGGTCGATCGAGACCCCGGCATCGACCTGCATCTGGCGCCCCCCGGCCTCGAGCGCGCCGAAGAGAAGCCCGGCGAAAAGCACGCCGACCGGGTGCGAGCGGCCAAGAAGCGCCACGGCGATGGCGTCAAAACCAAGCCCGGCCGAAAAGCCGGGTGTCGCGCGACCCAAGACGCCCAGCACCTGGTTCGCGCCGCCCAGGCCCGCCAGCGCGCCGGCGATGCACATGGCCAGCACGATGATCAAGGACGCCCGCATGCCAGCGTACCGCGCGGCATCGGGATTGGCGCCGCTGGCCCGAAACTCGAACCCAAGCTTGGACCGGAAGAGCAGCCAGTACACGACCCACACCGCGAGAAGCATCACGAACACCCCGGCATGAACGCGCAGGTTCGGGTCGAGCCATTCAAGTAGGCGCGGCAGTTCTGCATTTTCCGGGACAGAGCGCGACACCGGGTCCGACCGCCCCTCGCGCTGGACCCATTCGAGGCTGAGCATGTAGTCCAGCAACCGGTAAGAGATGAGGTTGAGCATGATCGTCGAGATCACCTCATGCGCGCCGGTGGCCGCGCGCAGATAGCCCGCGATCCCGGCATAAAAGGCCCCCATCAGCGCCCCGGCCAGAAGCGACAGGGGCATCAGAAGAACGAAGGGCAGGCCAGAGAAGGTGAACCCGAAGATCACCGCCGCCAGCCCGCCCATCAAAAGCTGACCTTCCGCCCCGATGTTGAAAAGCCCCGTCCGGAAGCCAAGCGCAAGGCCAAGCCCGGCGAACACAAGGGGAATGGCGGCGGTCAGCGTCTCTGAAATCGCGTTGACGGACCCGACCGACCCCTCAAGCAGCGCCACATAAGACCGCCCGATGGTTGGCATGTCGACGCCGGTCGCCAGCATCGTCAGCGCGCCAAGGACAAGGGCCACGACCACCGCAAAAAGCGGGACAACCACCAGATCCTCGAATTCCGTGCGTCCGGGGGCGGCCCGGGCCAAAAGCTTGTCGCGCGCCGTATCGAGGCTTTCGTTCAGGCTCATGCCGCCACCTCCGCTCCGCCGGCCATGGCAAGGCCGACCGCGCCCTTGTCGGGCGGGCCGGTGCTGGCGTCGAACTCGGCCACGATCCGGCCCTTGAACATCACGACGATCCGATCCGACAGCGACAGGATCTCGTCGAGTTCGGACGACATGATCAGAACGCCGTCCCCCTCGGCCCGCGCAGCCATCAGTTGGCCGTGGATGTATTCGATGGACCCCACGTCAAGCCCGCGGGTCGGCTGTGCGGCGATCACAAGCTTGGTGTCGCGCATCAGTTCGCGGGCCACGATCAGCTTTTGCTGGTTCCCGCCCGACAGATGCCCGGCCTCGGCAAAAATGCTGGGCGTGCGCACGTCGAATTTCACCGCAGCGGTCGCAGACCAGTCGTTGACCGCGTCCCATTCCACCTGCGGACCGCGCGAAAACCGGTCGGAGTAATAGCTGTCGAGCACCATGTTCTCGGCCACCGTGAAGTCGGTGATCAGGCCCATGCGCTGCCGGTCCTCGGGGATATGCGCTATGCCCATGCGGTGCCGCGCCCGGGGGCTGGCGTGGGTGATGTCCTCGCCGTCGAACGCGATAGAGCCCGCCGCCGGATTGCGCAGCCCGGTGATCGCCTCGATCAATGCCGACTGGCCGTTGCCCTGAACCCCGGCAATGCCCACGACCTCGCCCGCATGCACGGTCAGGCTGACGTCGTCGACGGCCACCTTGTCATCGTCGCGCAGCACGGTGAGGTTGCGCACGTCAAGGCGCGGCGCGCCGGGGGTGAATGCGGTCTTCTCGACCTCAAAACGCACCGGCCGGCCCACCATGGTCTCGGCCAGTTCGGCGCGGGTCATCACCTTGGGGTCGCCTTCGCCCACGATGCGACCGCCCCGCAGAACGCTGATACGGTCGGCGATTTCGATGATCTCGTTGAGTTTGTGGGTGATGAATATGATCGCCTTGCCGCTGTCGCGAAGCGATCGGACGATGCCGAAGAAGTCGTCCACCTCTTGCGGGGTCAGGACGGCCGTTGGTTCGTCGAGGATCAGCACGTTGGCCGATCGAAAAAGCACCTTGATGATCTCGACCCGCTGCTGAAGACCCACAGGCAGCGTCTCGATCAGTGCGTCGGGATCGACCGTCAGCCCATAGGCCTCGCCGATCTCACGCACCTTGGCGCGCGCCTGTGCAAGGTCGAGATGGTTCAACCGCCCCGTCGGCTCGACACCCAGAACCACGTTCTCGGCCACGGTAAAGACGGGCACCAGCATGAAGTGCTGGTGCACCATGCCGACGCCCGCCTCGATGGCATCGCCGGGACCGTCGAACGAGACGGGCTTGCCGTCGATCAGGATCTCGCCCGCATCCGGGCGGTAAAGCCCGCAGAGCACGTTCATCAAGGTCGATTTCCCGGCCCCGTTTTCGCCGAGAAGGCCCAAGACCTCCCCGGCGCGGGCGGTCAGGTTGACGCCCTCGTTGGCGACCACTGGCCCGAAACGCTTGGTGATGCCGCGCAACTCGACGTCCATGCTGTCAGCCTCCTTTCGACCGGTTCGTGGCGGTCATTACTGACCGCCGACCGCGATAGAGCCGTCGATGATGCCCGCGCGGACCTCGGTCAGTTCGGCCTTCAGTTCAGCGGGAATGGCACCTTCGAAATCGTGGAAGGGCGCGAGATCCACGCCGCCGTTTTCCAGGGTGCCAACGATCAAGCCGCCCTCGAATTCGCCTGCCATCGTCTGTTCGATCACCTGGTAAACGGTGGAGTCCATGCGCTTCATGATCGACGTGAGATAGACATGGCCGCGCTCGGGGTCGGTAAGGTAAAGGTCGGCATCGACGCCGATGATCTTCAACTCATCCGTCCCCAACTCATTGGCCAGCGCCGCAGATCCAAGCCCCACCGGACCGGCCACGGGCAGAACGATGTCGGCCCCTTCGTCATAAAGGTTCTGGGCGAAGGCCCGGCCATCGTCGAGCGACTCGAAGTTGTTCGTGAAAAGCCCCTCGCGCGCCTCCGGATCCCAGCCCAGCACGGAGACCTCGGTTCCGTGGACGCTGTTGTAATGGTCCACACCCCAGGCAAGGCCATCCATGAAGATGGTCACCGGCGGAATGTTGATGCCACCGAAGACGCCAATCACATCCGTCTCGGTCATCCCGGCGGCAAGATACCCGGCCAGAAACGCCGCCTGGTCGGTCGCGTAAACCTGACCCAGAACGTTTTCGAGCGGCGGGTCATAGGCAAAGTCGACGATAGAGAAAAGCTGATCGGGGTTGGCCGCGGCGGCTTTCTGGGTCGCGTCGCCGAGAAGGAACCCGATCGTCAGGATGATGTCGCATTGCCCCCCAAGCAGCGAATTGAGGTTGGCCTCGTAATCCGTCTCTGCCTGAGATTCGAGGAACCGCCCCTCCACCCCAAGGCTTTCCTGCGCGTCCAGTACGCCCTGCCAGGCGGTCTGGTTAAAGCTGTTGTCGTCGATCCCGCCGGTATCGGTGACCTGACAGGCCGAAAATGCCGCTGCCGAAGTTGCAAGGCCCAGAGCCAGGGGCAGGCTGAGCCAGGCCAGTTTCCTAGAAATCATCATATCTCTTGTCCTCCAGATTGCGCTTGTGACCCTGTGGGGCCGCGCAGGTTTCAATTCGAACCATTGGCCGCGCCAATCGGTCGTTCGAGCGAGGCGATGTACGCCACCAGATCGTCAACCGCCTCAAGGTCGAGGATCAGACCGATCCGCGGCATCCCGTGATGCGGGGCAGGCAGTGAAATCCGGGAAAAGATCTGCTCTTCAGAGCGATAGACCGCCACTGCCGCAAAGCTGGGCGGATCAAGCTTGAACGCGCCATTGGCCGACACGTCATGGCATTCCGAACACCACTCTTTGGCCAAGGCGCGCCCCTGATCCGGGTCACCCGCAGCGAACGCGGGCAGGGCGGTAAGCGCCACACCCAGCGAATACACCAATATCCGCCGCCTTTCCGACATACGAGGGTTCCCCTCCCGATTTCGGGGTTGAGTATTGGCGATTCGTTGTGGCCCCGGTTGATCTGCGACAATCCTTTGCGCTCGATACGCGTATTCGGCGCTCAAGCCGTGGTTCTGCTGATGCGCCTACGCTCTTTTGTTTCCAGTGATGGCACGCGACGGACCAAGGTCGCGCGAAGTTGACCAACCAAATGGAATACGCTGATTTGGCACGCGAATTATTCCGGCATAGACTTCCTCAATGGGTCAGATCACATCCCTTTTCGCGCGAAAGATGGTTGCGGCTGCCGACGATGCAGTGAATGCGCGCGACATGCTTGCCGTCGCGGGGCTTGACGCAGACGCGCCGTGGGACCCGAAGGTGATGATCTCGGACGAAGCCTATTACGCCATGCTCGAAACGATGGCGTCGCAAATGGATGTGACCGCCTTGCCGGTCAAGGTGGGCGCGTCGATGCGCTGCGATGAATACGGCGCGCTGGGGTTGGCATGGAAAGCCGCGCCCAACCTGCTGGGCTCGGTGTCCCGGGTAGAGCGCTATGCTCGCCTCTGGACAAGTGTCGTCGAGTACGAACTGCGTCCGGCCCCGCGCGGAATGCTGTTCATCCTGCACCGCGCCGGACCGCGCCGCCTTGGCCTGCGCCTGTCGAATGAGGCGACGCTGGCCAGCGCCGTGTCCTTGGCCCGGCAGGTCTCCCCGGTGCCCGTCGCACCGCTCGAGGTGATGCTGAAGCATGCGGCGCCCAAGTCGCTGGACGCGCATGAGGCCTATTTCGGCTGTCCGGTGCGCTTCGACGCCGAGCTTGATGCGCTGCTCTTTTCGACCGAAAGCCTGGAGCGCTCCAATATTCTGGGCGACGAGGGGATCACCCATTTCCTTTTGTCGCATCTTGATGCCGAACTGGCCGGGCTGAAAGACGACGCGTCGCTGGTGCGAACCACCAAGGACGCCATCGCCCGCGCGCTAAGTGAAGGCTTGCCAAAGATGGCCGATATCGCGCGCGGTCTGGGGTTGAGCGCCCGGTCCTTTCACCGGCGGCTGGCCGAGCATGGCGTCAGCTTCCAGACCCTGACCGAAGACACAAGACGCGAACTTGCCTTGGCCATGCTGCGCGATGAACGCTACTCGCTTTCCGAGATTGCCTTTCTCACCGGCTTTTCCGAACAAAGCGCCTTCACCCGTGCGTTCAAGCGCTGGATGGGACAAACCCCGGCAAATTACCGCAAAGAGAATTTGAGCCGGTAACCTCCGTTTGGCCGCGACGGTCAAAAGGCTGGCAATCTCGGTCAATACCCGGGCCCTGTCCGCCGCCTATCCCTTGGCCATCAACTCAGCCAAGGAGCAAACCCATGCAAACCGATCCCATCCTCGTCATTGGCGCCACCGGCAAGACCGGCGCGCGCGTCGCATCCCGCCTTGAAGCCAAGGGCCTGCCCGTCCGCCATGGAACCCGCCGCGCGGCGATCCCGTTCGATTGGGAAGCACCCGAAACATGGGCGCCCGCGCTTGAGGGCGTTTCCAAAGCCTACGTGACCTATTTCCCCGATCTGGCCTTCCCGGGCGCGGTCGAAAAGCTCGCGGCCCTCTGCGAGGTCGCCAAATCCACCGGTCTTGATCACATCGTGCTCTTGTCGGGGCGCGGCGAACATCACGCGAAACTGGGCGAAGAGGTGGTGCGCGCTTCTGGCATCGACTTCACCCTAGTGCGCTCATCCTGGTTCGCGCAGAACTTCAGCGAAGGCTACCTGCGCGACCCGATCCTTGCCGGTGTCCTGCCGATGCCCGGCGGTGCAATCGAGGAACCCATCATCGACATCGACGATATCGCGGACGTGGTCGTCGCGGCCCTGACGGAAGAGGGGCACAAGGGCGAGCTTTACGAAGTGACCGGCCCGCGCCTTATGAGCTTTGCCGATATGGCCGCGGTCCTGTCACAGGCCACCGGTCGCCCGATCCAGCACATCCCGATCAGCTTTGAGGAGTTTCACGCGAATGTCGCGGCTTCTGGCGGTGATTTCGTGGCCGATGTCTTTACCGCGATTGCCCGCGAAACGCTTGATGGCCGCAATGCCAGGGTCTGTGACGGTGTCCAGCGCGCCCTTGGGCGTCCACCCCGCGATTTCACCGAATACGCCGCCGGTGCCGCCAAATCCGGCGCATGGTCCAGTGCCGCCTGATCCCGCAACCTTGGCAGCAGGTCAAACCCTGCTGCCACCCTCTCAACTCGTTGGAGACAAGCAAATGTCCACCTCCATGTTCCTGCTCATGCAGCTTTCCATTCTCGCCTATGCGCTTGTCGCGGGCGTTTTCCTCGCCTTCTCGGATTTCATCATGCGTTCACTGGCCATCACCGGCGGCGTGGGCGGTGTCGAGGCCATGCAGGTGATCAACCGCGAAGTGTTTCGCTGGGTCTTCATGACCCTGTTCCTTGGCATGGCGGCTTTGTCGGTCGTCATCGCCGCCTATGCCTGGATGGGCGTCAACGGCCCGGCGGGCATGCTGATCCTGGCCGCCGCGCTGATGTACCTTGTCGGCTGTTTCGGGGTTACGGTCGTGTTCAACGTGCCGATGAACGAAGCCCTGGCCGTTATGGACCTGTCCTCGGACGCGACCCGTGACTATTGGCGTCAGACCTATGTGCCCCGCTGGACGTTCTGGAACTCTGTCCGTACCGCCGCCGCCGCGATCTCGGCCGCCCTGCTTCTCTTCGCGCTGCTCTGGATGACGCAAAGCCAGTCACAGCAGATCTGAACCGCAAAACGCTCGGGCGGACCCATGACAAAGGCCCGCCCGATCACGTCATTCGATCCCCTCATACATCACCAGATCAAAGCCTTCCTCCTCCGTGGGCGGCACGAAATACTTCGAGACCTTGTGAAATTCCGCCTCGGTCACCGCGAAAGGATGCGTCCCCGACGCGTTCCGCGCGCGCAGCCGTTCCAGGCAGACCTCATCCGGCGGCACAAGCACGTGAAGCTGATGGCTTGCGGTAGTCTGATCTAGGATGCCCCGCATCCACGCGCGGCTTTCGACCGTGTTGGCCTGAAAATCGAGCACAACCGAAACACCCGCGTTCAGGACCGACACGATATGCGGCCCCAGGACACTACGAAGCTTCGCCGCGCACCGCATATAGTCGCGCGTGCTTTGCATCTCATCCGCGAAAAGGGCGCTCAGCCAGTCATCCTCGGCAAACAGAAGCGTGGCCTCGTTATCGGCAAGCCGGGACGCAAGCGTGGATTTCCCGGCGGCGATCTTGCCACAAAGCATGTGAAGCGTTGGTGTCGTATCCGGCATGATCTCTTCCCGTGTCCGGCGTGGTCCGGCCAGGCGAACCCCTGCTGCGGCGATGGCGGCGGGGCACGAAAACCCGGCTAGGTCGCGACATCCTCTTCCGGCACATCGAGTGTCGACCACGTACCGTCTTTCGGCGGCGAGGGCGGCGTCTCGCAGGCGCGGCGGTGGATATTCACCTTGGCAATGAAATTCGCCGAAATCGGAGCGGTGACGAAAAGGAAGGCCATGATCAAAAGCTCATGTGTGGACGGTTTGCCGATATCGAAGGAATGGATGATCGACGCAAGAAGCAACATGCCGATCCCGACCGTCCCGACCTTCGTCGGGGCATGCAGCCGGGTCATGGGATCGTTGAATTTCAAAAGCCCGATCACGCCCACAAGGATGAACCCCGATCCGATGATCAGCGACAGGCTGACGATATAGGTGCCGATAATGACAAGGGTCATTCGATGATATCCCCCCGCAAGATGAACCGCGCCAGGGCGACGGTCGAGACAAAGCCAAGCATCGCAATGAGGAGCGCCACCTCGAAATAGATCTGCACGCCCTGATGGATGCCCAGCACGACCACCAGCCCAAGCGCGTTGATCACCATCGTATCCAGCGCAAGGATCCTGTCACCGGATGTTGGCCCCAGAACCAGCCGTACCATCGACAGGATCTGACCCAGCGCCAAGGCAATAAACGTGATCGCCAGCGCAATGTTGAGAAACTGCGTCGCAAGTATCATGTGAATATCTCCAATAGGCGGGCCTCGTACCGGGTCTCGATGTCGTCACGAACGCCGTCCGGGTCATCGGTGTGAAGCACATGAACCAACAGGCTGTGGCCCTCATCCGACAAATCCGCCGAGACGGTTCCGGGGGTCAGGGTGATTGTTCCGGCAAGCATCGTGATCGCCTCGGGTTCGCGCAATTTCAGCGGCACCACGATCCAGGCTGGCTTGAGCTTGGCGGTCGGCACCGTCAGCACGATCCACGCCACCTGGATGTTGGCGATGATGATGTCCCAGATCACCACGAGGCTGTAGCCGATCATCTTGGCCGGCCGGAATCCCCTCGGTGTATCGGGCCACCAGATCGACGTACCCCACGGAATGATGATCCCGAGGATCAATCCGAACACGACCATCCCGGCCGACAGTTCGTTTTGAAGAAGCATCCAGACAAATGTCAGGATCACCGTCAAAAGCGGGTGTGGCACCAACCAATGGAACGCGCGTGCCATGTCAATGACCCTCCGTCGGTTCGCTGAGTTTACCGGGCGTGTCCACCACGGTCGAGATATAGGGTGCGGGTTCGAAAAGCTGGGCGGCGATGGCGGTCGTGTAGCTGTGGACCTGACCCGCGAAAACCGTATGCGCGGCCAAAAGCGTGATCAGCCCGCCCGCGGCCACGAAGGACATCGTGGCGGGCGGCGCTTTGGGCACGGCGTCTTGCGGCGGCGCGATACTCTGCGCCTTCCAGAAGAGGACGCTTCCCGCACGCGCAAATCCGACAATGCTGATCAGGCTCGACCCGAGCACGACAACCCATGTCCAGACCATCAGATCGGTTCCATAGGCCGCATCCAGAACCAGCAGCTTGCCAAGGAACCCCGACAGCGGCGGCAGCCCGCACATCGCAATCGCGCTGATGAAGAACAGGCCCGCCGTGATGGTTGCGCCGGCAACCGGGGGCTGCGGTGTCAGGTTCAGATCGGCACGGCCCGTGCGCACCAGATCCGCGACCAGAAACAGCACGGCCCCCGCAAGGGTCGAATGCACGATGTAATAAAGCGCGGCGGCAATTCCTTCCGGGCTGAAAAGCGCGATGGACACCATCACCATCCCCATAGAGCCGATGATCGAAAACGCCACAAGCCGGTCCAGCCGTTTCGCCGCCAATACCCCGACCATGCCGATGGCCAGAGACAGAAGTGCCGCCGGCAACAGCCACACATCATGCAGCCCCGAGGTCACCGACAGATCGGTCGGGAAGATCAGCGTATAGACCCGGATGATCGCATATGCCCCGACCTTCGTCATGATCGCGAAAAGCGCCGCGACCGGGGCGGGCGCCTCGGCATAGCTTGAGGGAAGCCAGAAATGCAGTGGCACAAGGGCCGCCTTGATCGCGAAGACAAGCAGCAACAGAACCGCGGCCACCCGGATACCCACCGTTTCCCCGGCGTCGATCAGGTCGACCCTATTGGCCAGATCGGCCATGTTGAGCGTCCCGGTTTCCGCGTAAATGGCCCCAAGCGCAAACAGGAAAAGCGTCGATCCGATCAGGTTGAAAAGCACGTACTGCACGCCCGCGCGCAGCCGCTCATTACCGCCCGCGTGGATCATCAGGCCGTAGGACGCGATCAACAGCACCTCGAAGAACACGAAAAGGTTGAACAGGTCACCGGTCAGAAACGCGCCAAGGATGCCCATGAGCTGAAACTGAAAGAGCGCATGGAAATGCCAGCCTCGGTCGTCCCAGCCCGAACTGATCGCGTAAATCAGAACGAAAAGCGCCAGAACCGCCGTCAGAAGGACCATGATCGTCGACAGCTTGTCGCCCACCAGAACGATCCCGAAGGGTGCCGCCCAATCGCCCAGTTGATACAGCAGGACCGTCCCGTCCGACGCCGCCCAGGCCAAGCCGCCCGCAATGGCGATAAGCGTCAGAACGCCAACGATCGAGAAGACACGCTGAATGCCGATGTGAAAGCGCGCGGCCAGAACGATGAACGGGGCCAGCATCGCGGGAAGCACGACCGGCGCAATAAGCCAGTGGGTCAAGACGAACCCTCCGAGCGGTCTTGCGGGGGGTCGGGTTGGTCATTCACCTGGTCATCGTCTGACCCCAGAAACGCCCCGAGCGAGATCATCACGATCACCGCCGTCATCCCGAACGAGATCACGATGGCAGTCAGAACCAGCGCTTGCGGAAGCGGGTCGGTATAGGTGGTGATGTCGTCACGCAGGACCGGCGGCGCGCCAACCCTGGCCCGACCGGACGTGAACAGAAAAACGTTCACGGCGTAGGTAAGCAGCGAAATGCCCAGGATCACCGGGAAGGTCCGCAAGCGCAGGACAAGGTATATCCCCGCCGCCGTCATGATGCCGATGGCCGATGCCAGAATAAGCTCCATGTCAGCTGCCCTCCGGTTTCATCTGAACGTCCGGCGGGTCCGTTCGGGATGGATCGATATCCATCGGGTGAAGGCTTTCGGGCGTTTCCGCCCGCCGCGCGAGGCGCGAGAAGCTTTCAAGTGACAGCATCACCGCACCGACGACCGACAGGAAGACGCCGACATCGAACAGCGCCGCCGTGGCCAGTTCGAACTTTTCGAAGGGCGGGATGCGCACATAGGTGAAGTCCGAGGTCAGGAAGGGTTTGTCGACAAACCACGACCCGATACCGGTGAACCCGGCAACCAGAACACCCGCCCCGATGACCCCGTGATAGGGGTATTTCAGCCGCGCAGAGGTCCAGGCGAACCCGCTTGCCATATATTGCATCACAACGCCGATCGACACGATCAGACCGGCGATAAAACCGCCTCCCGGTTCGTTATGGCCGCTCAGGAAGATATAGAAGCCGACCATCATCACGACGGGCATCATCCCCCGCGTCAACACGACCATCATCATCGGATGCCGGTCACCGGCCCGCGGCTGATCCGGCGTGCGGTTCAGCAGACGCGCGCGCACCGGGCCGTCCAGCAAGGTCTCGGTCAGCGCATAGATCAACAGGGCGGCAATGCTCAGCACGATGATTTCACCGAAGGTATCGAACCCGCGGAAGTCGACCAGAATGACGTTGACGACATTGGTGCCGCCGCCGCCCTTGTAGGAATTGGCCAGATGAAACTCCGAGATCGGCGCCCCGACCGGATCGCGCAGCAGATAGTGATAGGCCAGCGCGAAACTCGCCAATCCGCCCGCAGTCGCCACCCCGGCATCGCGCGTGCGGCGCAGGACCGAGCTTTCGATGGGCGTCCGGTTGGGCAGGAAATTCAGCGCCAGAAGCATCAGGATGATCGTCACCACTTCGACGGTGAACTGGGTCATCGCCAGATCCGGCGCGCTCAGGAACACGAACCCGATTGAGACCATCAGACCCACGATCCCGATCAGGATAAGCGACAGGAAGCGGTTGCGATGCAGGAACACCATCCCAAGCGTCGCCGCCACCAACATGCACCAGCCCGATATCAGAACCGGGTCGGCCGTCTGCATCGCATATGTCGGCGCGCCGATCGTGCCCGTCGCCCAGGCGTAGTAGCCGGCGATCACAATCGCGATAGTGCCGATTGCGGCATAGCGCGAGAACGACCCGTTATGCAGCGGCAGGATCAACAGTTGCGCCAGCCGCGCAGAGCTCTCGACCAGCCACTCGAAGATCACCTTCGCCTCGGGGCGGCGCGCGTTTTCCCACAACCGCAGCGCGGGATTGAAGATCGCCAGCATGCCCAGACCGCCGACAACCGCGATGATCGACATGTAAAGCGCCGGGACCAGCCCGTGCCAGATCTTCAGATGCGCCGATGGCAAGTCGGCCGCAGTGCCCAGAACGGCCGCTGTCACCAGCTTGACGAAGGGTTCCGCCACAAAGGGCGCCACCCCGATGACAATGACCGGGACGATCAGAAGGGCCGGGGGCAGCCACAGCCCCGCTCCGGGGTCATGGGGCTTGGCGGGATAGTCATCGCGCACAGGGCCAAGGAAGACATGCCCGATCAGGCGGAAACTATAGGCGGCAGAGAAAAGCGATCCGACCGTCGCCAGAACCGGCACCAGCCACGGACTGCCGAATAGCTTTGTGTGGTTGGCCTCTTCCAGCATCATCTCTTTTGAGAGAAAGCCATTGAGCAGCGGGATCCCCGCCATCGACAGCGCCGCAAGGCACACGATCACGAAGGTCACCGGCATCAGCGTTCGCAACCCGCCAAGCCGCCGGATATCGCGGGTATGCGCCTCATGGTCGATGATCCCGGCGGACATGAACAAGGCCGCCTTGAAGGTCGCGTGGTTGAGGATGTGAAACACCGCCGCCATCGCGCCAAAGGCGGTGCCGGTGCCCAAAAGCATCGTGATCAGCCCCAGATGGCTAACGGTCGAAAAGGCGAGCAACGCCTTCAGGTCATGCTTGAAAAGGGCAATCACCGCGCCCAGAACCATCGTCACCAACCCGGCCGTTGTCACGATCACGAACCATTCCGGCGTGCCCGACAGAACCGGCCACATGCGCGCCATCAGGAAGATGCCCGCCTTCACCATGGTCGCCGAATGAAGATAGGCGGACACCGGCGTCGGCGCGGCCATGGCATGCGGTAGCCAGAAGTGGAACGGAAACTGCGCCGACTTCGTGAAGCATCCCAGCAGGATCAGGATCAGCGCCGGCAGATACAATGGATCGGCCTGGATAAGCTCGCGGTTCTGAAGGATCACGCTGAGGTCATAACTCCCCGCGATCTGGCCAAGGATCAGCATGCCGGCAATCATCGCCAAACCGCCCATCCCCGTGACCGTCAGGGCCATCCGCGCGCCTTGGCGACCCTCGGGCAAATGCTTCCAATACCCGATCAGCAAAAAGGACGATAGCGACGTCAGCTCCCAGAATATCAGCAAAAGCAGTATGTTATCGCTCAGGACAATCCCGACCATCGCGCCCTGAAAGAGCAGGAGATAGGTGAAAAATTCTCCCATATGATCGTTGCGGCTCAGGTACTGGCGCGCATAGGCGATGATCAAAAGACCGATGCCGAGGATCAGAAGGGCGAAGAAAAAGCCCAGCCCATCCAGCATCAGCGTGAAGTTCAAACCAAGCGCAGGCATCCAGTCGACCCGCGCCATGACGATATCACCGGCGATGATCGCCGGCAGGTTCGTCAGCAAGCCAACGAACGCCGCCAGCGTGATCGTAAAGGTGACACCCGCACAGGCGGACCGGCCAGCGGAATTCATCAACCCGGGCAGAAGAGCGCCGAAGAAGGGCAAGGCAACGATGAAGAAGAGAGACACGGGAACTCCTGTTGGCGTTCTAAGACCTTTGCAGAACTTCCAAAAATCTGCAAAAGGTGATTTGCCACCGCGTCAATATTGACAA
>JABDPT010000171.1 GCA_013042605.1 Paracoccaceae bacterium
GCCCGGCCTCGTGTTCCGTCCATTTGCGCAGTGCTGTCCCTTGCGCACCACCGACATAGATCGTCGTCACCGCGTGGCTGCGGCAATCCGGGGCGGCGATATTCAACTGCATCTGCCCGCCTTGTGCCCAGGCCTCGGCCGCCGCCCAGATCGCGCCCGCCAAACGAGCGTGACGGTGCCAAACCGCCTCGAGCCCTTCTTCGGTGATCATGTCCAGCGCTTCGCGCAGACCGTAGAGATGATGCGTGGGCGCCGTCCCATCGAAATAGGCCCAAAGCCCCGCACCGCTGATCCGGGGGCGCCAGTCCCAATAATGCGTCAGGCAATCGGCTCTTTCCCGCGCCGCATCCGCACGGTCGTTGAAAAACACGAACGACATGCCCGGTGGCGTCATCAGACCTTTCTGACAACCGGCAACCATCACATCGACGCCCCAGGCATCCATTTCAAAGACGTCACAGGCCAGACAGGCAATGCAATCGACCATCAGCAACGCAGGATGCCCGGTGGACCGCATTGCCGTGCCAAGCGCCGCGATATCGCTGCGCACGCTGGTCGAGGTGTCGACCTGCACGGCCAGAACGGCGCGGATCCGGTGATCTTTGTCAGCCTCAAGCGCCGCCGCGACCTTGTCGGGGTCAATCGGCGCCTGCCGCCCGAAATCGATGATCCGAGGCTCGATCCCCATCTTGCCGGCCATATCCGACCAGCCATAGGCAAAGCGCCCGGTCGCCGCGACAAGCGCCACGTCCCCCCGCGAAAACACGTTCGCCAAGGCCGCTTCCCAAGCCGCGTGGCCGTTGCCGACATAAAGCGCGCAGTGATGTCGGGTGAGTGCAACCGCCTTCAGGTCGGTCACGATCCCCTCCATCATGTCGGTCAACTCGCCCTCATAGATGTTCGGGGCCGACCGGTGCATCGCGCGCAGCACCCGGTCGGGGATGACCGAAGGCCCGGGAATAGCAAGATAGTCGCGTCCGTTGGCTAGGCTCATAAGGCGATCTCACGTGCAAATTTCACCGCAGCGGCCTAGCGGTGGCGGCCCCCCGCGTCAATCCGCCGGTTCTTGTCACCGCGCGGTCTAGGGGATAACCCGGACTGAACGCATCCTTGCCCATCGGACGGCCCATTGCCCAATCAGCTTCAGGACAACACATACCCCGCCATCAGGCTCGTGGTACGGCTGTGGCACGGGTATCTCAAGCGGCACTGGCGCTGGCTGATCCTCGCCGTCGTGCTGATGATCATCGAAGGGTCCACCCTTGGCATCCTGAGCTATACGCTGCAGCCGATGTTCGACCGCGTGCTCGTGGGCCGCGATGCCGATGCCGTCTGGCTGATCGGCGGGGCGATCATGGCGCTTTTCTGTATCCGGGCGGTGGCCGGGGTCAGCCAACGCATCATCCTGACCCGTGTCGGCCAGCTGAGCACGACGCAGATGCAGGCCGACCTCGTCAGTCACGTGATGCGGCTCGACAGCCTGTTCTTCCACGACAATCCGCCCGGCGCGCTGATGGAGCGTGTGCAGGGCGACACCACCGTCGTGCAGCAGGTCTGGAAGGTGCTGATCCAGGGGGCCGCGCGCGACGCGGTGGCACTTATCTCGCTTGGGATCGTCGCCGTTTCCATCGATCTGCAATGGGCGCTGACCGCATTGATCGGGATCCCGGCGCTGATCCTGCCGGCAATGGTGCTGCAACGCTATATCCGCCGCAAAGCCCGGTCCATGCGCCAGATATCGGCCAAACGCTCGACACGGTTGAGCGAGATCTTTCAGGGTATCGACCCGATCAAGCTGAACCGTCTCGAAGACTATCAGTCCGGGCGGTTCCGATCCCTTATCGACCAGATCGTACGCACCCAGATCCGCACCGATGCCGGTGCGGCCACCCTGCCGGGCCTGCTTGATGTTATGACTGGGGTCGGTTTTTTTGCTGTGCTGGTGCTGGGCGGACAGGACATCCTGTCGGGCGAAAAGACCGTGGGCCAGTTCATGTCGTTCTTCACCGCCATGGCCCTTGCCTTTCAACCGCTGCGCCGCCTGGCCACCATGGCGGGCGTCTTGCAGACAACGGCCGCAAGTCTTGAGCGGATCTATACACTTTTCGACCTCAAACCCGGGATCACGAGCGCGCCGGGCGCGGTCGCCGCCCCCAAGGACACGACCATCGACTTCGACGACGTACAATTCGCCTATGCCGATCACCCGGTTCTCAACGGCGCGACCTTCACGGCCAAGGCGGGCGAGACGACGGCCCTTGTCGGGGCGTCGGGTGCGGGCAAGAGCACGGTCTTCAGCCTTTTGACCCGCCTGATCGAGCGGCAGTCCGGCACCATTACGGTGGGCGGCACCCCGCTGGAAACGATCGATCTGGGCGCGCTGCGCGATCTCTATTCCGTGGTGGCGCAGGACGCACTTCTCTTTGACGAAACGCTGCGGGAAAACGTGGTTCTGGGACGCTCTGACATCGATGACGCGCGCCTCTCCGCCGCGATCGACGCCGCCCATCTGACCGAGTTTCTGGCAAGCCAGCCGCAGGGGCTCGAGATGCCCGCCGGACCGCGCGGCTCCAACCTGTCGGGCGGCCAGCGCCAACGCGTGGCCATCGCCCGCGCGGTGCTGCGCGATGCGCCGATCCTGCTTCTGGATGAAGCGACCTCGGCACTCGACGCGAAATCCGAAGCCGCGGTGCAGGCCGCATTGGAAGAGCTGAGCCATGGCCGCACCACCCTTGTGATCGCGCACCGGCTCTCCACCATCCGCGCGGCCGACAAGATCGTGGTGCTGGATCGGGGTCGTGTCGTCGATCAGGGCACGCATGACGAATTGCTGGCCCGGGACGGAATTTATGCCGGGCTTTACAGGCTCCAGTTCGAAGAGACCTAGCGCCCGGGCCGATAGGCCCGCGCCAACCTCTCGGGGTCCGCACCCAAGGCGAAGCGGGCCAAAAGCCACAAGTTACGCGCACCCCGACGCAGCCACCCTTCGCGCAAATAGCGGTCTGCCGATGTCCGCGCCTCGCCCGGCAAGGCGCTGAGCCGCCCGCGTAAGGCCCGCGCGAGGGCCACGTCTTCCATCAGGGGAAGGTCGGGGATGCCCCCCACCTCCTCCAGAAGCGACCGCGAGATCAAAAGCCCCTGATCGCCGTAAGGCAGCCCAAAGAGCCGCGACCGCAGATTTGCCCAACCCGCAACGAACCGCGCGGCAAGACCGGGCGCGCGAAACGCAAGCCGGAAATATCCGGCCCGATGCCCCGCCTGCGCCAGATGCGCGCCTGCGGCTTCGACCCAGTCGGGCCCAAGCCAGCTATCGGTATGCAACAGCAACAGCCATTCGCCCTTTGCGGCTGCTGCCCCCCGCGCCAATTGCCCGCCGCGCCCCGCCGGCCCGGTGACGATCTGCGCCCCGGCCGCTTCGGCGATGGCCAGCGTGGCGTCGGTCGACCCGCCATCCGAGATGACAAGCTCGGCGATCAGTCCCGCCTCCACCCCCGCCATCAGCGCCTCAAGCGCCCCGGGCAGGTCGGGTGCCGCATCAAGCGTGGGAATGATAACCGAGAGTGGCGCGGGCATGGGCGTGGCGTTCCTTTCCTGCGCCTCCTATATAACCGGGAACGCGACGAAAAGGGGCGGCACATGGGCACAGATCGCAAACTGTTCCGGATCACGGGCACAGAGGCGCGCGACTTTCTGCAGGGGCTGATCAGCAACGACATCACCCGCGCGAAAGACGGGTTGGTCTATGCCGCGCTGCTTTCGCCGCAGGGCAAGTATCTCGCGGATTTCTTTCTCTGGGACCGGGGCGACCACATCCTGCTCGACGCCGATGCGGCTCAGGCCCCGGGCCTGATCCAACGCCTGTCGATGTACAAGCTGCGCGCGGATGTGACGATCGAAGAGTCCGACCTCACGGTCGGACGCGGGCTGACAAACGCCCCGGACGGCGCGATGCCTGATCCGCGCCACCCCGCCCTCGGCTGGCGCCACTACGCGCCCGACGCGCGGGACATCCCCGGCATCGACTGGGATGCGATCCGAACCGAACATTGCGTCCCGCAGGCCGGGGTCGAGCTGATCCCCAATGACACCTACATCCTCGAGGCCGGGTTCGAGCGCCTTGCGGGCGTCGACTTCAAAAAAGGCTGCTACGTCGGACAAGAGGTTACGGCGCGCATGAAGCACAAGACCGAGCTGCGCAAAGGCCTTGCCAGCGTATCGGTCGCCGGCGCTGCCCCGGTCGGCACCCAGATCGAGAAGGACGGGAAGACCGCCGGTACGCTCTATACGCAAGCCGGCGGGCGCGGCATCGCCTATCTGCGGTTCGACCGCGCAAAGGGAGAGATGCAGGCGGGCGACGCCACCGTCACGCGGATCGTCCCGGCTTCTTCTGGCTGAAAATATCCTCGCCGAAGGCACGTCGCCCGGAACGGGGCGACCAGCATTGTGTGCGCGGCCCGCGGCCGTGCCCCGTTGGGTCAGGCCCGTTCGGAATATTCCATGGTTTCGGTGTTCACGACGATCGCCTCGTCCTGACCGACGAAAGGCGGCACCATGACCTTCACACCATTGTCGAGGATCGCGGGCTTGAATGAATTGGCCGCGGTCTGACCCTTCACCACCGGCTCGGTCTCGACGACAGTGCAGGTCACTTTCTGCGGCAGCGACGCGCTTAGCGCCTCGTTTTCGTAATACTCGATCTGCGCCGTCATCCCGTCTTGCAGGAACGGGCGCCGGTCGCCGAGGATCTCGGCGGGCAGTTCGATCTGTTCGAAGGTCTCGCTATCCATGAAGACCAGCATGCCGTCGGTTTCGTAGAGGAACTGCTGATCTTTTTGCTCAAGCCGGACACGTTCCACCTTGTCCGCCGAGCGGAACCGTTCGTTCAGTTTCGATCCGTTGCGCAGGTTGCGCAGCTCGACCTGGGCAAACGCACCGCCCTTGCCCGGTTTGACATGATCCACCTTCACCGCGGCCCAAAGTCCGCCGTTGTGTTCCAGCACGTTCCCGGGCCGAATCTCATTGCCGTTGATTTTGGGCATGTGTTGAATCCGTGACAAAAGGTTGAAGAAAGCGTGGCCGCTGCTATATCTGGCTGATGGTATGCTGGCAAGACAACTAGATACGGTAGACGCAACCCCGCGAGGTATGCGCTTGCTGCATAGCAGGTATTCCAAAACAGGGAAACAGAATCAGTGGCAAACCCGCCATAAGGGACGTCACGCCGGAAATGCAAGAGCAATAACAAAAGGACGCGACATGGTCGATTTCGTGGATGGCACCGCATTCAACAATGAACAGGGTAACCGGGCGCGCAAGCTTTTTGCAGCCGTCGTTCTGGCCGCTCTGGACGATGCGATTGCCGACGACAAAAAATATGGCAATGGGCCTGAACAGATCGCTCGCTGGGCGCGTTCGCGCGACGGGCGCGAGGTTCTGACCTGTGCCGGTATCGA
>JABDPT010000175.1 GCA_013042605.1 Paracoccaceae bacterium
CGCCGGTCGGGCCGCGCCGACGAGGTGGCCGAGGTCATCGCCTTTCTGGCCAGCCCGCGCGCGGGCTGGGTGCGCGGGTGCAATATCGAAACTGACGGCGGGCTGACAGCCATGCTGGAGACCGAGACGATCATCGACGCGCACCCTTAGCGGCGGGTTGGCGTCAGTCCTTCCGCTTGCCGCTCTCCTTGCCGATGGACTCGTCGAATGACACCCCCATCTGGTCACCGATCTTCTTGAGAAGCGGCAGTTGAACGGCCATTTCCATGATCGAATCCATCGCCGTGGAGACAGGCGACTTCGCCCCGCCATCCGACCCGCTTCCGCCAAGACCGGTCACGTGGTTCACGTTGATCGACTTGATCTTCTCGGCGGGCTTGACCATTTCGCTCACGATTTTCGGCATCGCTTCGAGCCGGGCCTTCTCAAGCTCCATTGCGACAAGGCTGTCACTGCGTGCGTTCTCGGCCTCGATCCGGGCGCGGTTGGCCTCTGCCTCGGCCAGTTTGACGGCTTTTTCGGCCTCTGCGGCCTCGCGGCGTGCGGCGGCCTTGTCCTTGGCAGTCGCCTTCTCGCTTTCGGCGGCAATGGCGGCGCGGGTGGCGGCGGTCCTGGCCTCGGCTTCGGCGGCCACGCGAGCAAGCTCGGCCCGGCGTTCCGCGTCGGCCAGCGCGCGCGCCGTCTCGACGGCTTCGGCGGCTATCACCGCCTCGGCCCTTGCGGCATCGGCCTCGACCTGCGCGCGGCTTTCTTCCTGACTCTTGGCCGCAATCGCGATCTGCCGATCCTGCTCGGCGATGGTCAACGCCTGTTCACGTGCAACTTCAGCGGCCTGAATGCTCTTTTCCATGTCGATGCGCGCCTGCGTCGCGGTGCGTTCGCTGTCGGCTTTTCGCTGGGCGACCTCGGCAATCTGGGCGGCGGCAAGAGTTTCGATCTCTTGCTGCTGCGCGATCTCGGCGCGCCGTTCCTCAAGGTCGATCTCAAGCCGCTTGCGCGAGGCTTCCATCGCCGCGCGCCGCACCGAAACCTCGCTATCGGCATCAATCTCCGCACGCTCTTTCTTCGATTTCGCAATCACCTCGGCCAATTTGCGCATACCGACCGCGTTGAAGGCGTTGTTCTCATCAAGCGCCGCAAACGGTGTCTGGTCCAGCGCCGTCAAGGAAACACTGTCCAGCCGCAGGCCATAGCGTTCGAGGGTTTCGCGCAGCATATCACGCACTTCGGCGACGAATTGCGCGCGGTTCTCGTGCAATTCATCCATCGTCATCCGCGCCGCCACCGAGCGCAGCGCATCGACCATCATCCCGTCGATCAGGTTGCGCAATTCGTCTCGCTGAAAGGTCCGTTTGCCAAGCGTCTGCGCCGCGCGGGTAATCGCGTCTTCGTCCGGGATGACCGAGACATAGAACTCGGCCCCCACATCGACCCGCAGACGATCCTGCGTGATCAGCGACGCCTCGCCCCGCCGATCCACGTCAAGCCGCAGGGTGGCCATGTTGACCCGGCTGATCTCGTGAAAATAGGGAATGGCAAGGACGCCCCCGTCGATCACCACGCGCCGCCCGCCGATGCCCGTGCGCAGCAACGACACCTCGTTGGTCGCGCGTTCGTACCACCACGCGGCCAGCGCAATGATGATCGCGATAACGACGACAATGAGAATGAACCAGCCTATCGTGCCCATCTCTTTTCCTCCCTAAAGTCCGTGCATGTTGCACAGGATGTTCGATGCCATGCCGCCGTCCGTCGGGATGTTCGTTCCCCGGATCCAGGTCGTCATGTCGGATAGCAAAAACGCGATGACCGGCGCGATATCCTGTGGCGTGCCGGGGCGGTCCATGACCTTGCGGTCTTCCTCGGCCCGCGCCCCAAGGGTTTGCAGGAAATCCCCCAGAATGGGCGTGTCCACCGGCCCCGGGCTGACCGCGTTCATCCGGATGCCCCGGTCGCGCCAGGTCCAGCGGTTCTGCATCGTCCAGGCAATCAGCGCTTCCTTGGAAAAGAAATAGCTGCGCCCGCCTTCGGACGACACGTTCCAGCGCGTGATGAAGTCGTCGACATTGTGAAAATCAAGATGTTCGGCGGCCTTGATCGCGTCCACCGCCTGTGGCCAGCCGAACCCGGCCAGCGATGCCACGTTAACGATGCTGGCGCCATCGGCCAGTTTCGGGATCAGGCCGCGGGTCAGGCGCTTCAGCCCGATCAGATTGACCCGCAAAAGCTTGCTCGCATCCTGCGTCGGTGGCAGGCCCGCGTTGTTGACCAACCCGTCGATGTCTTCCGGCAAAACGTCGAGCAACGCATCGATGGCACGGGCGTCCGAGAGGTCGGCACGGTAAAGTTCTTCGACGTGATCGAAGTTCTTGGTCAGATCGACGCCCAGAACCTCGGCGCCCTGTTCCGACAGAAGCCGCGCGGTTTCCCACCCGATCCCCGAGGACGAGCCGGTCACGACGATGCGTTTGCCTTTGACGAGATCTTTCATGGCTCAGAACACGGGCGGATATTGCTTCTGGCCACGATCCAACGTGATCCAGCGCGTTTCGGAAAAGGCCTCAAGCGACCACCGCCCGCCATAGCGGCCGACACCGCTTGCCTTGGTCCCGCCGAACGGGGCGTGCGCCTCGTCGTTGATGGGTGCACAGTTGACGTGGCACATGCCGGTTTCGAGCGCCTTGGCGATGTCCATCGCGCGATGTTCGTCTTCGGTGATGATACCCGCCGACAGCCCGTATTCGGTGTCGTTATTCATGGCGATGGCTTCACTGTCATCGCGGAACGGCACGACCACGGCGACCGGGCCAAAGGTTTCGGCGCGCCAGATGTCCATGTCCGGGGTGACGTGCGTCACAATCGTCGGCTCGACGAACCGCCCGTTCACGCCTCCGCCCAGCGCGATCCTGGCGCCTTTGGCGACCGCATCCTCAAGCTGATGCTTGACGTTCGCGGCCTGCTGGTCGTTGATCAGCGGCCCGATCACGTTGGCTTTGTCGGCGACATTCCCGGTCTTGAGCTTGGCCGCCCGCGCGATGAAACCTTGCAGGAAGGTGTCATAGACGCGTTCCTGCACCAGCACCTTTTCAACGCTCATACAGATCTGGCCCTGATGCATGAACGCGCCGAAACTGGCTGCCGAGGTCGCCCGCTCCATGTTGGCGTCTTCCAGAACGATCAGGCTGTCCTTGCCGCCCAGTTCGATGCAGGCCTTTTTCAGATGCGCGCCGCATTTCGCCGCGATCCGGCGTCCGACGGCAGCAGAGCCGGTGAAGGCGACACCCTTGACGATCGGGTTGTCGACAAGCTCATCCCCGACCTCGGCCACGTTGGCGCGCGAGCAGGTCACCACGTTAAAAACACCGGGCGGAACGCCGGCCTCTTCCATGACCTCTGCGAAAAAGAGCCCGCCGAGATAGGGCGTCTCTTCGGAAGGCTTGAGGACAATCGTGTTGCCCATGGCCATGGGCACCGAAAACGGCCGCGTGGCCAGAATGCCCGGCATGTTCCACGGGCTGATCACGGCCACGACGCCCATCGGCACCCGAACGGCCGTCGACACCTTGCCGTTCAGCGACGGCAAGACCTCTCCGATCGGCGCATAGCACATGGCGGCCGCGGCCTTGAGCATTTCGGGCATGACCTTGGTCTCGTAAACACCCTTGCCATACCAGCCCCCACCTTCGAACTGCGCGGCAGAGATGAAATCGGGCGCGCGCTTTTCGATGACCGCCGCGATCTTGAGCATGTATTCGGCGCGTTCCTGAAACTTGAGCGCAGACCACGCCGGAAACGCCCGTTGCGCGGCTTCAATGGCCCGCCGGGTGTCGGCGGCCGTACAATCGGGAATATGCGACCAGACCGTTCCGTCCGATGGGTTCAGGTCTTCGAACTGGCGCGAGGTCTGCTGCCACTGGCCGTCAATATAGACGCCTTTGATGTTGGGCGCGGAATGTGTCGTATCAAGCATTTCAATCCCTTTCGAACTGGCCCGAGGGGCGGCGGCGGTAAACCTCGACAACGGGGCGTTTGTAGACCTCGATGACGGGGAGCGGTGTGTTGTCCTGCGCCGGGGATGGCCCCGGCATGGATGCTGGTCTGTGCGGCCTAGTGGGCGAGACGGGCTTGCGGTTGCGCGCGGCCCGCGCGGCGCTTTCGATATCTTTCATCACGACCGCCAACCGGTCCTTGGCGATCCGATCCGCGGCGGCGGCGGCGTCGGGTGACACGCCGCGCGGGGCCGCCGCCGATTGCCGGGCGGCGTTTTGCACAAGATCGTCGATCGACAGGCCGATCTGTTGTTCCGCCGTGCGTCGCGGCGTGGCGGGCGTCGTGCTCACGGTCATTGTGGGTGCGGGCTGTGTCGGCTGTGCTGCGGCCGCCGGGGCCGCCGTGGTTTTGCCCCCGGCCCCCAGATAGGCCTTTTGCACCGCCGGGTCCGTCGCAAGCCGGGCCGCGCTGTCTTCGTGGATGATCTTGGTGTTTTCCAGAAGATAACCGCGATCTGCAATCGCAAGGCTTTGCTTTGCGTTCTGTTCGACCAGCAAAACGCCGATCCCAAGCTCTTTGACATGGGCGAGGTTCTGAAAAAGCTCTTTACAGAGAAGCGGTGACAGGCCCAGAGACGGCTCGTCCAGCATCAGGATTTCCGGCGCCGACATCATCGCGCGCCCGATGGCGACCATCTGTTGCTCGCCGCCCGACATGGTGCGGGCCACCTGCGATTGGCGTTCGCGCAGCTTCGGGAAAAGCCCCAGAACCCGGTCGAGATTGGTGTCCTCCTCCGACCGCGCCCGCGCCGGATAGGCCCCCAGAAGAAGGTTTTCCTTCACCGTCAGGTCGCCGAATATCCCACGCCCTTCCGGCACGAGGGCGACGCCCCGTTCCACGATCTCATCCGAACTGTGCCCGGTCAGAAGCTGACCGCCCAGCAAGACCTCGCCCGACACGCGCCCTTCGCAGATCCCAGCAATGGCGCGCAGAAGCGTTGATTTTCCCGCCCCGTTCGCGCCAAGGATCACGACGATCTCGCCAGCAGAGACCGACAGGCTGACATCGTTCAGCGCCGGATGCTGGCCATAGGCCGCCGAGAGATTTCGCACCTCAAGCATCGTCATCCCCCAGATAGGCCCGGATCACTTCGCGGTCCGACAGCACCTCGTCCGGTGTGCCCTCGGCGATCTTTGCGCCCGACGACATTACCACGCAGCGGTCACAGAGCGAGCGGATCGCATCCATCACATGCTCGACCATCACCACCGTGCGCCCTTCGTCGCGCAACGCATGAATCAGCTCGACGCCGGTCTCAAGCTCGGTCGGGTTTAGCCCCGCCAGCCACTCATCCAGCAACAGAACCTCCGGCTCGCCCGCAAGCGTGCGCGCCAGCTCTACCCGTTTCTGGTCGATATAGGTCAGTGACGAAATGGGCGCGTAGGACATCGCGTCGAGGCCCACGCGTTCCAGCATGTCATGGGCGATGTCGTCCGCTTCCCGCCCCCAGCGTTGCCGATGTCCAAAGACGGCGCCGGCCTTGACGTTCTCCAGCACCGACAGGCCCGGCAAAAGGCGGACAAGCTGGAACGTGCGCCCCACCCCTTCGCGAGCGATCTTCTGGGCCGGCAGGTCCGAGATCACCCGACCCTTGAGAGCGATACGCCCCTCGGTCGGTTTGAACGCCCCCGAGATCATGTTCATCATCGTCGTCTTGCCCGACCCGTTGGGGCCGATGACGCCGACCATCTCATGCTCGGCCACGTCGAACGACATGTTCGAAACGGCGACAAGCCCGCCGAAGCGCTTGGTCACACCCTTGACCGAAAGGACCGAGCCTGACTGTCTCATGAAGCCCTCCGCATCCGCGCGCGCAGCTCTTCCAGCCGCCCGACGACCCCTTGGGGCAGGAAATAGACGATCAGCAGGAAGCACAGGCCGATGAACAGGATCGATTGATTGGGAAACTGGATCCCGACCCATTCCCAGATGATGGTGAAGGGAATGACACCGACAAGCGGCCCCCAAAGCCGCCCCGATCCGCCCAGAAGCGCCATGATCACCACAAGAAAGCTGAGCTGCGGGGAAAAGACCTGGTTGGGCTCGATATAGCTCCAGCGCGGCGCGATGATCGCCCCGACCAGCGCGGCGAAAAAACCAGTGCTGGTGAAAAGAATGACCTTGGCGGTCGCCGTGTTGATGCCGACATGCCGCGCGACGGTTTCATCGCCGCCGATGATGCGCAGCGCAAAGCCGATGCGCGATCGGCTGACGAACCAGCCCAGAAGATAGACGGCGGCGGCCACGACCAACAGCATCCAATAGATATGCTGGTCGCGCAGATCGGTGAGCACATAGAGCCCGCGCGACCCGAGGAAGTTGTTCTGAACCCAGCTGACCACGTTGCGGATCATCTCGGCCAGCCCCAGCGTGAAGATCACGAAATAGACGCCCGACAGGCGCAGCGTGGCAAAACCGATCAGCGCGGCGAGGATCGCGCCGACAATCGGCGAAATCGCGGCCATCAGCCAGAACGACTGGGAATAATCGCTCATGCCCGACCCGACGAGATACCCGCCCACGCCAAAGAACGCACCGGTCGCGAGCGAAATGTAATGGGTCGGCCCGGAAAACAGCACCCAGGATGTGGAGAGCGCGATATACATCATCGCGGTGACGCCAATCGACAGCCAATAGCCATTGGCCACCAACGGCAGGAAGGCCGCGAGAACGACCAGCACCGCAGCCCAGCCCAGTTCACCCCACCCCGCCGGCTTCATGTCGCACGCCTTCCGAAAATGCCTTGCGGCCGGAACAGCAGGATCAGCACGAAGATGAGATAGGCGGCGGCCAGCGTCAGACCGGGGTCAACCAGCGTCGCAACCGCCGTCTCGACCATGCCGAGGATGATGGCGGCCACGATCGCCCCGCGAATGTCCCCCACCCCGCCCATGATGACGATGATCAGCGCCTTGAGCGTGAAGACCACGCCGATGGAAGCATCCAGCGTGATGAATGTCGAAATCAGCGCCCCGCCGACGGCGGTGATGGCACCGCCCAGCGCAAAGGCAAAGGCCGACACCCGCGGCACGTTGATACCGACAAGGCCCGAAGCCTCGGTCGATACCGAAACCGCCCGCACGGCCACCCCGGCCCGGCTGAGGTTCAGCCAGAGGTAAAGGGCAAGCCCGATGGCGCAGGCGATCAGAAACGCGACGAGGCGGTTGAGCGATGTCGTGGAGCCGATGATCGAGATCGGCTCGGACAGGTATTTATACGCAAAGAACCCGCCTTCGATCGACACCATCACCCCGATGATGATGAAGGACATCCCAAAGGTGGCCAGGATCGAATCCACCTCAAGCGCGCCCTGGGATTTGGAGCGGCGGACAAGCGGCGTCAGTAGAAACCGATAGATCAGCCAGTTGCCGATGAAACTGACCGGCACCACGAGAATCACCGTCAGAAGCGGGCTGACCTGTGCCGTCGTGTAAAGCCAGAATGCCGCCAGCGCCCCCAGAACCAGCACCTCGCCATTGGCAAGGTTCATGATCCGCGCAACGCCGTATTGCAGGTTCAAACCCATCGCGACCAGCGCATAGGTGCCTGACAAAAGCAGGCCAGAGACAAGGATGTCGAGCATATGGGCGGGTCCCGGGGAAAAGCGCCCGGCGCCAGATGGGGCGCCGGGCCAATTGGGTCAGGCTGGCGCTATTCGGCCCAACCTTCTTTCACGCGCACGGGAACCGCGCCCTCGACGTTGGAGCCTTTGACACCACGGAACACACCGTCCTGCCACTGGCCGACCGACCAGAAGGTGTGGCTGACATTGTTTTCGAAGGTCAGCTCACCCATCACCGTGTCGAAGGAATTGTCCTTGATGTACTGGGTCACTGTATCCCGGTCGAGCGTGCCCGCGCCTTCGATGGCCTGCTCCAGGATCTGCAGCGCGGCATAGGTGTTGGCCGATGCCCAGTAGTCCGGCACCTTGCCGGTGATCTCAAGATGCGCCTGACGGTATTCGGCGATCTTGGGGTCGTCGACATTGGTGCCGCCTGCGCCCAGAACAGCGTCGATCTTGTTGCCATAGGCGCCGACAAAGGCCGGAAAGCTTGTGGCGACGGCCGAGTAATAGACCGCGACATCAAGGTCTTCGATGATCGCCTGTTCGGCCAGACCGAAGCTGTCAGGCGGATAGGACCACGCAACAAACGCTTTCGCGCCCGAGTCCTTGGCGCCCTTCATCACCGGCGACAGGTCCGGCGTGCCAAGCGGATAGGACCGGTCATAGACCAATTCAAACCCGGCCTCGGTCAAAAGCTCGCGCGCGCGGTCTGCAAGCTCGATCCCGAAGGCGTCGGCGACATTGACCATGGCGACCTCGTTGCCGATCACGCCAGCGTCGCGCTTCTCGATCAGGATCTCTTTCACCCCGTCAACGAAGGACGTCGTCGTGCCAAGCGTGAAGAACAGGTTCGGATAGCGTTCGGTCAGTTCTTCCATCTTGTCGGTGATCGCCGAGACCGCGATCATCGGATAGCCGTAGCGCCCATAGATCGGTGCGGTGGCGATGTTGAACCCGGTGCCATAGGGCGCCACGACGAAATCGACCTGATCCTGTTCCGCCAGACGCTGGGCCAGCTTGATATGCTCGCCGGGGTTCGTCTTGTCGTCATATTCGATCAGTTCGATGGGCATCTGTTTGCCCCCGACATTCAGACCGCCGCGCGCGTTGACCTGTTCGACCCAAAGCTGGACGTTTGGCCACTGGGTGACCACGGCCCCGCCGGCCAGCGGACCGGTCTTGGGGGCAATCGCCCCGATCTTGACCACATCCTGCGCGGACGCGGGTCCGGCAATGAGGGCGCTCGTCGCCAAAAGGCCCGCCGCGGCAAGTTTCATGAGGTTTCTACGGATCATGGTGTCCTCCCTGACATCGTCCGATTTTCAATGCGTTCTGCGTCGAATCGACCCACACAGAACGGCGCTTCTTTTTTCTTTCTGTGTATCCAATACAGCCGCATTGGCAATGTATTTTCCGTTTGCGAACGACATGCTGTCGTTTATGGATACAAAATCAAATTTTCCGGTCAGGCCCGCGCCATGGACAAGAAAGTCGTCGATACCCCCGAAGGACGAGAGAGCGCCGGTGCCACGGCCGACAAGCGCGTTGTCGTCTCGTTGCGGCGGATGATCATGGACGGCTCTATCGAGGCCGGGGCCAAGATCAGCGAGGTGCGCGTTTCCGAGATTTTCGACGTTTCCCGCACGCCCGCGCGACTGGCGCTGCGGGCGCTTGAGGTCGAGGGCCTGATCCGCAAGCGCGAGGGGCGCGGCTACACCGTTCTTGCCTTCAACACCGACGATCTGACCAAGGCCTATGAGGTGCGCGGCGTTCTTGAAGGACTTGCAGCGGGCATGCTTGCCCGGCTCGGCATCGCGCCGGACGTGGCCGACACCCTGCGGGCGGGGATCGAAGACGTTGATGCGCTTTTGGAAGGCGATGAGCCCGCCGCCGCGATTTTCGAGCGCTATCAGGACATCAACATCGCCTTTCACGACGCGATCATTCAGAACTGCGACAACGACTTTGTCGGGCATGCCATTGCGCGGCTTGAATACCTGCCGCTGCTGCGCCCCGGCACGGTCGTGTTCGATGCCGCGAACACCCGCCGCGAATTGAACCGGCTGCGGTTCGGCAACATGCAGCATCGCCTGATCCTTGACGCCATCGAACGCAAAGACCCGTATCGGGCGGAAAGCCTGATGCGCGAACACGCGAACCAGATCCCGGTCTATGCCTCGCTGATGGCATGAAGTGCGGCGCAGCCGGGGCCGATGCCGCAACGCTGACCGGCAGCCCGGTTGCAGTGAGGATCGCTCAATCCGGCGCATCGCCCAGAACCTCAAGGATCGCCCGCGCGAACCATTCGTGATCGGGAGGGGTGCCGCCCCCGGGTATCTCGACCCCGCTTTTCGCCAACCGTTGTTGCCACGCAGAGGTGGCCAGGGCCATGTCGTTGGGCAGCCCCAGATCGCCAAGCATCCGGGCGACCTCGTCCATCTCGGCCGCGCGGCGTTTGCCGTGAACGATGGACCGCTCGAAGTTGTAGGCCGCGCGCTCAGGCACATCGAGATGCGGCGCGCCGGATTTGAGCGAGGGGAACACCTCGCCCCCCACGCCCGCTGCGACGGCCGCCAATGTGCATTCCGCGGTCAGCGCCTCAAGCCCCTTGACCATAATCGACCGCACCATCTTGATCGACGAGGCGCGCCCGACCGCATCGCCGACAACCCGCACGTCCATCGGCAGGGCCGCGAGGGTTGGCGCAAGCTCTTCAGCACGCGCGCCAGAGACGAGGCACGGCACCATGTTCAACTTGGGATGGACCGGCGACATCACCGCCACGTCAAGATAGACGCCGCCCGCCGCCGCGATCAGGCGGTGCGCGCGGCGCTTGGTTTCCGGCGCGCAGGAATTCAGGTCGCACCAGATCGCCCCGGCCTCGAGAAACAGCGCATAGGCCTCTGCCGCGATCTCGGCCTGATCGGCCGTCACGGTAGAAAAGACAAGCTGGGCATCCGCCAGCGCCTCATCCGGCGTCGCGCAATTGCGGATGCCCAGATGCGCGGCGCGGTCCGCGATTTCTTGCGCAGTCGCGCCGCTGGCGGACTTGATGTCATAGGCCGTCACGGAGCCCGCGACGTCCGGCCCCCACCCTGACAAAAAGGCGCTTGCCGCCTCACCCAGCCCGATGAACGCAATCCGCACCCGCCCCTCCCGTCACATATGCGCGGCGAGGAAGGCGCGCGCGCGGCCGTGCGCCGTTTCCGCCGCCGCTTCGATATAGTC
>JABDPT010000180.1 GCA_013042605.1 Paracoccaceae bacterium
CCCCGCCACCAGCACGCGGTGACGCGGCGAGACGATCAGATCGCCGCGCGGGTCGTCATTGCCAAGGGCGCCGGCGCGGATACGCACGGGGCGCAGTTCGGGCATCGCGTAAAGCCGTGCCCCCGACATCCGGCGCGCGCCGATCCAGACGATGTCCTGCGCGCCGCCATCCTTGGTGTCGATGGCATCGCCTTCGGCCAGGTCCTCGACCGGCTTTTCGCCGTCGGGCGTGCGCAAGAGCGTGCCGGGCGTGAAACAGATCACCCCGGTCGGCGTGTCGGTGATCCGGTTGAGGTGGGTTTCGGTTTCCATCCCGCGCGCGATCCAGAGATCGGCATCGCGCGGCGGAATGGCCCCGGTGAACATCAAGAGCGGGCGGGCCACCTCTGGCACCTCGATCAGCGTTATCAAATAAGAAGCGCGGCCATCGGTGACCGCGAAAGTGTTTCCTAGAAGAGTATCCTCGAAGCCGCGGCCCGATTGGGGACGCACCGGGGGGAGGGAAACCCCCAGAATGCGCCGGGCCGCGCGTGCGGCCCGTTCGTGCAACTCGGCCTGTCCAAGCGGATCACCAAGCGTCATGACGTCGCCCGGCCCGTCGATGCGAACCGCATCGCCGCGCCAGCGCCAGGTGGCGCCAACCTCTAGTGCCGAGGTTGGCGCGCCCCTGAGGCCATCCAGTTCGGTCTGTGACCAAGAGATGACAAACGTGCCCGGAGTGCCCGCCATGAGTGCCTGTATGTCCGCCGTATTATTTTTATGTCGCAACGATAGCAGGGGTGATTCGCCCTGTGAATCCCCTGATTCGTTTTTTTGCAACTTTCGGAAAAAAAATTCAGGCGGCGGATGGCTGCCCCTCGGACTCTGCCGCCGCCGGCATGTAGGCCCCAAGCATATGGGCGATCACCTGTTCGACCAGCGCCGGTCGGACATGGACATTGTCGTCGCCAAACGCCTGAAGACCGGCGCTCGTCACAATCTCGTAGCTGGGAAAATAGTCGACGTTCGGGTGAGCGTCGGCAATTCGCCCCGCCGCCGCGCGCAATACCGACTTGGAATAGGCGTTGGCGACAACCGCATCCCCGCCCGTGAACGTGACTTGCAACGGCACCGGAGACACCGTCAGCACGATGTTGCGGCGGCCACCGTCGCAAAGCCTGTCCACAAGCTCGGACACCAGCGCCTCGCAGTCCGCACCCTCAAGGCGTCGCATCTCAAACCGGCCGGGACAGGCCCGGATAACCGCACGCGGTGGCGCTTCGTTCAGGAATAGCGCGTCGTCCCGATCATACCACGCCTCGATCAGCCCCAGGGTGACCACCACGGTCGATGACGCTGCCAGGCCCTCGGCATAAAGCGTGGAAATCTCGGCCCGCCGCGCCATCGCGCGGGCCGGATCGACAGCGCGCGAGCCGGTGGCAAGAAGGCAATCGACAACCGCATCGCCCACATCGTAAAGCCCGCGCCGGTCGGGCACGTCGCCCGCCCCCGTCACGCATTGAAGCATCGTGCCGGGGTTGTACTGGTTCAGCACGCGGTTCGGCTGACCCGGCGCCTCGCTTTCCGGGGCGGAGAAGGCGGCCGTCGGCACATTCACCCCGGCCGCCACCAAAACGCGTTCGACGTTTCGGGCAAAGCACGACCCGATGGTGAAAACAGACGCCCCCTTTTCGATGCCGAAGCCCGGGTTGCAGGCCGGAAACAGCACACCCCCGGCATCAAACCGGTCATCCGTGCGGTCGGGAAATTTGCGGTGACGGTTGCGAAGCGTCGATGCAAAGGCCGTTTCGCCATCAAGGATCATGGCATGCCCCTAGGGTTGGTTACGTTGCCCCAACCGCTAGCGGATATTCCTGCAAAACTGGTTAACGACTGGCTAGGAACACTTCGAATGCCCGCAACTGGCGCAGGTCATGCAGCCCTCGATCATGCGCATATCGTACTGTCCACAGGCCGGGCAGGCCGCGCCGCGCCCGTTGCCAAGGTTCACGACCTCGGCCTGCGGGTCGGATTTCAGGCCCATCCCCTCTCCCGCGATGAACCCGATCGAAATCATGTGGCGTTCGATCACCCCGCCGATCGCGGCCAGGATCGACGGCACGTACTTGCCCTGCATCCACGCCCCGCCTCGCGGGTCGAACACCGCCTTGAGCTCTTCGACAACGAATGACACGTCCCCGCCCCGCCGGAATACCGCCGAGATCATCCGGGTCAGCGCCACGGTCCAGGCGAAATGCTCCATGTTCTTTGAGTTTATGAACACCTCGAAGGGGCGCCGATGTCCGCCCACGACCAGATCGTTGATCGTGATGTAAATCGCGTGGTTGCTGTCGGGCCATTTCAGCTTGTAGGTGCTGCCTTCGAGCGCCTGCGGCCGGTCCAGCGGTTCGGAGATATAGACCACCTCGCCATCCCCGCTTTGCGCCTGCGCGGGCGCGGTTTCGGACGCCTCGCTGACACTCAGCACGCTGCCGGTCACCGCGTTCGGACGATAGGTCGTGCAGCCTTTGCAGCCGGTATCCCACGCCGCCATGTACACATCCTTGAACGCGTCGAAATCGATATCCGCCGGGCAGTTGATCGTCTTCGAAATCGAGCTGTCGACCCAGACTTGTGCCGCCGCCTGCATGCGCACATGCTCTTGCGGGGTCAGCATCTGGGCATTGACGAAATAGTCGGGCAAGTCGCCGTCGCCATGCAGGTCGCGCCACATCTGCACGGCATAGTCGACCACCTCTTCCTCGGTCCGCGTGCCGTCTTTCTGAAGCACCTTGCGGGTATAGGCATAGGCAAAGACCGGCTCGATCCCGCTTGAGACATTGCCGGCATAAAGGCTGATCGTGCCGGTCGGCGCGATCGAGGTCAGAAGCGCATTGCGGATACCATGCTCCGCGATGGCCGCCCGCACGTCGTCATCCATCTGCGCCATCGCGCCCGAGGCAAGGAACGCGTCCTTGTCAAACAGCGGGAACGGCCCCTTCTCTTTCGCAAGATCGACACTGGCGAGGTAGGCCGCCCGCGCGATGGCCTTCATCCACGCCTCGGTCTGTTCGGCAGCCTCTTCGCTGCCGTATCGCAGGCCCAGCATCAAAAGCGCATCCGCCAGCCCGGTCACGCCCAGCCCGATGCGCCGCTTGGCCCGCGCTTCGGCCGCCTGCGCCTCAAGCGGGAAGCGGCTGGCATCGACGACATTGTCCATCATCCGAACGGCGACGCGCACGAGGTCGTCAAGCGCGCCCTCATCCAGCGCGGCGGCATCCGTAAAGGGCTCACTCACCAGCCGCGCAAGGTTCACCGACCCCAGAAGGCAGGCGCCATAGGGCGGCAAAGGTTGCTCTCCGCAAGGGTTCGTCGCGGCGATGGTTTCGGCATAGGCAAGGTTGTTCATCGCGTTGATGCGGTCGATGAAGATCACGCCCGGTTCGGCATAGTCATACGTTGCGCGCATGATCTTGTTCCACAGATCGCGCGCCTCAACGGTGTGATAAACCTTGCCGCCGAACACCAATTCCCACGGACCGTCGGCCTTCACCGCTTCCATGAACGCGTCAGTGACAAGAACCGAGACGTTGAAATTGCGTAGGCGCGCGGGGTCGGATTTGGCGGTGATGAAATCCTCGATATCCGGGTGATCGCAGCGCATCGTCGCCATCATCGCACCGCGCCGGCTTCCCGCGCTCATGATCGTACGGCACATCGCATCCCAGACATCCATGAACGACAAGGGGCCCGAGGCATCCGCCGCCACGCCCTTCACATCCGCGCCCTTGGGCCGGATCGTGCTGAAGTCGTAACCGATGCCCCCGCCCTGCTGCATCGTCAGTGCGGCCTCTTTCAGCATCTCGAAAATGCCGCCCATGCTGTCGGGGATCGTACCCATGACGAAACAGTTGAAAAGCGTGACCGCCCGGTTCGTGCCCGCGCCCGCGATGATGCGGCCGGCGGGCAGGTATTTGAAATCTTCGAGGGCGGCGTAGAATTTCGGCTCCCACGTCGCTGTATCGGCTTCCTGCTCGGCCAGCGCACGGGCGATCCGTCGCCAGGTGTCTTCCACGGTGACATCGACGGGCGTTCCATCCGCCTCTTTCAGGCGGTATTTCATATCCCAGATTTGCTCGGCAATCGGTGCAGCGAAGCGGCTCATCAAGCTATCCCCAAGGTTCGGCAGGACACCACAATAGCTTGAAGGCGACCCGAAATCCACTACGATATACGGTGTGGACTGGGGACGACTCTGTGGATAACTCGATCAATCTCATCAAACTCTGCGTCGGCGCCGAACGCGTCGAGGATTTGCTGAACTGGCAGAAACAGCCGCGCGCCAAGGGGCCCGACGGCAACCCCCGCCACGTCACCCGCATGTGGCCCAAGCGCGAGGCCGAATTGCTTGACGGCGGGTCGATCTATTGGGTGTTCAAGGGTGTGGTTCTCGCACGCCAGCGCATCCTGCGGCTCGATGAGGTGCGCGGCAATGATGGCATCCTGCGCTGCGGCATCGTGCTTGACCCGGATGTGAAGCGGACCGAGGCCGTCCCACGCCGCCCGTTTCAGGGCTGGCGCTATCTTCCCGCATCCGACGCGCCTCGCGATCTGCGCGAAGGTGCGCAGCATGAACCGCATCTGCCGCCTTCGCTTGTCGCGGCGCTTGCGGAAATCGGCGTGCGCTGACCCCGGCTTTTGCTCGAAGGGGGCGGGACCGCACGCGCCCGCAAACTTCCCGGTTTTCCTTCCCGGCAATATAGTTTAACACTAAACCACTTTCCCGCATGAGGATGTACGCCCGTGAACGACGCCAACAAACAAGCCGCGCTTTATTACCATTCGCATCCCCGCCCCGGGAAACTCGAAGTGCGCGCGACCAAGCCGCTGGCCAACGGGCGCGACCTTGCGCTGGCCTATTCCCCCGGCGTCGCCGAAGCCTCGCGCGAGATCCATGCCGATCCCGCCGCAGCCAGCCTTTATACCGCCCGCGGCAACCTTGTCGCCGTCGTCACCAATGGCAGCGCGGTGCTTGGCCTTGGCAATATCGGCGCGCTGGCGTCCAAGCCGGTGATGGAGGGCAAGGCCGTCCTCTTCAAGAAATTCGCCAATATCGATTGCTTCGATATCGAGCTGAACGAATCCGATCCGGAAAAACTGGCCGAGATCGTCTGCGCGCTCGAACCGACCTTCGGCGCGATCAACCTCGAAGACATCAAGGCCCCCGACTGCTTCATCGTCGAAGATATCTGCCGCAAGAAGATGAACATCCCCGTCTTCCATGACGACCAGCACGGCACCGCCATCGTCGTCGGCGCCGCGGCCACCAATGCGCTGCGCGTCGCAGGCAAGAAGTTCAGCGATATCAAAATCGTCTCAACCGGCGGCGGCGCTGCGGGCATCGCCTGTCTCAACATGCTGCTCAAGCTGGGCGTCCGGCGCGAGAACGTGTTTCTCGTCGACCTTGCGGGCCTTGTCCACGAAGGCCGCACCGAGGAGATGACGCCGCAAAAGGAAAGCTATGCCCAACCCGGCGGCCCGCGCACGCTTGACGAGGTGATCGAAGGGGCGGACCTGTTCCTTGGTCTCTCGGGCCCCGGCGTGCTCAAGCCATCGATGGTGGCGAAAATGGCCGAACGGCCCATCGTCTTCGCCCTTGCAAACCCCACGCCCGAGATCATGCCCGACGAGGTTCGCAAGGTCGCGCCCGAGGCGATCATCGCCACGGGGCGTTCGGATTTTCCCAATCAGGTCAACAACGTCCTGTGCTTTCCCTTCATCTTCCGCGGCGCCCTTGATGTCGGCGCGACCGAGATCAACGACGAGATGCAGCTTGCCTGTATCGAAGGCATCGCCGCCCTTGCCCGCGCCACCACCAGCGCCGAAGCCGCGGCCGCATACTCCGGCGAGCAGATGACCTTCGGGGCCGATTACCTGATCCCCAAACCCTTCGACCCGCGCCTGATGGGTGTTGTCGCCACCGCCGTAGCGGGTGCCGCCATGGAAACCGGCGTGGCCACCCGCCCGCTCGAAGATATCGCCGCTTATAAACAGCAGCTCGACGGTTCGGTCTTCCGCTCGGCCCTGATCATGCGCCCGGTCTTCGAAGCCGCCGCAACGGCCTCGCGCAAGATCGTCTTTGCCGAGGGCGAGGATGACCGCGTCCTGCGCGCCGCCAATGCGATGATCGAGGAAACCACCGACAAACCGATCCTGATCGGCCGCCCCGACGTGGTGGAAACCCGCGCCGAACGGCTTGGCCTGCCGATCCGTCCGGGGCGAGACTTCGACATCGTCGACCCAAATGACGACCCGCGCTATCGCGATTACTGGACCGCCTATCACGAAATCATGGCCCGCCGGGGCGTGACGCCGGATCTGGCCAAGGCGATCATGCGCACGAATACCACCGTGATCGGCGCGATCATGGTGCGCCGGAAAGAGGCCGACAGCCTGATCTGCGGCACCTTCGGTCAGTATCTCTGGCATCTGAACTATGTCTGCCAGATCCTCGACACGCCGAAGCTGCGCCCGTTGGGTGCGCTGTCTCTGATGATCCAGCCGGATGGCCCGCTTTTCGTGGCCGATACCCAGGTGCATCCCGAGCCGACGCCACAGCAGATCGCCGACACCGCCATCGCCGCCGCACGCCATGTGCGCCGCTTCGGGGTTGAGCCCAAGATCGCGCTGTGCAGCCATTCGCAATTCGGCAATCTCGACTGCGATACCGGCCGTCGGATGCGCGGGGCTCTCGAAATTCTCGACAGCAAACGCCGCGATTTCATCTATGAGGGCGAGATGCACGCCGACACCGCGCTTGATCCCGACCTGCGCGAACGAAATTTTCCCGGCGCGCGCATGCAGGGCGCGGCCAATGTGCTGATTTTCGCCAACACCGATGCCGCCTCGGCGGTGCGCAACATCCTCAAGATGAAGGGTGGGGGCCTCGAGGTCGGGCCGATCCTGATGGGCATGG
Organism: Paracoccaceae bacterium; assembly: GCA_013042605.1. Taxonomy (GTDB): domain Bacteria; phylum Pseudomonadota; class Alphaproteobacteria; order Rhodobacterales; family Rhodobacteraceae; genus JABDPT01. The sequence goes on from JABDPT010000180.1 coordinate 6,956, forward strand.
GCAACCGCGCCCATATCGTGACCCCGTCGATCACGGCCCGCGGATTGCTCAACATGTCCGCCCTCGCCGGCACCCCGGTGGCGCAATACGGGTAACCGCCCCCTGCCGACCTCTGACAGATAGTGAGTTTGACATTTGTCATGCGACGCCCCTGCGCGTCGGCGATCCTTCTGTCGAGGAGGACAGGAACATGGGAAAGCTGGCAATCACGACAGGGCTGTGCATCGCGGCCGCCATCATCTCGCACGCCGCTTTGGCGGCAGATCAGGATTACGAACCCGTCAATGAGCTCGAAAGCTTTGCGGCGCATTTGATCGGGCCCAAGATCATGGACCCGGAGGACAGCGCCAACTATTTCGTCATTCTCCCGGACGGGGCGATCGAAGGCACCTGGTATGGAAACACTCTGACCGGGACTTGGCGTTGGGAAGACGGTTACTTCTGTCGCGCCCTCACCGCGCCAAGGCCCGCGCCCGAGGATTGCCAGGAATGGTCTGTCGCGAACGACCGCGCGAAGCTGGTCCGAAACCGGGGCGCCGGGGACGCGACGATCTACGCGCTGGGCGAGTGACCGGTCCGCCGACGGGCTTCGCTTGCGCCGTCCCGTCCAAACCGCCACGCCTTTAGCGCCAACAGTGACCGCATGGCACAGACGGGCCGCTTGCGTGCCCGTCCCGCTTCCTCGTATGCCTTTGACCGGAACGAGGAGGACAGCACCATGGGATACAACGAGGTTTACGACAGCTGGAAGGCCGATCCCGAAGGCTTCTGGATGGACGCGGCCAAGGCCATCGACTGGGATAAGCCCCCCTCACGGGCGCTGTTCGCCGAAAACGCTCCGCTTTACGAATGGTTCTCCGACGGCATGGTCAACACCTGCTGGAACGCCGTCGACCGGCATGTCGAGGCCGGCCATGGCGACCGCACCGCGATCATCTATGACAGCCCCGTCACCCATACCAAACACACGATAAGCTATGGCGAGTTGCAAACCCGCGTCGCGTCACTCGCCGGGGCGCTGCGCGCCAAGGGTATCGAAAAGGGCGACCGCGTCATCATCTACATGCCCATGGTGCCGGAAGCGCTCGAGGCGATGCTGGCATGCGCCCGGCTGGGTGCGATCCACTCGGTCGTCTTCGGCGGCTTTGCCGCGCATGAGCTTGCCGTGCGGATCGACGACGCGAAACCCAAGGCCATCATCGCCGCCTCTTGCGGGATCGAGCCGGGGCGCGTGGTGCATTACAAACCGCTTCTCGATGGCGCGATCGAGCAGGCCGCCCACAAGCCGGAGTTTTGCGTGATCTTCCAGCGCGAACAGGAAGTGGCCCATCTCGAAGAGGGCCGCGACGTCGACTGGCACGCCTTCCAATACGGTGTCGAGCCGGCCGAGTGTGTGGCGGTGGAGGGCAACCACC
>JABDPT010000182.1 GCA_013042605.1 Paracoccaceae bacterium
CGCGCGCCAGCGGTGTGACCCGCATTGTCTATGCCTCGTCGGTTCATGCCGTGGGGTTCTATGACCGCGAAACCCGGATCGACGAAAACGCCCGCACCCGGCCCGACGGCTATTACGGCGTGTCCAAGGCGCTGGGCGAGGCGCTAGCGTCTCTTTACGCCGACAAGCACGGGCTGCGTACCCTTTCGATCCGCATCGGCAACGTGAACCCCTTGCCCATCGACACGCGGCGCCTGTCGATCTGGGTGCATCCCGAAGACCTGTTTCAGCTATGCGAAATCGGGCTGACGCATGCGGATATTCACAATCAGATCGTTTTCGGCATGTCCGACAACGCGCGCGGCTGGTGGGACAACGCCACCGCCTTCGGGCTGGGCTACGCGCCGCGCCACCGGTCCGAAGATCACGTCGAGGTCGCTCAACGCGGCGATGGCCCCCCCGATGCGGTGGGGGATCACTTTCAGGGCGGGACGTTCTGTTCCGACGGGTTTTCAGGCGATCTTGAGCGGACCCGGCGGCATTAACCCTTTGCTAACCATCCCCGTGGCAGACTGGGCGCATGCGAGGTTTTCCCCTTCTCGTGATGTTCCTCACCCTTGCCTGTTGTACCAGCGCGTCGCCCCGTTTCCTCGGGGCGGCGCGCGACGAGGTATCTGTTGAGGGCAGCCGCTTCATCGTTTTCCGCCGCGCCAGCGAGGTTGAGGTGCACCGTGTCAGCACCGAATGGCGCCCACGCGAAAGCGTGGTCCTGGCCAAGGCGATCATCGCGATCGAGACATCGACAGGGTGCCGCGTACGACCGGGGTCGATGACCGGCGATCCGGCGATCATTCGCGCATCACTGGATTGCTAAGCGGTCAGAGATGTTTCTCGAAAAACCGGCTGACCGCGTTTTCGGCATACTCCCCGAAGGCGCCGCGGCTTTGATACCCGCGGTTGCGATACGCCGCCACGGCCCCGGCCAGCGCGTCCCCGGTCTCTAACCGCACCGTGCGCAGCCCGACATCGCGCGCCGCCTGTTCCAGAGCCGCCATCAAGGCCGATGCAATGCCATAGCCCCGCGCCGCCTGATCGACGAACAACCGTTTGACCTCACCGTAATAGACCTGATCGACCAGCGCGACACAGCCCACGGGCTCACCATCCATGCGTGCCACGAAGAACGCGACATTCGGTGCAAGAAGCTCTTCCTGCGTGGCCGAAAAGCATTCGTCGGGCGTGTAGTGTTCGGCCAGCGCCGCGTCGCTTTTTTCGACAAGCACGCGTGCGTCGTCCGATCGCGGGGATTCGACGTCGATCTCGATCGTTGTCAGGTCCAGCATGACACGCCCTTTCGCTCGTTTCGGCCCGTATTGCGCCAGAGCGAAGGACACCTGTTCAATTGCGACAGCATGCGAATCCCCCGGTGCAAATGTCCCCGAAAACGAGTTTGCAGATGCCATCCCCATCTCACAAGAGAAATCCGGCACCGCGCGCAATGGCGCCCAGAACTCCAATATCTTGTGGATAAGGCCTGCAATTTAGCCAGATCGTGGGGTTGGGCGTTGACTCATGCGGGTCTGCCACGGACACTTCATGTTCAGGCAGAATCATAAAGGCGCGGGCAGCGTGCGGTTTACAAAACTAAGGCTCAATGGATTCAAGAGCTTCGTCGATCCCACCGAAATGGTGATCGCCGATGGCCTGACCGGCATTGTCGGGCCGAACGGCTGCGGCAAGTCCAATTTGCTTGAAGCCCTGCGCTGGGTCATGGGCGAAAACCGCCCCACCGCGATGCGCGGCGATGGGATGGAAGACGTCATTTTCGCGGGCACCGCGTCGCGTCCGGCGCGCAACTTTGCCGAAGTCGCGGTCTCCATCGACAATTCCGAACGGCTGGCCCCGCAAGGGTTCAACGACAGCGATTACCTCGATATCGCCCGCCGCATCACTCGCGACGCCGGTTCGGCCTATAAGTTCAACAGCAAGGATGTGCGCGCCCGCGACGTCCAGATGCTCTTTGCCGATGCCTCTACCGGCGCGCATTCGCCCGCGCTGGTCCGGCAGGGGCAGATTTCCGAACTGATCAATGCCCGCCCGCGCTCGCGTCGCCGTATCCTCGAAGAAGCGGCGGGGATTTCGGGCCTTTACCAGCGGCGCCACGAGGCAGAGCTGAAACTGCGCGGGGCCGAAACCAACCTCTCGCGCGTCGATGACGTGATCGAACAACTGGCCCAGCAACTGGCCCAGCTTGCACGTCAGGCGCGGCAGGCCGCACGCTACCGCGAACTGAGCGAGGGGCTGCGCCGGGCCGAAGGGCTGTTGCTCTATCGCCGCTGGCGCGAGGCGGACGAGGCGTTGCGCACCGCGCAAACCACGCTGACCGGCCAGACCACGGCCGCATCACAGGCCGAACGCGCGGCACGCGCCGCCGAAACGGCCCGGCAGACAGCCGAAGAAGCCCTGCCGCCCCTGCGCGAGGAAGAGGCGATTGCCTCGGCCGTGCTGCAACGCCTCGCCGTGCAACGCGACACGCTCACCGACGAAGAAGACCGCGCCCGCAAATCCATCGAAACGCTTGAGGCGCGCATCGCCCAGCTCGCTCGGGATGCCGAGCGTGAAGAGGCGCTGAACCGCGACGCCGAGGCGACGATTGCCCGCCTTGCCGAAGAGGCCGAAACGCTGGCGCAGGAAAGCGCGGGCCATGACGAAGCGCTCGATGCGGCCGCCGCCGAAGCCCGCGAAGCCGCCGCCGTGCTGCAGGAACGCGAGGCGGCCCTTGCGCAGATGACCGAAGATGTCGCCCGGCTTGCCGCGCGTCACCATTCGGCCCAACGCCTGCGCGATGATGCCGAAAAGATGCTGGCCCGGCACGAAGGCGAGGCGGAAAAGGCCAATGCCGACGCCACCGACGCGCGCGCAATACAGGCCGAGGCCGAAACCGCCTTCACCGCCGCGCAAGCAGCCCTTGCCACCGCAACGCAAGCCGCCTCTGCCGCCGAAGACGCGCTGGCCAGCGCCGATGAGGAACGCGGCGCCGCACAGGCCCGCGAGGCCGAGGCCCGTGCCAGCCGCTCCGAAGCCGAGGGCGAAGTCAGCGCCCTTCAGGCCGAGGTCAACGCGCTTGCTCGACTGGTGCAGCGCGACACCGCCGAAAGCGGTCAGGTGCTTGACCTCGTGGGCGTGGACACAGGCTTTGAAAAGGCGCTCGGCGCCGCGCTCGCCGATGACCTGCGCGCCCCCGCAATCAAATCCGGCGACGCCACCGGCTGGGTCGTGCTGCCGCCCTATGACACCGCGCAATCCCTGCCCGAAGGTGTGCCCGTCCTGACCGCACATGTCACCGTGCCCGATGTGCTGGCGCGTCGTCTGGCACAGGTGGGCCTTGTCGACCGGGCCGATGGCGCGCGGCTGCAATCCGAACTCAAACCGGGTCAGCGGATCGTCAGCGTCGAAGGCGACCTCTGGCGCTGGGACGGGTTCCGCGCCGGGGCCGAAGACGCGCCTTCCGCCGCGGCCCTGCGGCTCCAGCAGCTCAACCGCCTTCAGGAACTCAAGCAGGACCTCGAAGAAGCCTCCGCCCGTGCCGAAGGGGCCGCCCGCGCCCACGAGCACCTCAAGACCGCCTTTGCCGAGGTGACCCGCGCCGATGCCGAAGCTCGCGACGCGCGCCGTCGCGCGGACACCGCCGTGACCGAGGCCAGCCGTGCCCTGTCGCGCGCCGAGGCTGACCGCAACATCGCCGAAGGCAAGCTCGAAAGCCTGCGCCTGGCCGCCCGCCGTCACGAGGAAGACGCGCTCGAAGCCCGCGGCCGCTTGAAAGAGGCCGAGGCGGCGATTGCCGGGCTCGACGATCTCGATGCCGCGCGGGCCGAAGCCGAAGACGTGCGCATCACCGTCGACGCCGCGCGCATGACCATGATGACCCGCCGCTCGGCCCATGACGAATTGCGCCGCGCCGGTGAGGCACGCGAACGCCGGATCGAGGCCAACACCCGCGAGGCCGCGAGCTGGCGCACCCGGCTTGAAACGGCGGGCCAGCGCATCGCCGAACTGGCCACCCGCAAGGCCGGGTTCGAGGAAGAGCTTGCGGCAGCGCGCGGACGGCCCGCCGAACTGGCCAAGGACCGCGAGCGACTGGCCGACGAAATCGCGCTTGCCGAAACCCGCCGCAAAGAGGCCGCCGACGCGCTGGCCGAGGCCGAGACCGCGCTGCGCAAAGC
>JABDPT010000185.1 GCA_013042605.1 Paracoccaceae bacterium
GCCCGACTTCGCGGCCCTGCAGGCGGCGCGTCGGGCCCGCGACCCGCGGCCTGTCTTCGGCTTTGTCGGCGGGCCATCGGCGATGAAGGGCTGGCCGCTGATCCAATCGGCGTTCTCGGGGGCGGGCCGGTCCGATTTTCGCGGTCTGCTTGTCGATGGCAGCATGGATGGCAGTTGGTGGACCGGCCGCAACATCGCCGCGCTGCGCGGGGATTGGGCGGTCTGTCCAAGATTCGATCAGGCCGGGATGGACGCGTTCTATGCAGAAATCGACGTACTGCTTTTCCTGTCGCAATGGAAAGAGACCTTTGGCCTGACGATCCGCGAGGCGCTGGCGCGTGGTATCCGTGTGATCCAGACCGACAGCGGCGGGACCATGGAACACGGGGTCCGCGAGGGCGTCGAAGTTGTGCCGATGGGGTGCGACCCGGCGATCCTGCGCGGCGCGGTCGACCGGATGCTGGATGACCCGTCACCCATGGCTCCGGTTGCAATGCACGACGTCGGCGCACAGGCGCGGGAGTTTTTGGGGCTGGCACAACGGGTCCTGGGGGCCGATGCCAAGGTGCCCGGCGCCGCGTGATGCGTCGTTGGCCGATGTGGTGAATGCAGTTTCCGGCGGGTCGGGATGGGTTCCAAGTTTCTACGGAGGCGGCGCAGCCTCCTGTAGAGGGCATCGGGTCTGTTGCCGCTTGTCAGGTGCAATACAGGCACCGGGCGTGCAAGCTGCCTCGATCAATTTGCGTTTGTCATAGTGTTGCCGCGTCGGAGACCTGGTATCTGGCCACTGTTAGAGTGGTTTGATCGCGCTCTCTCGGGACGTCCACTCCGAGGCCGGGCAACGCAATCCCCCCGGGCTTCTCTCCACTAACCCTTGTCCATTCGCCCACCCGCATCCGTCATCCGACCGCAGCCATCGCCCCCGGTTCCCAGCTTTCCGGCGGCGTCAGCCCGATGTCCCGCAACTCACCGATAATGCGCTCGACATCCTTCGCCACGAGATCGCGGAAATAGGGCGGGGGCGGCGTGGCGGCGGTGGCATTGACGCGTTGCGACAAAAGCGCATCGGGATAGCTGTGCGGCGCGATCCCGAGAAACCGCTCGATCCCGCGCAGACCCGCGCGGGGGTCGGCATGCATGGTTTCGTGAAAGGCCAGCATCAGCGCCTCGGCCGGCAAACCCCCTTGCATCCGCCGCACGGCCTGCCCGTATTCCGCATTGTTCCACAGGAAGGGCTGGCGCAAGAACCGCTCCATCTCGGACGGTCCCCATTGGTCGAGCTTGTCACGCTCGCCGGTGATGGTCAGGTGAAATTTCACGTGGCTCCAAAGTCGGTCGATCGGCGCGCGCATGGTGTAAAGCACCCGAAGCCGCCCCGCCCGCGCGGCCACCTGTGGCCATGCCTCTTGCGGCAAAAGCGCATAAAGGTTCGAGAAATCCGCGACATAGGTCTGCCCCGTGCGGGCGGCAAAAAGCGACTGGTACCAGTGGTCATCCACCGGCCCATCAAGATAATTCGCCGCCCAGCGCAGCCGCGCCCGCACCGCCGCCGCACGGCTTTTTCCGGGATCGATATGCAGATATTTCTGCTTGGTATTGGCCAGCCTGCGCTCTTCGCTCAACACCGCCGGATCGACATGGCGCGCATGGAAATAATGGATCTCCTTTTCCGGCGAAAAGAAGATCTCGGGATGCCGGTCAAGCACGCTGTACAGCCAGGTCGTGCCCGCCTTCATTGCCCCCGCGCCGATAAAGAGGTTGTCGAAAAGCCGGTCAGCCATACACAAGATCCTTTCCTGCCAGCCGCAAAAGCCCCAGCCCGGTCACGAAACACACAAGCGCTGTGCCATAGACGAACCCTTCCGACACGAAGGCCGCGTCATAGCTGGCAAAGACGCCACGCCGCATGTCAGAGGTGATGTGCAAAAGTGGATTGAACCACGCGATGTCGCGCAGGTCGGCGGGCAAATCCTCGAACAGAAAGAAAATGCCCGAAACGATGAAAAGCGGACGCGTGGCGATCTGCCAGATGCGTTCCCAAACGGGAAACCGCATGAAAAGCCAGCAATTGAGGGTGCCAACCCCGAGGGCCAGTGCCGCGGCCATGGCATAGGCGGCCAGGATCGGGCCGGGTCGGTAGAGCGCCGAGGTGTCGATCACCGCCTCGATCCCCGCGAAAACGATGAGGCCGACGATCACATGCGTCGCGGTGTTCAAAAGCCACCGGGCCAGGACCGCATCAACCATGCTGACCGCCGGATAAGCCAGAAGCGGGCGCGAGAATCGCAAGGCCGCGCCGATCTTGTTGGTGGTGTCGTGAAACAGCATGAACGGCAGATAGCCGGTCGCATAGAACAGCGCGAAAGAGTTCCCAAGACTGGGCGCATCGAAAGCCATCGAAAAGACGAAAGATAACAAGGCGATGGCGGCAACCGGTTCGACCACGGCCCAAAGATATCCGCCCGGCGATCGGCCATAGGTCGTGGCCATTTCGCGCAGCATCATCGCGGGCAGGGCGCGCAAAACGGACGGGCGGGGCAGGGCGGTCGGGCGGGAATGCATCGGTGTCGGAAACCAAATCTTCATCGGCGGTCATGTAGGACGGTACCGCCAACAAAGTTAATTTCGCCTTAGCCGTCGCGAGGGGCCCGTCACGATGAATGCCCATTCCGCCCCCATCGATCACCCGGCCTTGGGGCGCGCGAACCCCGCGCCTGCGCCCGCCCCGCCGGTGCGGCGGCTGCCTGTCGGGTTGATCGTGAGTTTCCTCATGATGGTTGTCGCCCCTGTGGCATTCGCCGCGCTCACCCGTCGATCTTTTCGGCGGTTTTGCCGGGCTGTCGGGGTCGTCGTCGTCGGACACGGATATCCTTTACGCCTATCTGACAAGCCCCGAGCTTGTCGCCAAGGTCGATGCCGATCTGAACCTTCGCGACATTTTTGGCCGGGTGCATGGCCGCGATCCGGTTTTCGGATTCGATCCGGCGGGCACGATCGAGGATCTGACGCGTTACTGGGGGTGGATGGTCTCGATCTCGCACGATGCGGGCACGGGGTTGATCGAGATGCGCGTGCGCGCCTTCGACCCGAACGAGGCGCGCGCGATTGCCGAAGCCGCTTTTGCCCATGGCAGCACGATGATCAACGGGTTGTCGGCGGCGGCGCGCGAAGACGCGCTACGCTTTGCGCGCGAGGATCTGACCCTGGCAGAGGCGCGGTTGCGCGCGGCACGCGAGGCGCTGACGGCCTATCGCGCGCGCACACAGATCGTCGACCCAAGCGCCGATGTCAGCGGGCAGATGGGGCTGCTGGGCACCCTTCAGGAACAGTTGGCGGAAGAGCTGATCCGATCTGATCTTCTGGCGCAGCAGACGCATTCGGACGACCCGCGCCTTGCCCGGTCGGCCCAGAGGATCGATGTGATCGAGGCGCGGATTGCGCAGGAACGTCAGAAGCTTGGCGGCAGCGGTGGCAATGGTGGCGGGGCTGCGGATTATGCCGGCGCATTGGCTGAATTCGAACGCCTGTCGGTCGAGGTCGAGTTTTCGCAGCAGGCCTATATCGCGGCGCGCACCGCGTTCGAGCTGGCCCGGACAGAGGCGACGCGCCAAAGCCGGTATCTGGCCGCGCATGTGCGCCCGACCCTTGCCGAACGCGCGACCGCGCCCGACCCGCTGGTCGTGCTGGGGGTGCTTGGGCTTTTCGCCTGCCTGATCTGGGGGGCCGCGATGCTGGTGATCGCAAGCCTGCGCGACCGGGCGTGACCGGATGGTCGTGCTTGAGAACGTGACAAAGCGCTATCGCGGCCCGGGCGGGGATACATGGGTCGCCCGCGATATCACGGCGACCTTCCCGCCGGGGCTGTCGATCGGGCTTCTGGGCCGCAACGGTGCGGGCAAGTCGAGCCTACTGCGCATGATCGCGGGGGTCACGCGCCCTGAACGCGGCCGCATCCGGCGGACCGGCAGCATGAGCTGGCCGGTCGGCTTTGCCGGGGGGTTTCACGGCGACCTGACCGGGGCGCAAAATGCACGCTTCGTAGCGCGCATCTATGGCGTCGACCCGCAGGCGCTGGTCGCCTTCGTGGCGCATTTCGCCGAACTGGGCGATCACCTTCACCGCCCGTTTCGCGGCTATTCCTCGGGCATGCGCGCAAGGCTGGCCTTTGGCCTGTCGATGGGCATCCCCTTCGACACCTACCTTGTCGACGAGGTGATGAGCGTTGGGGACGCCGCCTTTCGTACCCGGAGCGAGGCGTTGCTGCACGACCGCCTGTCGCGCGGCGGGGCGATCATCGTATCGCATTCGCTTCAGCACCTGGCGCGGCTCTGTACCGCCGGCGCGGTGCTCGAAGACGGGCGGCTCACGCTGCATGACGACATCATGACGGCGATCGACCATCACCGCGATAACCTTGGCGTGGCGGCGTGACGCTGGCCGTCGCACAGGTCGTGACCGGCGCGGACATGGCGTTCGGCGCGGCCCTGGCCGATGCCTTCGTCTATGACGATGGCGCCACGCGCACGCTTTATACTCTGACTGGAACGGGCGGCGGGATCACGGCCTTTTCCATCGCGCCGGACGGCACGCTGACCAAGATCGATGAAGCGGCGCTGGGCGGCGCATTCCAACCGGGCGTCGCACCTGATTTGACGGTGGCGGCTGGCGGCGCCGGGCCGGTGCTGTATCTTGCCGGACAGGATATCACCGGCGGCGGGGCGGTGGCGCTGGACCCCGGCGGCGGGTTGGGCGCGCCGCTGACCCCCGGCGGGGATGCGCTGCGCCCCGTGGCCCCGGTGATCGTCGCGACGGCCGATGGCCTGCTGCTCTATTCCGCGCAGTCCGGTGGCGGGATCGTCAGCCACACCCTGCGCAGCGATGGCGGGGCCGACGCGCGGGACGCGCTGGCCGACACGACCGACCTCAAGCTTGCCGATATCTCCGCTCTGGCGTCGCTCCAGGTGGGCGATGCACAGTACCTCTTTGCCGCATCGGCCACGGAACACGCGATCACCAGCCTTGCCATCGGCGCTAACGGAAGCCTGACGCCGGTGGGCTGGGTCGGGGCGGCGGACGGGCTTGGCCTGACCGGGCCCGGGGCGCTGGCCACGCTGTCGCTGGACGGGAAGGGCTTTGTCGTCGCGGGCGGGGCGTTGAGCGACAGCCTGACCGTGCTGGCCGTCGACCCCGACGGCGGCCTGTCGCTGGCCGACCACGTGATCGACGATCTGGGCACGCGGTTCGATGGCGTCACGGCCCTTGCCGCCACCGAGGTCGGCGGGCGCGGCTTCGTCGTGGCGGGGGGCGTCGATGACGGGATCACCCTTTTCTCGATGCTGCCCAATGGTCGCCTTGTCGCGCTGGACACGCTGGCAGACAGCGCGTCGGTGACGTTGGACACGGTCAGCACGCTTGCGATTCACGAGGCGGACGGCGCGGTACAGATCGTCGCCGCCGGTCTTGGGGACATTGGCCTGACGCGGTTTTCCTATGACCTTTCGACCACCGCGCCCGCCGTGATGGGGGGCGAAGGTGACGACGTGCTGTCGGGCGGTGCCTTGGCCGAAATCCTCTTCGACGGTGCCGGGGCCGACACCCTGACCGGAGGGGCGGGGGCGGATATTTTCGTGCTTGCGGCGGACGGGGCGCAGGACAGCATCACGGATTTCATGCTCGGGGAAGACCGGCTCGACCTGTCGGGCTGGGGGATGCTTTACGACCTGTCGCAGCTTTCGATTGCCCCCAATGCCACAGGTGCGACCATTACATATCGGGATGAAACGCTGGCGGTTGAGACCGCCGGCCAAACACCGCTTGGGGCGGAGGATCTGTCGAACGGCGATATATTGAACCTGAGCCGGCCGCCGTTCTTTCCGGCCGATCAGGTGCTTGAAGGGGGCGCGGGGGCCGATCTGCTGACCGGAGGGTTGGGGAAGGATACGATTTCCGGCGGCGCCGGCGATGACACCCTGCGCGGCGGGGCCAATGACGACACCCTTCACGGCGGCACGCAGGAAGACCAGCTTTGGGGCGATGCGGGCGACGATACGCTCTGGGGCGGTGCCGGGTTCGACGAACTTCATGGCGGTGGCGGGAACGACACGCTTTGGGGCGGCGATCAAGCCGATCTGCTCTATGGTGGCGATGGCGATGATGTGCTTGAGGGCGAGGCGGGGGTCGACACGCTTTATGGTGGCGATGGCGCGGATTTCCTTCATGCGGCGGCGGGCAATGACCGGCTTTTTGGCGAGGCGGGCGATGACACGATGCGCGGCGGCATCAACGAAGACCGGCTGATCGGCGGTACCGGCGATGACGTGATGTACGGCGATGCCGGGTTTGATCGGCTGGAGGGGGGCGAGGGCAACGACATGCTGAATGGCGGGGCGCAGGCCGACAATCTGCTGGGCGGGATCGGCGATGATGCCCTCTTTGGCGAGGGTGGGTTCGACCGGCTCTTCGGCGGCGCGGGGGCCGATACGCTGGATGCGGGCGACGGGCCCGACGCGCTTTTCGGTGAGCAGGGCGACGATGTTCTGCGCGGAGAAGAGGGCGACGACCGGCTGAACGGCGGGCCGGGCAACGACGTGATCGATGGTGGCGACGGGGCCGATACGCTGGCCGGTGGGGCCGGGTTCGATACGATCCTTGCGGGGCCGGGCGACGACATCCTGACCGGCAATTTCAACGCGGATACATTCGTGATCGCGGACGGGTTCGGAACTGACAGGATCACCGATTTCGAGGCGACGAATGACTTTGAAAAGATCGATCTGGCCGGGGTGGCCAGCATCACGGATTGGGACGACCTGATCGCAAATCACCTGAGCCAGGAAGGGGTGGAGGTCTGGATCAGCCCCGATAGCGATGATTTGCTGATCATCGAAGGCGTCGATGCGGGCGACCTCGACCCGCTTGATTTCCTGTTCTAGCTGTCGATCATTTCCGACTGCCGCACGATCACCTCGGCCTGCCGGATCGATGCCAGATCGACCAGACGCCCCTTATAGACCGCCGCCCCCGCGCCATCGCGCTTGGCCTGTTCCATGGCTTCCAGGATCTCGCGCGCTTCGGTCACCTGCGCCTCGGACGGGGTGAAAACCTCGTTTGCCAGCGCGACCTGCTTGGGGTGAATCGCCCATTTGCCGACCATGCCAAGCGTGGCCGAGCGCAGCGCCTGCGCGCGAAACCCCTCATCATCTGAGAAATCGCCAAAGGGTCCATCGACGGGCAACACGCCATGGGTGCGGCAGGCCGCGACAATGGCGGTCTGCGCCCAGTGCCACGGGTCAGACCAGTATTTCTGGCCCTCGCGATGCATGTAGTAGTTTTCCTGCGTGCCGCCGATGCCGGTGGTCTGCATCCCCATCGAAGCGGCGAAATCCGCCGCGCCAAGGCTCATGGCCGCCAACCGGGGCGAGGCGGCGGCAATCTCTTCGACATGGGCGATGCCGGCGGCGGTTTCGATGATGACCTCAAGCGTGATCGGCTTTTTGCGCCCCTTCGCGGTCTCGACCGCGGTGACCAGCGCGTCAACGGCATAGATGTCGGCCGCATTGCCGACCTTGGGGATCATGATCTGATCGATCCGGTCGCCCGCGTTTTCCAGCACATCCACGACATCGCGATACCAATAGGGCGTGTCGAGCCCGTTGATGCGCACGCTAAGGTACTTGTTGCCCCAGTCGATATCTCCGATGGCCTGGATGATGTTCTTGCGCGCCTCGGGCTTGTCATCGGGGGCCACGCTGTCTTCGAGGTCGAGATTTATGACATCCGCCGCACTTGCCGCCATCTTTTCGAAGATCGCCGGGCGCGAGCCGGGCCCGAACAACTGGCAACGATTGGGACGGGCAGGCGGGCTGGGTTGGATGCGAAAGGACATGGCGCCTCGGTAATGATGTTTCGTCTGGATTGGCGGCAGGCTTAGATTATTGCGCATTTTGCTGCAAGTGCATTTTGCACCTGCAGAATCGACCTCATTGCCCGGCGAGCCCATTTGCGCGGGATTGTCAGGCAGAGGGGAAGGAAATTGCACTGAAATTGGGAAATGACGCAGAATATTGTTTGCATGACCACTCTGACACCGGAAATTGACAGCCAATTCCCGGCAGCCATGGAAATGATGCGAGGCGGAGGTGCTGTGCCATGATCAATTCCCCCTATCTGCTCTTTCTCGGCGACGCGCCGGACCAACTGGCCATCAAGGTCGCGCAGGGCATTCGCGACTGGCGGCCCGAGAGCGTGGTCGGCCAGTTGCGTCTTCCCGGCTGCAAGGCCGACGCCGGCGTGCCGGACATGGACCTTGTCGCGGCGCGCGAGGCCGGGGCGAAGACGCTGGTCATCGGAGTGGCAAACCGCGGGGGCGTGATTTCCGACAGTTGGAAGGCCGAATTGCACACGGCGCTGGAACAGGGGTTCGACCTTGCCAGCGGGCTTCACAGCCTGCTGAACGATGACGCCGATCTGGTCACCACCGCCCGCGCCCATGACCGGCAGCTGTTCGATGTGCGGGTGCCCTCGGTCGACTATCCGATTGCGAACGGAAAAAAGCGCAGCGGCAAGCGGTGCCTCGCGGTGGGCACGGATTGCTCGGTGGGCAAGATGTACACCTCGCTGGCGATGGACCGCGTGATGCAGGCCCGCGGGATGAAGGCCACGTTCCGCGCCACCGGCCAGACCGGTATTCTGATCACCGGGGACGGCGTGCCGCTTGATGCCGTGGTCGCCGATTTCATGGCCGGGGCGGTGGAATGGCTGACACCGGACAATGACCCCGACCACTGGGACCTGATCGAGGGGCAGGGGAGCCTGTTTCATGCGTCGTTTTCGGGCGTGTCGCTGGCTCTGATCCATGGCGGGCAACCTGACGCGCTGATCCTGAGCCACGAGCCGACGCGCACGCATATGCGCGGGCTGCCCGACTATTCGCTGCCCTCGCTGGAGCTGTTGCGCGACACCGCATTGCCCCTCGCGCGGGTGGTCAACCCGGGCTGCAAGGTGGTGGGCGTTTCGGTCAACACCAAGGCGATGGGCGAGGATGAGGCCATGCGCTATCTCGAGGGCGTCGAGGCGCGGATGGACCTGCCCACGGTCGACCCGTTCCGGCAGGGGGCCGAGCGTCTGGTGGATGCGCTGGACGCAGTCTAGGGTGGCCAGCGATTTTTCTGCGAAAAATCGGGTTTTCCTGCCTCCGGCGGGAATATTTTCGGCCAGAAGATCGGGAGGGTGCGCGTGATTGAAGTGAGCCGGGATGTTTTCGCGCTGGCCGAAGCGTTCACGATCTCACGCGGGTCGCGGACCGAGGCGCATGTGCTGACGGCGACGGTGCGCGAGGGCGCGTTTTCAGGGCGTGGGGAATGTGTGCCCTATGCGCGCTATGGCGAAACCCTAGAGAGCGTGACGGCGCAGATCGAAGGGCTGGCCGACGGCATCACGCGGGATGCGCTGCAATCGACCATACCATCCGGCGCGGCGCGGAATGCGGTGGATTGCGCGCTGTGGGATCTTGAGGCCAAGCGGGCCGGGTGCCGGGTCTGGGAACTTGCAGGTCTGCCCACACCTGGGCCAGAGATCACCGCCTTCACCCTGTCACTCGACACGCCCGAGCGGATGCGCGCGGCGGCCGCGCAGCAGGCGCATCGCCCGCTTCTGAAGATCAAGCTCGGCACGCC
>JABDPT010000189.1 GCA_013042605.1 Paracoccaceae bacterium
TCTTTCGACATGCCAAGATCGGCGAGCGCATCGTGGGCATAGGGAAGATCGGGAAGTTCAAAAGCCATTGGTGGGCCCCCTTGTTGTCGTGGTGTACGGATGCGGCATACCTGTGGCGCGATGACGCAAGGGTCAAGGGCTAATGCGCCGAATGTTCCCGCTTCAATAGTATCCGACCGCCGTTCCGGGCCGCGCGGCGTTGGCCAGAAGGTCGGAAACATACCGCGCGGCGGACCGGAAAGCGAAAACCTCGATGGTCTGATCGTCGCGCATCCAGACCGCTGCCGGCACCTGCGCCAGACGAGTCCGGCGAAACGCGCCGGGCCGGAACCGGTCGGGATGCATATCGGCCGGGGTAAGCTTGGAAAGAACCTCGCGCGCGGACGCGCCCGACACCTCGAAAAGACAGCGTGCGTCCGACACGTTGGCGACCAGGCTGTGCGTGTCCCGCAGCACATGCGCGATATGGGCGGTGTCGCCCGCAGCTTCGGCATAGGGCGTCAGCACCATAATCTCATCGGGCGCCATCCAGCACAGGCCGCGTTCACCCACGTAATTGGCCTGGCCTCTATCGGGAAAGTCGACACCGCTGACCCCGGTTGCCGTGCTGTTGACAAGCGGCAGAGCCAGATCGCCCTTGATCGTGATCATCCCGCGCAAACCAAGTTCGCGCACCTCGGCGATGCCAGAGACCGCCACGCCGGGAAGTGGGCTTGCCAGATCAGACATTCTGCTTCTTCCCTTCCGGGTCATAGAAGACCGGGCTGACAATCCGCGCCTCGATCGGGGCGCCGCCGATATTGGTGAACTTCAGCACCTCGCCCATTCGTTCGGGCCCATGCAGGACAAGCCCCATGGCGATGCCACGGCCCAGCGTCGGCGAATGGTAGGTCGAGGTCACGCGCCCTTGCGTGTTGCGCTGACCGTTCTCGTTGCGCCCCTCGGCCAGCGCATAGGCGCCGTCCGGCAGAACCGAACCATCGACCGTCTCCAGCCCGACCAATTGCCAGCGGTCCGGGTCGGTCATGTGATCGCGTTCCTGCGCGCGCTTGCTAAGGAAGTCGGCCTTCTTCTTCGAGATCGCCCAATGCAGCCCAAGGTCCTGCGGGATGACCGTGCCGTCGGTCTCGTCCCCGATCATGATGAACCCCTTCTCGGCCCGCATGATATGCAGCGCCTCGGTGCCATAGGGCATCACGCCGAAGACCTCGCCCGCCTTCAAGAGCGCGTTCCAGAACGCCAGACCCTGCGAGGCGGGCACCGCCACCTCATAGCTCAATTCGCCCGAGAACGAGATGCGGAAAACCCGGGCATCGAAGTCACCGATCCTGCCTTCGGTCCAGTGCATGAAGGGCAGCGTCTCGGCGTCAAGATCGATATCGCCGCCCAGCGCCTCAAGCACGTTGCGGGCATCGGGTCCGACCACGGCGATCTGCGCGTATTGCTCGGTCAGGTTGGCGGTGTGGACCTGCATGTCCCACCACTCGGTCTGAAGCCACTCCTCCATATGCCCGTGTATGCGATCCGCACCGCCCGTCGTCGTGTGGCAAAGCCAGCTATCCTCGGACAGGCGGACGATGACGCCATCGTCGATCAGGAACCCGTTTTCCGAACACATCAGGCCATAGCGGCACCGACCCAGCGGCAGGGTCGACACCATGTTGGTGTACAACAGGTCAAGAAAGGCCCCGGCGTCCGGCCCTTTGACCAGAATTTTTCCAAGCGTGGATGCATCAAGTAAACCAACGGCTTCGCGGGTGTTCTTCACTTCACGCTGCACCGCCTGTTCGACGGTCTCGCTACCGCGCGGAAAGGCATAGGGCCGCCGCCAGTGACCCACGGGCTCCCAATGCGCACCGTTCGCTTCGTGCCAGTCATGCATCGGCGTGCGACGCAGCGGCTGGAACAGTTTGCCCCGCGCCTCGCCCGCGATCGCCCCCATCGAGATCGGCGTATAGGGCGGGCGGAAGGTCGTGGTGCCGACCGCCGGGATATCCGCGCCCAGCGATTTAGAAAGGATCGCTAGCCCGTTGATATTACTCAGCTTACCCTGATCCGTGGCCATGCCAAGCGTGGTATAGCGCTTGGTGTGTTCGACGCTTTCGAACCCTTCCTGCGCGGCAAGCTGCACGTCCGACACCTTCACGTCGTTCTGAAAATCGAGCCACATCTTCGAGCGCAGTTCATGTCCCGCGCCCTGCGGCATCATCCAGACCGGTTCGATCGGTGCCTCGTCCGGGCTGGCCGCCGTGGGCGCCTTGCCGCGCTTGGGCTTGTGGCCTGCGGCCTTCGCGGCATCGGCCCCGGCGTCATGGGCGTTCTGAAGGATCTCGTCACTTTTGAGCAGGCCGCTCGCCGCCCCGGTGGTGTGCACAAAGGCATGGCCGTCGGCCCCGATGGGGGCCTTGCCCGGGTCGGGGCGGAAATGCGCCTGTGCGTCGTCCCAGACAAGCTTGCCGCCGCAATGGGACCAGAGATGCACCACCGGCGACCAGCCGCCGGACATGGCCACGACGTCGCAAGCGATCTCGTCAAGAACCGCGCCTTCACCGACCTGCGCACAGATCGCCACGCCTTCGACGCGGGCCACGCCCTTGACCTTGGCGATGGCCTTGCCGGTTTCGACCCGGATCCCCGCCTCGCGCGCCGCGACGGGAAGCGGCCCATTGGCTTCGGCGCGGGCATCGATCACCGCCTTCACCTCGAGCCCGAGATTGTGAAGCATCAGCGCCGTGCGATAGGCGTCGTCGTTGTTGGTGACGATCACCGTCCGATCACCCGCCGACACGCCGTAATTGATCAGGTAATCGCGCTGCGCGCTCGCCAGAAGAACGCCCGGCAAGTCGTTGCCTGCAAAGGACAAAGGCCGCTCGATAGCACCGGTGGCAGTAACGATCTGCCTGGCCCGGATCTTCCAAAGCCTGTGGCGCGGCAGGCCGTCCTGCGGGTCGTGATCGCACAGACGCTCATAGGCCAGGACATAGCCGTGGTCATAAACGCCCGCGCCCATCACGCGGGTGCGCAGGCGAACATTGTCCATGTCTTCCAGCGCGTCGACCGTGGCCTCGATCCAGTGCTCTTCATCCGCCCCGTCGATCAGGGTCGCGTCCACATTTGCGCGACCGCCCCATTGGGCGGTCTGTTCGATCAACAGAACCTGCGCGCCCGATGATCCGGCCACGCGCGCCGCCTCAAGACCGGCGATTCCACCCCCGATAACAAGTACATCCACGGTGATATTGAAGTGTTCATACGTGTCCGCATCGCGGGCGTTCGGGGCCTTTCCAAGCCCTGCCGATTGCCGGATGAAGGGTTCGTAGACGTGCTTCCAGAAGGCGCGCGGCCACATGAACATCTTGTAGTAAAAGCCCGCGGGCAGGAAGCGCGAGAGGCGTGCGTTGATGGCGCCCACATCGAATTCGAGGCTGGGCCAGTGGTTCTGGCTTGTCGCCTCGAGCCCTTCGAAAAGCTCGGTCGTGGTGGCCCGCTGATTGGGTTCGAGCCGCCGCCCCGTGCCCAGATTGACCAGCGCGTTCGGCTCTTCCGCGCCGCTGGCGACGACACCGCGCGGACGGTGGTACTTGAAGGACCGGCCCACGAGTTGCTGTCCGTTGGCCATCAGGGCCGAGGCGAGCGTGTCGCCCTCGAACCCTTGCAGCTGTTTGCCATTGAAGGAAAATTCAATGGGTTGCGACCGGTTGAGGAACCGCCCGCCCTTGGGCAAACGCGCGCTCATGACAGCCACCGCGAAAGCCAGCCCGGGCGTTTGCCGGTGATCTTGTCATGGATGTCCCTGGGCGGTTCGGTCACCTGTGCGCTATAGGTCCCGAAGACCTCATTCGTGGTCGTGCAGCGCGCGGCGTGGAACCACTTGCCACAGCCATTGGCATGCCGCCAGCGTTCGAAATGCACGCCTTTGGGGTTCTCGCGCTGAAAGAGATAGGCCTCGAATTCCGCGTCCGAAGACCCGGGACCGAAGCGTTTCAGATGCGCCTCGCCGCCCGGGGCAAGCTCGGTCTCGTCGGCATCGACGCCGCAATAGGGGCAGTGCAGGATCAGCATGGCGCAGGCTCCGATACCGGCCTGCACAAGGCGTACACAACCTGTACACAACGCGTACACAGGCCGGTGTACCTTCGAGCGTCAGAAGTTGGGGTAGATGACCGGGACGGGTGTGGGGTCTTCGCTAAGGCCGTAGCCGGTGTAAAGCACCTGGAAGAAGAGCACGATGACAAGCGTGCCCAGCGCGCCCGCCGCAAAGCCGCCGATCTTGGCGCTGTTGCGCGAGAGGTCTTCGGCAGTGGGGATACGACGCAGGATGGCTTGCATGGGGAGGTCTCCGATATGTGCTGGGTCGGAAGTATTCCGGGCGCGCGGCGTTTCAAGTCCGATTGTGCGTTGGATATGCGTGATGCGGTCATGCGGGCGTTCCCGGTGCAACAAGGGCGTCATAGCCGATCCACTGAAGCATGTCCGACAAGGGCACGGTCATGCGGTCGCGATGGACGCCGTAAAGATCGCCGCTCAGGCGGAAGACGTCGAAACCGGCCTTTTCAAGCTGTGCGACATGCGCGCCCTGGGCGCGCCGTCCGCTGCTTTTGCATTCTATGATCACGACCGAGGCGGACAGCGCATCCAGATCGAAGCTTCGCATGACGGCGGGTTCGTGCCCCTCGACATCCACGACAAGGATATCGGCGCGGGTGATCTTGTGGTCCTTCAGCACGCCATCAAGCCGAACAAGCGGGACATCGACGCGGGCGAGGTGGTGGTCCTCGCGGGTGATCCCCTCCATGTCGCAGGCGCGGTCGATGGCGGCCGACATCCAGCTTTCGTCGAGCGACGCGCATCCCCGCGCCCAGGCCGGGTAAAGGCCGCGCGCGTCTTCGGCCAGATGGTAAAGGGGCAAGGTCGCCTCTTGATCCGAGATGCCGACATTCAGGGTGCGGATACCGGGCGTATCGGCATAAAGCGCCACGAGATCGCGGTAATAGGCAGGGTGCGGTTCGATCAGCAGTCCGGTCCAGCCGTTGGCGGTGATCATGCCGTGGATCGGGTCGGCCAGCTTGCCGTCATTCGCACCGACCTGAATGCAGAAGACGTCGTCCTTGCGGGCATGGGACAGCGCGCGCAGGATGATCGTCTTGACCGCGTTGCGGTTGCGGCGGCCCCGGTCGGGGTCGAAGCGGGCTATGCCGTGCAGGAGGGTCATGGCTTTGACCCAAACGCGAAAAAGCTGGATGCAAAAGCTTCCACCTTGCGCGCCAAGAGCAGCGGCCACCCGTGGTGGGCGCGAAAGCGCCCGCCTGGGGGGCGGGCGGGCGCTGCCCGGCCTGTCGGCCGGGCGGCGTGGCGAGACAAGCCGTCGTAACATATCGCGCGACCCCGACGAACGTCCGGGGCCGCACGCAGTTGCTGCGCAACCGCTTTCGCGGCTCGGCGTTTGCGCGCAAACGCCGTCAATGCGCCACCCCCGCAGCCACTGACTCATCAATAAACCGCCCTTCCCTAAACCGCTCGAGCCCGAACGCCGCCGCGAGCGGCCCCGGGGTGCCGCGTGCGATCATCTCCGCCGTCGCCCAGCCCGAACCCGGGATCGCCTTGAATCCACCCGTGCCCCAGCCGCAATTGATGAAGCAATTGCCCAGCGGCGTGGGCGAGATGATGGGTGAGCGGTCGCCGGTCATGTCCACGATCCCGCCCCATTGGCGCAGCATCTTGAGCCGCGAGATGATCGGGAAGGTTTCGACCAGCGCGCGCACCGTTTCCTCGATATGCAGGAAGCTGCCCCGCTGGGTATAGTTGTTGTAGCCGTCCGCGCCGCCGCCGATGACCATTTCGCCCTTGTCGGACTGGCTCATGTAACCGTGCACGGTGTTGGCCATCACCACCACGTCCATGCAAGGCTTGATCGGCTCTGAAACCAGCGCCTGAAGCGCCACCGACTCGATGGGAAGGCGGAACCCGGCCATTTCGGCCAGAACGCCCGAATGCCCGGCCACGACGATGCCCAGCTTGTTGCACCCGATCGCGCCCTTGGTGGTCTCGACCCCGGTCACCTGCCCGTTTTCGGACCGGACGCCCGTGACCTCGCATTGCTGGATGATGTCCATGCCCATGTCCGAGCAGGCCCGCGCATAGCCCCAGGCCACCGCGTCATGGCGCGCGGTGCCGCCCCGCGCCTGCCAGAGCGCGCCGAGGACGGGATAGCGGGGGCCGCGGATCTCGATGATCGGGCACAATTCCTTGACGCGCTGGGGCGAGATGAATTCGGTCTGCACGCCTTGCAGCGAATTGGCGTGCGCGGTGCGCTGATAGCCCCGTATCTCGTGTTCGGTCTGGGCCAGCATCATCACGCCGCGCGGGCTGAACATGACGTTGTAATTCAGGTCCTGGCTGATCGTCTCGTAAAGGCTGCGCGCCTTTTCATAGATCGCCGCCGACGGGTCCTGCAGATAGTTCGAGCGGATGATCGTCGTGTTGCGCCCGGTATTGCCGCCCCCGAGCCAGCCCTTTTCGATCACCGCGACATTGGTCAGCCCGTGGTTCTTGCCAAGGTAATAGGCCGTGGCCAGACCGTGCCCGCCCGCACCGACGATGATCACGTCATAGGATTTCCTGGGCGCGCGCGACGCCCAGGCGCGGTGCCAGCCGGTGTGTTGGCGCATCGCCTCGCGCGCGACGGCAAAGACGGAATAGCGTTGCATGGGCGATCGGTCCTTTTCGCGACCCCCCGTTTGTGCGTCCTTCGCGCCCGGTTGCCAAGCCGCCAGCGGCGCTTTGCGCCAAAATGCGACATCGCGCCGGGTTTGGGGGGTTTTTCCCGGCCCGCCGCACCTATAGATGAGGGAAAAGAGAGGACGCGGCACCCATGTCATTCTGGATCGTGAGTATCGGTATTTCGGCGTTGGTCGCCGTGCTTTTGGCGCTGGCGGTGATGCGCCGGGGCGATGTCGAAGGGTCGGCGGCGTTCGATGTTCAGGTCTACCGCGATCAGCTCAGGGAAGTTGAGCGGGATCTGGCCCGCGGCGTTGTCACCGAAGACGAGGCCGAGCAGGTACGCATCGAGGTGTCGCGCCGGCTGCTCGAGGCCGATCGCGCCGCCCAGGCCGAGGCGGCAGAGGGGACGGGCGCGCCTACCGGCGCCAGCATTGCGGTCGCGGGGGCGGTCGCGGCGGTGGTGATCGGCGGGACGGCGTGGCTTTACACGACGCTGGGCGTGCCGGGCTATCCCGATCTGCCGTTGGCGCAGCGTATCGAACTGGCCGAAACCGCGCGGCAGAACCGGCCCGGACAAGAAGTGGCCGAGGCCGAGGCCGCGCTGAACCAAGCCCCGCCGCCCGTGATCGAGCAGCGGTATCAGGATCTTCTGACCCAGCTGCGCGAAACGCTTCGGGACCGGCCCGACGATTTGCAGGGTCACCAGCTTCTGGCGCGCAACGAGGCGGCGATCGGACGGTTCGGGGCGGCCTGGCGCGCGCAGGCGCGGGTCATCGAGATCAAGGGTGACGAGGCCACGGCCGAGGATTACGCCGATCTGACCGATCTTATGGTGCTGGCCGCTGGCGGGTATGTGTCGCCCGAGGCCGAAACGGCGATGCGCGAAACCCTGCGCCGCGCGCCGGGTAACGGCACGGCGCGCTATTATTCGGGGCTTCTGGCGGCCCAGACCGGGCGGCCGGACATAGCCTTCCGCGTCTGGCGCGCACTCTTGGAGACCAGCACCCCCGACGCGCCCTGGATCCCGCCCATTCGCGCCCAGATCGAGGAATTGGCGATGATCGCGGGCGTGGATTACGTGCTGCCCAGCCTCGGCGAGGCGCCGCGCGGGCCGACGGCGGGCGATATCGCCGCCGCCGAGGGCATGGACCCCGAGGCGCGGATGGAGATGATCCGCGGCATGGTCGAGGGGTTGAGCGAACGGCTGGCGACCGAGGGCGGCCCGCCGGAAGACTGGGCCCGGCTGATCCGCGCCTATGGCGTGCTGGGGCGGCGCGATGCGGCCGCCGCGATCTGGGAAGAGGCGCAGCAGGTCTTTCCCGACGACATCAACCGCGTGCCGATCCTGCGCGCGGCACGGGACGCGGGCGTGGCCCAGTGATTTACGACGACATCGCCGATCTGGCCCCCACCCTGCCCCGCGCGGGCGCGTTGGCGGGGCTTGACTTGGGCGACAAGACCATCGGGGTGGCGGTGTCGGACGGGCTGCGGTCGGTGGCCACGCCGCTTGAAACGATCAAGCGGCGCAAGTTCACGCTGGATGCCGCGCGGGTGCTTGAGATCATGGCCGAACGCGAGATCGTCGGGCTGGTGCTGGGCCTGCCGCGCAACATGGACGGGTCCGAGGGCCCGCGCTGTCAATCAACCCGCGCCTTTGCCCGCAATCTCGAACGGCTGACCCCCCTGCCGATCGCGTTCTGGGACGAGCGTTTGTCGACCGTCGCCGCCGAACGCGCGCTGCTGGAGGCGGATACGTCGCGAAAACGCCGCAAGGAAGTTATCGACCACGTCGCCGCCAGCTATATATTGCAGGGCGTGCTGGACAGGATGGCGCATCTGAGGCGGGACATATGAGCAAAGACGACGACGCGCCCGAGATCTGGCGGCGGGACGAGATCGCCTCGCCCTGCATCAAGATCTGCGTCATCCACCCCGAAACCCGGCTTTGTGCGGGATGCCACCGGTCCATCGACGAGATCGGCCAATGGTCGCGCCTGACCCCCGAGGCCCGCGCGGCGATCATGGACGAACTGCCCGCCCGCGAGGCGCTGTTGCGCAAACGGCGCGGCGGGCGTGCGGGGCGGGTCACGCGGCGGGGGTGAGGGTTTTTGGGGACGGGAGCTGATGGAGAGCGGATCGTGTTGGACGGGCCCCTAGCAGGCGATAGAGCCTAGTACGGAGAAGGGCGGGTTTGAGCCCAATTCTCCCACCTTGTAAATTGCAGTATTTTGCGCCCGTAGCACACAATCGAGACCGCAGGCGGCCCACAGCCACCAATCGCATTGATCACTGCATTCTGCGGCGCGGCGTGGCAAGCTGCAATTGGTCCGGTGTCGGTGAACCCTGGCTTCGGGGAGGAGGGGAATTTTCAATATTGTTTGATCGGCACGACATAGTTGATTGTGGTCAATCCTTGAACAGAATTGACCACAATCAACTATGTCGTGCCGCCGACCTGCTATCCAACTGAAATGACGAACAAAACGGTAATAGGTCACGTGCCATCTGCGGTGAACGCCGGTGCTCAAAAGAATCCAATACCACCGAAAAGGCGCCGC
Organism: Paracoccaceae bacterium; assembly: GCA_013042605.1. Classification (GTDB taxonomy): domain Bacteria; phylum Pseudomonadota; class Alphaproteobacteria; order Rhodobacterales; family Rhodobacteraceae; genus JABDPT01. Next base: position 9,279 of record JABDPT010000189.1, read on the forward strand.
GATCTGGATCTGATGCGGATGTTCGTTGTGTTCGGCCTGTTCTTTTTCCACTCGGCCAGAATATTTGACCCGACAGCTTGGTACGTGAAGAACGATCCGACCATTGAGCTTTTGGTTATCGCACTGGGATTTGCCGCAACTTGGGCTATGCCGCTGCTGTTCGTCATTGCGGGAATGGGAATCTGGTTCTCGCTTCGGTCGCGAACGATGAGGGTCTTTGCGATCGAAAGACTCCGCCGTTTGCTCGTGCCGTTGCTATTTGGAATTGCGGTGATCGTCCCGCCACAAATCTGGCTGCGGTTACATATTGATCCGACCTATGATGAATCCTATTGGGCATTTCTACCGCGTTTTTTCGACATCCGATTGGATTTTGCGGATTTTCCCCTGTTTATCGGTTCGGACCCGACCGAAGGCCTGTTCGAACCCGCGCACCTTTGGTTTCTGATTGTGCTTTTTGTGTTCACATTCCTGCTTGCTCCTTTGATCTGGTTCTTGCGTCGGCCTATCGGCCTTCAGGTCATCAATCGTCTGGCGGCACAGTCCAACAAGTTCTGGGTGATCGTCTTAGCAGGCCTTCCAATTGGACTTCTTGAGGCAGCCTACCCCTTTAATGCCCTGGACGGCCTCGGCGGATGGGGTCGCTATTCCTTCGCGATATTTTTGCTGCTTGGGTACGTGCTGCCTGCTGATCGGAGATTTGGTCAAGCACTATTTCAGCGTCGCAAAACAGCGCTTTTCGCCGGCGTAATAACCTTCGTAGTCTTTGGGGCCCTGTTCGCATTCGGATCGGAACGTCCCGGCGCAAACATGATGCAGGACAACGATATGATTAGTCTTGCCATGAGGCTGATCCGCGAGGTCAGTGGGTGGATCTGGATCGCCGCCATTTTGGGCTTTGCCGGTGCCTGGGGGCGACGAGATCATGCTGCACCGTCAGCCACGCCCGATCCCGGTCGGATCGATCGTTTGGCAGCATACTTGTCCGAGGCAGTTCTGCCGATATATGTTCTTCATCAGACAGTTATCGTTGCCGTGGGTTTCTTTGTGGTTCAACTCTCAGTCGCAGTGGTTTCGAAATACCTGATCATTTGCCTGACATCAGTAGTTGTGACTTTGGTGATCTATGACGTTGCGGTTCGACGCAACCGCCTCTCTCGGTTTTTGTTTGGGATGAAGCCCCTCTAGCTACGAGTGTCAGCTTTAGGAATTCACCGTATCAATTCGCAAGCTCAGCGAACAACCGAAATCCGGTCTCCGTACGGGTAGTTTGACCAGATCAAAGCAAACTGTGCAGTCGCGGCGAACGGCAGCAAAGTCCGCTTGGCCGCCGTTACCGCGCGGCGCAGCGAAGTTCCGCTTTCCGCGCGAAAGTGACACGCCAAACCGCCACTAGTAACGCTCCCTAGCCCCCTCACCCCCCAACCCACCGCTCAACCGCCATCTCCGGCCGGAAATACGCCACCATGCGCCCTACCGGGTCGGCTGTGGCGCCGGGCGCCCACGGGGCGATGCCGTGGAGGATGTGGCGGTGGAGGAGCAGCGCCTCGCCCGGGCGGGCGTGGAGGGGGACGCGGCGGCAGGTCTCAAAGCAGGCGCGCCGCGCGGCGTGGTAGGCGTCGGTGATGTCGATCTGCGGCCAGAGATCGGGCGGGTGCGGCGACAGCGCCCCGGCCAGCTCGGCCCCGATCACGCGGTGGCTGCCCTCCCAGACCACAAGCGGGCTGGCCTCGGGCGCGGCCTGCGTCAGCGGCAGGCCAAGGATGAAGCCATGCGCCTCGCCCAACCTGCGGCGGCGGTCGGGACCGTTGGGCAACAGGCCGTCGACATGGGCCGCGTCGCGGGTGGCACGATAGCGGGCGGCGGCGTCGGTTTCGCCCGGATCGCGGCGCGGATAGCCGGGATATACGACCGAGACCTGTGCGGCGTCCCATGCGGCGGGCAGATCGCCAGAGGCGGCAAGCGCGTCGATGGCCGGACCGGCCAGCGGGGTGCCACCGATCCCGCCGCCCGGGTCGTTGGGCAGGATGTTCACCCCTGCAAACCACGTGCCGCCGTGGCGCAGCCATTTGGCGTTGGCGGGGTCGGCGATCGCGGTCTCTGCGACGCGCCGGGCCGCGCTCGCCCAGGCGACAGAGCGGGCGTCGGCATCAAAGCGTTGCCAACCGCGCGCCTCGGCGTCGGTCATGCAGCCTGAGCCTCGGGAACCAGCGCCAGCGCCTCTTCCACCACCTCCGGCCCGGCACCGGGACGATGCGCGTTCTCCGACAGGTGCCGACGCCAGGCCCGCGCGCCCGGCTGGCCCGCAAAGAGGCCCAGCATGTGCCGCGTGACCGATTGCAGCCCGCCGCCTTCGTCCAGATGCGCGCGGATATAGGGCAGCATCGCAAGCGCAACATCGCGCGGGGTGCGCGCGGGGTGTGTGTCGCCGAAAATGCGCCGGTCGGCCTGCAAAAGGATGTCGCTGGGCGTGTGATAGGCCGCGCGCCCGATCATCACGCCGTCAAGACCGGCGGCCAGAAACGCCTCGGCCTGATCAAGCGAGGTGATGCCGCCATTGACCGAGATATGCAGGTCGGGGAACGCCTCTTTCATCCGGTGCACCAGCGGGTAGTCGAGCGGCGGGATATCGCGGTTTTCCTTGGGGCTGAGCCCCTGAAGCCAGGCCTTGCGCGCGTGAATGGCGACGCGGGCCACGCCGGCATCACGAATGCGCGACAGGAAATCGGGCAAGACGACCTGCGGGTCCTGATCGTCGACGCCGATCCGGCATTTCACGGTGACCTCGACCGGGCAGGCCGCGATCATGGCCGCGACGCAGTGGGCGACTAGATCGGGTTGCTCCATCAAAACCGCCCCGAAGCAGCCCGATTGCACACGATCGGACGGGCACCCGATATTGAGGTTGATCTCGTCATAGCCCGCCTCGGCCCCCAGAACCGCCGCCTCGGCCAGTTCAGCGGGATCCGAGCCGCCAAGCTGAAGAGCCACGGGATGCTCGGCCGCATCGAACCGCAAGAGATGCAGCGCCCCACCCCGTACGAGCGCGGGGGCGGTGACCATTTCGGTGTAGAGAAGCGCATTGCGGCTCATCAAGCGGTGGAGATACCGGCAATGCCGGTCGGTCCAGTCCATCATGGGCGCAGTGGACAACCGCGCGGCCTCGGTGGCTGCGTTCAAGGGCATTCAGTGGTCTCCTTGGGTCCGCCGGCACTAGGGACGGAACCACGGTGCACACCATACGCACACGAAGGATAATCTGCCACCCTGCCCCGCGCAAAGACAAGCGAACGGCGGTGATTGCGCGGAATCTTAAGAGGAGCAAAGGCAGTGGGCTCCTTGGCGGTTCTGTCCGACCCTCCAGAAGTCGAGAGCAACAAATTGGTCTGTGTAGGCGCTGGAAGGGATGGGTCTGACGTCGGGCTTTCTCTGTTCTCAACTCCCTCGAGCAAAGATGTACACTTGAGCCCGCCAGCAAGGCGGGCGCGCAGGTTTTTTGCATCACGCGGCCTTATTCCACGCCCTTCGGCCGTCGCCGGAGCGTAGAATGCCGCGAAGTCGCGCAGCTTGCGTCCGAGGGCTCGTTGCACGCAATTGCCTTACGTTTCGTTCGTCGAACATCTGCCGGCGGACTTCGGTAAAGACACCCGCCAGAAGCGATCTGTCAAGTTCGGTGAGCACGGCGTAGAACTGATCGAAACTGATCCTTGCTATCCATGAGAATAGATAGGGCTGCAGGGAACGCTCGGCCTGCTTGCACCGCGAAGGCCTCGTCCACTCCATAAAGTAGTCGCTTCCGGTTAGGAGAACCCAACCAATCATCTGCGCTCGCACGAAGCGAGGCTGGATATTGGTCACCGAACCGAAGTCCGTCCCCGATGTAGGGAAGAGGATGCCGACCGAACCTCACGCGCGGCTCTTCCTCGAGGACGCCATCTGGGGCGGGTTGCGGGATATACCGGTCACTTCGCGTCTTTGTTTCGCCAATCGTTGGCCAGCGCCCGTCCAATGCCGCGACTGGCGCCGGTGTTCAGAAATCCGGCGGTCATTGTCCGCCACCCTTGGCCTGGTTGCGCAACGAACGGATGTGCTCGTCCCAACCAGAATCCAGCGCCATCACCAGAGGCAGGGACGTCTCGCCAGCCGCGGCGGCGATGCCGCTATGCGTCAGTGTCAGCCGCGTGCCACCTGGCACCGCTTCCAACTGCCATTCCACACGGGTCTCATTGCCGTTGAATGGGGCGATCTCGAAGGTGTGAACCAAGCGGGTCGGGGCCTCGGCCACCAGGACCTTTCCCCAGATCTGGCGTACTTTCACGCCGTCATGAGCCGTCCGGTAGCATTCGAAGGCTTCGCCTGCGACCAGGTTCGCCTTGGCCGGATGAAACCAGGTGCCCAGCTTGTCCTTGTCGGTCAGGAACGTCCAAACCGTTTCCAGCGGCACATCGAAATAGGCGGTCTTTACGATCTTATCATTCATCTGTTTTTTCCTGTTCGGTTTCGTTGCGGATCGCGTCCTGCAAGGCATCCAGTCGTCCATCCCAGAACTGGCTGAAGTATTCGACCCAATCGGAAACTGCCTGCAGCGGCTCGGGGCTGAGACGGTTGATGCGTTCCCGCCCCTGCGGCCATGCGGTGACCAAACCGCCCTCTTCGAGGATAGTGAGGTGCTTCTTCACTGCCGTGCGGGTGATTTCGAAGCGGTTGCAAACCTCGCTCACCGTCATGTCCCGATTGGCCAGCAGGACCAGAATGTCGCGCCGGGTCGGGTCGGCAAGGGCGCGGAACGCGCCCTGTAGGCTCATCGCTGCACCAGGTTGAAGTCGAATGCTCCATCCTGATACAGGAATGCAACGCATGGCGTGTCCGAGACGCAGGCGCTGACATGCGGCATCCCGCCGGGGATCATGTAATAGGAGCCGGGACCTATGGGCTGGCGCTCCGACGGCTCCATATCGACTGTAGTGTGCAAAAACGTCCCCGCTATGACGATGCCGTACATGTTTGCCGTCTTGACATGCTCTGGGCTGGCCAGCCCGGCGGGGAGCCGGACCATCGCCATGTATTCGCCATTGAACCGGTCGCCGTCGAGCGCGGCAAAGGCGGCGCCCTCCGAGGTGGCCTGCCAATCCAGAACGTCAGCGGGCAGACTGACAATATCTCCTGCGTCAACTGCAGAGGCGGAAACCGCGAGCGCGGCGATCGTTGTGATTATGCTTTTCATCAGGATTCCCTTTATGACACCTTATGGTGTTAAATCTTTAACAACACCAAAAGGTGTCATGTCAACAGGATTCACGAGACCGCGCTCGCACAATTTCGTGTAAGGCACGTCGTCGAAGCGTTACGACTGGACACCGTGGGGCGAGGCGCGATGTTGCTAAGCCGTCCGTTAAGGCAAGCAAGCGAGCGCAAAATGACGCGGGCCGATCACGTCGTATTCCTGGCGGGTTTGGCGCGGATCGAGAAAGTCTCCGAGCGGCTCGAGACCCTGCGCCATGGGGCGGTGGAGACAAGACGCGGACGATGTATGGCCACGTACGCTTCGACCTACTTCACCAGCGCTGATCCAAAAGCGCGGTCCCTCGCTTTCCTGCATCGAGAATCGTGTCTGAAAGCTCCCGGCTTTTGGCTAAGCGGGCGAGTGTGATCGTGCCCAGAAGCAATGCCATGGTTGCTACACCCTTGTCCGTAGCCCCGCGTTCGCCGGCGGTGAGCAGCCGGGCCATGCGTTCGACGGCGTACAATGCTTCAGCATCGGCTGCGCCGTCGAGACGGGCTATTTCTGCGCCCATGGCGGCAAGCGGGCAGCCTTCACTGCGATCCTCCACATGCTCCGCCGAAAGGTAGCGCGTAACGTAATGGTCGCGGGCGGCAGCTTGTTCCGGACCGGCAGGTGCCGCCTCAACCACTGACAACACCTCGTCCACCGCATGTCTGAAAGCTGCGGCGACCAAGGCATCCTTGGATGCAAAATGCCGGTAGAAGCCGCCATGAGTCAGCCCTGCGGCCTTCATGACATCAGCGACGCTGGTCGTTTCGATCCCGCGCTCTCGGAAAAGCCGCGAGGCCGCCTTCAGGATGCGCTCGTGGCTCTTCTGTTTTTCTTGCGCTGACATTCTTGGCATCGGGTCTGCCTCCGGGGCTTGACAGTTTGGATTTTGATTATCATCTATATTTTAAGATTACAATTAACATCTAAATGGAGCGCCTCCCGATGTCCCGAAAGCCAAAGATCCTTGTCACCAGCGCAAGCGGAAAAACCGGTCTGCAAACCGCGTTGATGTTGCTTCATCGGGATTTCCCCGTCCGGGCGCTGGTTCGACGGCGCGACCATCGGTCAGAGCGGTTGGAGCGGGCAGGCGCCGAGATCATGGTCGCCAATCAATATGCATTGCCGGATATGCGCGCGGCGATGCGCGGCGTGCAGAGGGCCTATCAATGCGCACCGACCGCGCCCAATGGCCTACACTTCAACGCGGTCTTCACCGCCGCAGCCTTTGAGGCCAGGCTGGAACACGTTGTGACGCTCAGCCAGTGGTTGTCGAGCGCGAACCACCCCTCGCTGTTCACCCGCGAAGTTTACCTCAGCGATATTCTGATCGGGATGCGGGAAGGGATGTCGGTGACTACCGTCAATCCGGGCTGGTTTGCTGACAACTACCTGATGGTTCTGGACATGGCGGCGCATATGGGCGTCTTCAGCATGCCGCTTGGCGACGGTCAGGTGAAGAGGAACGCGGCGCCTTCCAACGAGGATATTGCGCGCGTGGTCGTGGCAGCATTGACCGATCCCGATGTGCATGCAGGCAAGACTTATCGCCCGACGGGACCGGAGCTTCTGTCTCCGGACGATATCGCGGCGGCGATGGGCCGCGCGCTCGGCCGCAATGTCCGGTACATGGACATTTCAGAGCGCATGATGGTCAAGGCGCTGAAGGCAAATCCGCCCTCGAATTATACCGTAGCCGCCGTGACGCAATTGGCGCTCTATGCCGAGGAATACCGCCGGGGCACCTTTGCCGTCGGCGCGCCAACCGATCACGTTGCGCGGATCGGCGGGCGCGAGCCCGAGCCATTCGAGACAGTCGTGCGCAGACATATTCAGGAACGCCCTGACCTAGGCCGCAGCACAACTCGAATGCTGGGTGCCATGGGTGGGTTCGCCAAGATGCTCCTGACCCGGCCATTCGACCTGAAGGCGGCCGAGGATGCGCGCGATTATGTCCGGATCGCCGAGCCGACCTATGCGCAGGACGACGCCGAATGGCGGGGCAGCCATCCCCCCCTCGAAGCCGCGCACCTGCGCGTGGCTTGATCCACGGCCCTCACCGCACGTTACAGCCATTCCAAAGGAGAATTCCCCATGAGCGTTCATGATGAACTGATCGCCCGCAACGCCCCCTTCGCGGCCACATTCGATCGCGGAGACATGCCCATCTTGCCCCAACTGCGCACTCTGATCGTGACCTGCATCGACGCACGGGTCGATCCGGCCCATATCCTCGGCCTCGATCTCGGCGAGGCCATCGTGGCCCGCAACAACGGTGGCCGGGTGACGAGGGCGGTCATCGAAGAGATCCTGACCCTGACCGTCCTCGTCGGCGCAGCGACGGGCGGCCAGGAGTCCGCGTTCAATATCGTCTTGCTCCAGCACACCAATTGCGGCGCGCAGCGCCTGGCGGACCCGCAGTTGCAGGGCATGCTGCAGCAGAAATTCGGCATCGATGTCTCCGAATATGCGGTCACCGATCAGGCTGCCGACCTCATGACGGATATTGGCCGTCTTGCCGATGCGCCGGGCATGCCCGACGAGATGACGGTGTCAGCCATGGTATATGACGTGGCCAACGGAGCGGTGCAGGAGGTCGCGCCGGTCAAAAGCCTTGCCGAGTACCGCGCGGCAAAAGTCGGCGCCGCTGTGCCCATGGCGGAATGACCCATGCGCTTCAGGCCCGATCCAGAACTCTATCCGTTCACCTCGCAGTGGTTGCCTCTCACCGATGGCACGCGGATCCACTATGTCGACGAAGGGTCCGGGCCGGTCCTGTTGCTGTTGCACGGCAACCCGGCCTGGTCATTCCTTTACCGCAAGATCATTCCGCGGCTGAGCCGCGGCTTCCGCTGCATCGCGCCGGACTTGCCGGGCTTCGGCCTGTCCACGGCTCGGCCCGGATACGGCTATACCGCCAGTGAGCAGAGCGAGGCGATCGTCGCCTTCATCGACGCGCTCGATCTGCAGGGCGCAGCTGTGATGATGCAGGACTGGGGCGGGCCGATAGGGCTTGGTGCGGCACTGGCGCGGCCCGACCGGATCGACCGGCTGATCATCGGCAACACGTTCGCCGGGCCGTTCCGGCGGCGCGGGCCGCGCGTCTTCTCGGCCATCATGGGGGGACCAGCGGGACGGTTCGCGGCATGGTCCTTCAGCGGCGTGGTCCGATGGTTCTTTACCGTCGGGGTCATGAAAAAACTGACGCGGGCGGAGTGGGCCATGTATCTCGCCCCATTCCGCCAGCGCGACACCCGCCGCCCGACGGCGATCTTCCCGCGGCAACTGGTTGGGGCGGGCCCGTTCCTGTCCCGGATCAAGGCCGCGCTGCCGGAGATCGCGGACAAACCCGCTCTGATCCTGTGGGGCGACAGCGATTTTGCCTTCAAGACGGTAGAGCGGGACCAGTTCCGTGCGGCATCCCCGAACCACAGGGACATCACCCTGCGCAATGCCGGCCACTTCATTCAGGAGGATGCACCCGGCCCGATCTGCGAGGCGATCGAAGCTTGGTACGCCGACGATCCCGTTACTCCCCCCCCTGACACAGCCGCCACGCACAGCACCAACGAGGAAGAAAACCATGTTTGACGTTCTTGAGATTTCCGTGCGCGTTTTCGCCGTGGCCCTGCCCGTTTGGGTCATGGCCATCCTTGCCCTTGGTGCGGTACGCGCCGACCTCTCGGGTTTCCAGATGGCACTGGCGGCAATCTGGACGGCGCTGATCAGTGGCGCGTGGTTCGCGGCCAGTGTGCCGCTGTCACAGATCGGGGCGTTCCGTGTACCCAACAGCTTCGCCGAGCCGCCTCTGATCATCGGTTTTCTCATCGGCGGCGCGGCCCTGGTATGGGGGCTGGCGCGGCTGACAGCGACGGGGCGACAGATCACCGATGCCGCGCCGCTCAGCGCGATTGCGTCCTTCCAGATCGCGCGGGTGATGGGCGGACTGTTCCTCGTGGGCTGGCTGATAGGCCGTGTACCGCTGGAATTCGCCATTCCCGCGGGTCTGGGCGACATCTGGGCTGGTATTGCCGGGTATCAGGCGACCCGAGCCCTGGCCGCGGGTGCGCCCGATGCGCGCCGGAAACTTGTGCGCGCCAACACCATAGGACTTGCGGACTTCGCTATTGCCGTCATGCTTGGCGTCATGACATCGGAGGGGATATTCCACACACTGTCCAAGGATGCACCAAACATCATCAACGACTACCCGCTCGCGCTGTTCCCCGCCTATTTCGTTCCGATCTTCATAGGCTTCCATTTCATCGCGATCAGCCGCCTGCGGGCGGAGCGTAGGGAACGGGCGCATCTGCCGGCGGTTCAAGCCCAGAGAAGCTGAAGGCGACATCGAAGGCCGGTCGCCAGCGCCTTGATGCCCGACCGGCATCGGGCGACGCACCGGCCATGAGCGTTCACAGCGGGGCGGATTACGGCCTGTCCGCGTCTCGCGCCTTCAACCGCTGCGCGATTTCCCTCGACAAGCCGTTCATCACCGTTCTGATCCGGGAATTGGTCTTTTGCTCGGACAGACAGCTTATCCAAAGGCGGTGCCGCCCTTCCGCAAGACGGTCGGACAGCCGCGCCAGGCGCGGATCGTCTTCTGCGATGAATTCCGGCAGAAGCGCTGCGCCTCCCCCTGCGAGAACGAGTTCGCGGGTCGGCAGGACACCATCGACGCTAGCGACGACGATGGGCGTCTCGTCTTGCGGCACGAAATCCCGGGACAGTTCCGATTGGCCCGGCGGCGTGAAGACGGCGCGCACGGGGCCGCTCTGATCACTTCGTCGGTAAAGGCCGAAGCGGACCGGGCCAAGATCGATGCTGTGCAGATCGTGCGGCCGTGTCACGGCGACACGCAGCGCGATATCTGCCTCATAGCGATGCAGATCGACGAAGCGATCCGACGTCGTCAGCACCGGAAATATCTGGGGATGCGACGCCGAAAAGCGGATGATTTCATCGGAGAACCCGGCCAGCACATGCGGGGAAAGCGACACGCGAACCTTGCCGAAAGCGATCCTGGCATCGTCCTTGTCAGGGTAAAGATGACTGAGTTCCTGTTCGGCGCGTTCCATGACGGCAAGCGTCCGACGGCCGTGAAGCGTCAGTTCGAGCTCCCCGGAAATTCGCTCGAACAACTTCGTCCCGAGGCGCTCTTCGAGACGGTCAAGCCTTCGCGCGACGGTCGTTCTGTCCACCCCAAGCTCGCGCGCGGCGGCCATGAAGTTGCCGGATCTCGCTAGGGCCAGCAGGAATGGTGCGTCGGACCAAGGGAGTGGTTTACGTGCATTTTTGCCCATGGCCGAGCGAAACCTCGCGTTGTTTGGCGGATTTGCGACGAATACACAAACTTCTACGGAGAGTGAAACCCAAAACCCGCAAGGAGACTTTTATGCATCCCATCCTCAAGACCCTCTCGACAATTGCACTCGCAACCTCAGTGCTTGCCGCGCCGGCGATGGCCGACCCCGTCTACATGATCGCTCAAATCCAGATCGAGGATCATGAGGCATTCTTCAACGAGTACGGTGCGGCCGCAGGCCCAATCGTCATCGGCAATGGCGGGCGCGTTCTTGTGGCTTCGCCAGCGGTCGACACGCTCGAAGGCGGATGGCCCGGGAACTGGACCGTGGTGATCGAATTCCCGTCGGAAGAGGCCGCCATGCAAGGCTGGTACAACTCGGACGCCTATCAGGAGGCCATCGATCTGCGAGTCGCCAACACCTCGCTCAACAACATGGTCCTCGCGCCGGCCTTCGTCCCCCCCGCCGAATGATGACCACCTGACGCCCGGAGCGGACACAGGACCGCTCCGAGTACATCAACATGCCAACTATGCAAACCTCAGAGAGGACCCAAACCATGCCGACAGCCGTCGTCAAAACCGTAATCGAAGCCCCGGTCTCCAAGGTGTGGGCCACATGGGACAATTTCGGACACATCGACCAGTTCAATCCGAACCTGAAGCGATCTTTCCTGATCGACAACAGCGCCAGCACAGGACTGGGCGCGCAGCGTCAATGCGATCTTGCGGATGGCAAGAACCACGTCAAGGAGCGCATCGTCGAATACGTGCCGGAACGACTGATGGTCGTCGACATCTATGACGGAACCATTCCTCTGAAATCGGCGACTGCGCGCATCGCCCTCGTCCCCCTTGCGACAGGCCGCACGGAGCTGACCTTCAGCTTGTCTTTCGTCCCGAAGCTGGGCGTGCTTGGACGCATTATTGGGCCGCTGATGAAGTGGCAAATCCGCAAGCAGATCGCCCAGCTCGTCGCTGCCAACCGGCGCTTCATCGAAGCCCGGGCGATACGCGAGGCCGCCTAACGGAGACTGCCCCGTCCGGGGCTCGGCGCACCCCTTGGGTGCGCGCTCTCTGGCCCGTGTATCCCCCCAAATAGGAGCTTCGCAATGACGTTTTTCGATCCTTCCGTGCTTCTGGCGTTTGTGAATTTCGCCTTTGTCGCGTCCATAGCGCCGGGTCCCAACAACCTGATGGTTGCCGCCTCGGGCGCCGCGTTCGGGATACGCGCAACGGCTCCGCATATCGTCGGCATTGCACTCGGCTTCTCAGTCATGCTGTCGTCTATCGCGCTCGGCCTCGGTGCGATGCTTGACCGGTGGCCGCTCCTTCTAGTCGCCTTGAAATGGGCGGGGATTGCCTGGCTTTGCGTCCTCGCCTGGCAACTCGCAAGGCCCGCCTTGTTTCCCGAGAAAGCCACCGAAAGCACCGTCGCCCGGTCTTCGGGCGCGCGTCCGATGACCCTGATAGAGGCCGCGCTGTTCCAATGGGTCAATCCGAAGGCCTGGGCCATGGTCGCGGCGGTTACGGCCGCTTATTCGGATCTGGCCGACGAGGCGTGGCATCGCGCAGCGCTGATGTCGTTCACCTTCATGATCGTCGCCCCCTTGTGCAACGGGACCTGGTTGCTGGGCGGCCGCGTACTGCTGGCGCGATTTTCGGCCGGCATCTGGAACCGCGGCCTCCTGCTTTTCTTGTCCGGCCTCATCCTTCTGAGCGCTGTCCTGATCCTGTCAGTTTGAGACAGCGTTCCCGCCTGAAGCGAAGGGCTACTGAACCTGCGCTGCACCCGGGTCAACCTCAAGCGAAAACCGTATCTCATTCCCTGCACCAAGTCATGGAAACGTTCTACCGGACCCAAGGGCGCAGTTCGTCCACAGAGCACGGTGTTGGCATTCAGGTCGGAATCATGCCTGACGTGCCGACAGCTCGGCGGCTATCGATGTCCCCGCCTCCCGCTCCATCCGCGCGGCCCAGGCGTCCGCAAGATCGATCAGGATTGTCTTGAATTGCGGCTTTGCCGCGGTCGCGAAAAGCCATTTCGAAAACCCGTTGCCCTTTAGCGTCGCCACGATCTCGATGTGGAACTCCGAGCCAACGGGATGCGCCTCGACGCGCCAGCGGCCGGTCAGTTCCGCAAACGGATACGGGTAATCCTCGGCCTCGGTGTGGATGCGGAAGCCGTATGCGCGACCGGGCTCATATAGATCGCAGGTCTCTTCCCAGTTTTCACCCTTCGGCCCATAGCATCGCCGCTTCATGCCCAGCCCGTCTCCTGAAAGCACTTCGACTTTCGCGATGTTGTCGGCCACGTCCGCATAGGCCGGGTGGTCGGTCATCACCGCCCAGACAACTTCGCTCGGGGCCCGCACGGTCCGTTTGACGGTCGCATGAAGCTTTCCGTCCTTGCTCACCACGCGGGCCACGGGAACCGGCTTTTCGATCCTTGCCGCCGAAACAAACTGGCTCACGGCAAAGAACGCGACCACCACGGCAACCGCGCCCACGACGAGTGTGCCACTCGCGGTCAGGATCTCGCCGAAGAAGACGACAATGACGATGCTTCCGATGACCCAGCCGATATCAAGAAAGACGATTTCGTTGACCATCGCCCGCGAGACGAACTTGTAGGCCGACAGCGAATAAACGATCGCGGCGAACCCGACGAGGCCGACGCCAAGGCCCCGAAGGCCCCAAGCCGCCCAGTCGACGGGATTGGCGATCAGCATGGGCGCCACCATACCAGCGGCAAACAGAAGGGGTGCTGCGGTCAGCAGAGAGAATGCGCTGTTCATTTTCAGGAACGTTCGGGTGGCTGCGGTGGAATTCGACATATCGTACCTCTGGCAAGTGAATGGTTCCCCACAGACAGAGCCGCTGGATAGGCGTTTCTCAATTACGCCTCAGGTAATAGCCTAGGCCGCACGTAGACGCGAAAAGGGAGCATGAGACTTGTGATGAACCGACCCCAGGATGCGTTCGGACCGCTCTTGAAATCGTGGCGCACGCGGCGACGGCTTAGCCAGCTCGACCTCGCGCTCGATGCAGGCCTCTCGCAACGCCATCTCAGCTTTCTAGAAACCGGGCGCTCGAAACCCAGCCGCTATGCGATCCGACAGATCTGCGAGGCGCTCGACATGCCCGCGGCGGAACTCGACATCATGCTCATGTCCGCGGGCTTCGCGCCCCAGTCGGCCCATGCCAGTTGGAGCACCGATGTCCGGCACGCGGTAACGACCTCAATTGCCCATGTCCTGAAAGGCCATGAACCCTTTCCCGCCGTCTCGATCGACCGCATCTGGAACTTGCAGCAGGCGAATGCGAGCGCCGAGAGGTTCTTCGCCATTGCTGGCGCGTCAGGGAACCCCAACCTCCTCAGGGAAATCTTCTTGCCCGGCCCCCTGCGCTCAAACATCGGCAACTGGTCCGAGGTCGCCCGTGCACTCATTCGTCTTCTCGATCTCGAAGTTGCGCGCAGGCCGCATGACGAAGAGGCAAAGGCCCTGCTTGACGAACTGAGGGAGCTTCCCGGCGTCGCTCCCGCTATTGCGGACCGGCACAAGGCGCACCCTGCGCCAGTCCTTTCCATCGTCTTCACCATCGACGGTGCGGAACTCCGGCTCTTCTCGCTGATCGCAACCGTCGGTATGAGCATGGACGCCACTCTCGACGACCTCCGGATCGAGACGCTCCTCCCAGCAGATGAACCGACGCGCCAATGGTTTGTAAACCCCGACCGATGATCGACCCCGTGCGCGAGCTTGCTGCAAGATGCGTGGGTGGCAACTCATGCTGTTGCTCCGAGCAAATCAATCGCCACCCTTTTGGTCAGAAACCAAAGTCGTATGCCGCTGCCTTATAGCTTGGCCTGGACGTCACGCGCTGGAGCCACTCCGCGATAGTCGGCCTGGACCCGAGCAGCTCGTCATTTTCCGGCGTCAACGCAATGTACTGCATCATCGTTGCGACAAAAATATCGGCGAGCGAAAAGTCTCCGGCCAGGAAATCTGCGCCGTCTCCCAGCGCCTGCCCGATCAGATCGAGCTGGTGGGAGATGACCGGCACTGACCCGGCGACGACTTCTTCGTTCATGACACCATCGAACGCGCCGATTTTCGGCGCGAGCCGTTGCATTACCAGATCGCCGATCACCGCCGGGTAGATGTACTGGCCTGTAATGTTGATCCACTTCTGCATGGTGGCATGTGCCTTCACATCGTCAGGTTGCAAGGCTGGCCCATCAAATGCCTCATCCACGTAGCGTGCAATCGCCGCTGTCTCATAGATATGGAACCCTTGGTGATAGAGCGCAGGCACCTTGCCGAAGGGATGCACTTCCGCGAGGTGCCTCGGAGAATCTAGCTCAGCCGGATCGACAGCGATTCTTTCGTAAGGCACCCCCTTTTCTTCTAGTACGACGCGCGCTGCGAGCCCGTAGCTGCTCATCTTCGACGCAGCCAGTATACAATCCGCCATTGTCTGGTTTCCCCTTTAGCTGATCTCTGTCGCTCCGCGTGCCTCGAGGGACTCGATCAAGAAGCACACGAGGCGACGCACGAACTCAGTCTGGGGATCTTTGCAGAGCACCGAAATTACCTCGCAGAGAATAGGCTCGGCGTTTCAGTGAAGTAGCACACAGCATAGGCGCTGTCGCGCGCGGTCAAGTTCGCATCCAGCTCAAGATTTAGACTCGACCAAGCGTACGACACAGCGCGAAATCACGCGATCGAAACATGAACATGTGCTGCACATGACTGCCCACAACTACTTGAAATCTATCTAGAATCGCCACCATCCATCATAGGCGCGGTAGATAGCCGCGCTGCCGTAGTGGCTGCGTTCAACGGCATTCAGCAATCTCCTCAGGGTTGCTCATATTCAGAACGAACCCGCTGTGGAAACCATATAGATACGACTGATAATCTGCCACCCTACCCCGCATAAAGACAGGTTATCGGCGGTGTTTGAGTGGCGTGTGAACCGAGGCTAGGATCCAGCGCCGTTGCCAGTCTATCCGATCCTCCATGGTCAACTGGCCTCGATCCCGCCTAGACTACTTTCGAACGCAAGCTGGGTCCGGTCGTTTGGAACGGTACTTCTCAACCGGTATGCCGGGAATGAAATTCCTCGGAAACGTTCTGCTTTTCAGTCTGGCAGGATTGATGCCGGTGCTGGCGCTGTACGTTCTGCTTTCGCCTGGTTTCGCATCCGCCTTGGCGGACGGGGGTCCTGCTCTAGGGCGTTTCCTCAGACAGGTTCTGACCAATGGCCTGCCAGTGGTTGTGATTGTCAACTACGTTGGCTTCTTTCTTTTCGCACTTTCTCGCGAACTGCCCGCAAACAGCCGCGATCCGGCGATATACATCGCCGTCGATATCTTTCTCAGGCTTGGCCTCTTCTTTGGCCTTCACGCCTTGATCTACGTCGTTTCAGCCGACTGGTACGGATCGTTCGGTGGCAGCCGTGCGACAGCATTGCGGGTCGTTGCACCGACACTTGCGCGCTCTGCGCTCTTCGAGAACATCTCCGGGGTCTACCTTTATGCGACTTTGATCAGCGCAATTCCATTGTACGTTTCAGCAGTCAGGCGCTCGTCACGCCTCGCACCGGTCGTTCGGCTCTTTCCCGCCCCGATCGGACCGGTTGCTGCCGCGTTGTTGATATTTGCTACAGGTGCGGTCTGTCTGACGGCTCTGGCGGGCGCCATCATGCGTTTATAAAGCTAGGTTGACGGCGCGGGCACGCTAACTGCGGACGTCACAGCATGAGGATGGCCCCAACCCGACAACGCTGAGGCCATCGCGGCCAAGGAAGCCGCGATTGCGCGTGTGTTTGCCTTTGTCGTTACGCCGGCACGCATCAATGGTCGCATAGTCGTTCGGGGTCGGATCAGCGATAAAATGGTCCGAGAGATCATCGGCCTTGAACCGAAAGAGGGTTGGGATGCAACATGTGTCTCAACGTGATTGCATCTACGCACGGCAACTCGCGAGGACGGGCGCCCAACGAGAATTGGAGATCCTTTGAATAGACGACGGTTCATGGCGATTGCTGGTGCAATGGTAATACCAGGCGTCGCTTCGGCAGCGGCCCGGGAAATCTGGTCGGCGCTCGAAGCTGCCGAGGCGCTGAACGACGAGGCAATTGTCCTCCTCGATGTGCGTTCGCGGCCCGAATGGGCCGAGACAGGTCTTGCGAAGGGTGCCTGGCCGGTCAGCATGCACGAGCGAGGCTTTGAGCAGCGGCTTTTTGCAGCTCGCGATTTCGCCGCCGGAAAGCCCGTGGCCTTGATCTGTGCCACGGGCGGTCGCAGTGCGCGGCTTTTGGCGGCGCTCAAGGGCGCGGGCTATACCGGCTTCATCGACGTCTCCGAAGGGATGCTCGGCTCGCGCCGCGGTCCCGGCTGGATCGCGCGCGGTCTGCCCATGAGCGATCTTGAAACGGCTCTCGCCGCGCTGCCGGACACGCTACGCTGAATGGCGAAGCGGCCGTGGCCCTGCGGCTACGATGGTTCTCTATGCGCCTCTTGGTGCTATTGGCATTGTGGATCACATTCCCGGTTCCAGAGGTCGCTCGCGCTCTGGAGCCGGACATATAAGCCGACCCTGCAGTCACCGCTCGGCTGATTTCGGCGAGGGCGTCCTGACGTTCCCGACGCCGGATGCTGTTTGTCAGAGCGGGCCACGGGTTCCTCTTGCTGGCAGATGTCGCACGGCTTTTCTCGTACTTATCGGGGGGCGGCTTGGTTTGCGGCTGCGCGCCCAATTAAGGTGTCTAATTCAGGACCAGGTCTGCAATCGAAGCGACAATCCGCCCATCCGTGTCGTCGCTGTCGGCAGAGATCGCCAGTCCGATCAGAGCGCCCGGGTCATCGCCAAATGCGGTCCGAAAATCATCTTCCAGATCAACGTCTTCCCGATGCTCGCCAGTGTCGGCAACCCGTAGGATCTTCGTGCGCAACCGCGAAGAATACGGGCTTTGCAGGACCGACCCCGCTTCATGTGCGCCACCCCACACGTAGATCAGGCCGCGCGCAGAGCCTTCCCGCAAGATCCGCCGGGCGTTCCCGCCAGAGAGTGCTTCAGCGCGATCCGGATTCACGAAGACGAAGTAGACCGACAAGTTTCGATCATCGCCACCTTTGACGGTGAGATCCGTCGCAGACACGCCCTCCCGCACGCGCCACGCCCAACTGGCCGCCTCTGCAAAACGGTGCGATCGATCGACGGGCCGCCACAGTAGAGAAACCGTTCCATCGGAGATCACATCCAGCTGCCGTCCGCGCTGAATGTAGTCGTTGGAGAAGAGCCGCAGGAACCCCTGCTCTTTCCAGCTTCCGTCGAATGCGACGGCCTCTGCGGCGACCGCAAGGACGGGCTGGAACGCCATCAATGCCGCAAATACCAATGTCTTCACGCCGAGCATATCAAGTCAGATACATCCGAGTGCGCGCGCGGGCGTCTCTAGCGCCATGAAGATCATTATCCGGTTTTCGGTCAGCGACTGGGCGCCAAGCCGTACATTCGATCCACCGCTGATGTGGGCACATTTCAGTTCCCGCTTGTCGATAAAGACCATCTTAGGTTGGAAATAGCGCCAATGGTCCCGATGAAAAGCGCGATGGGCGCGCCAACCCCGACCAGCGCGCCAGCACCCCTGAGAACACTGGCCAACGCCTATTCAAACAAACATCCATCCCGAACGTAGCGGCAGACCTGAAAGGGGCGCCTCGCGTGAGACTTCATTGCCGTTTGCTCAGAAGGGCGCTTTTTCTGTTGCCTAAGAGTGATTTGTCGTCTTCCAGGACCGGGCCATACCGCCCGCCAGATCGCTGAGGATAGGACAGTCCGGGCGCTCGTCGCCATGGCAGGACTTGACCAGATGCGATAGCGTCTTGCGCATGGATTGAAGCAGTGCGATCTTGTCGTCAATCGCAGTCAGATGCTCTTCGGCAACTGCTTTCACCTGTGCACTTTCACGGCTTTCGTCTTCATAAAGGTCGAGAAGGGTCCGGCAGTCTTCGATGGAAAACCCGAGTGCCCGCGCACGACCGAGGAACGCCAGCTTGTGCAAGTCGGTTTCACGGAACGCCCGGTAGCCGTTTCCGCTTCGAAGCGGGCGAACCAGTCCGATATCCTCGTAATAGCGAATGGTCTTGGGCGGGAGGCCCGAGCGTTCCGCGACTTCTCCGATGTTCATGGGATAGAGCCTCCTATTCTGCCGGTTGGGTCCGGGTCTGCGGGACAGATGCCTCGGCCCGTGGTTGTTCGTTCATTGCGGGGGCAATGCGGCGAAGGCGTAGGGCATTGGTCAGGACCGATACCGAAGACAGCGCCATCGCGCCCGCGGCGAAGACCGGCGACAACAAAAGCCCGAAGGCCGGGTACAGCACGCCGGCCGCCACCGGGATCAACGCCACATTGTATCCGAACGCCCAGACGAGGTTCTGCCGGATGTTCGACATCGTCCGCTTCGACACCTCGACAGCGTTCACAACGCCGCGCAGGTCGCCTGACATGAGCACCACATCGGCGGATTCGATGGCTACGTCCGTGCCGGTGCCGATGGCAATGCCCACGTCTGCATGCGCGAGCGCGGGGGCATCGTTGATCCCGTCGCCGACAAAGGCGATCTTGCGCCCCCCTGCCCTGAGGTCATCGAGTGCTGCGACCTTTCCGTCCGGCAACACGCCGGCGATCACATGGTCGATCCCGGTCTCGCGGGCGATGGCCTCTGCCGTCTCCTGTTTGTCGCCGGTGATCATGGCGACCTGAAAGCCGCGGTCGTGCAGGGCGGAGATCGCCGCGCGGCTCGCCGGTTTCACCGGGTCGGCAACCGCGATCACGGCTGCCAATTTGCCATCGACGGCCGCATAGAGCGCGGTGCGACCCCGATTGGCGAGATCCCTCTCCGTATCGACAAGGCCAGCGATATCGACATTTTCGCGGATCATATAGCGATCCGCGCCGACCATGACCTCGTGCCCATCGACCATCGCCGCGACGCCGTATCCCGTTACGGAACGGAAGCCTGAGGCTGTGGGGACCGAGATGCCTTCGCTCCGCGCGCCCCGGACGATGGCTTCGGCGATGGGATGCTCTGACTGGTCCTCTACGGCCGCGATCTGAGCGAGAACGGTTTCGCGGTCGAAGTCGTCGCTAACGACGACATCCGTCAGCGTCGGCTTGCCTTCCGTCACGGTCCCGGTCTTGTCGACCGCAATCACGTCGACGTACGACAGTTCCTGAAGCGCGTCACCCTTGCGGAACAGCACTCCCATCTCTGCCGCCCGGCCTGTGCCCACCATGATCGAGGTGGGCGTGGCCAGCCCCATGGCACAGGGGCAGGCGATGATCAAAACAGACACCCCCGCCACAAGCGCGAAGGTCAGCGCCGGGTCCGGGCCGATCGCCAGCCAGACAACAACTGTCAGGGCCGCCAAAGCCATGACGGCGGGCACGAACCAGAGCGTTACCCGGTCCACCAGTCCCTGGATCGGCAGCTTGGCACCCTGCGCCTCTTCGACCATGCGGATGATCTGCGCGAGCGTGGTGTCAGCGCCCACGCGAGACGCCCGGAACGTCAGGCTGCCGGTGCCGTTGACCGTGCCGCCCGTGACGGTGGCACCTGCGGTTTTGGCAACCGGAACGGGCTCGCCCGTTATCATGCTTTCGTCGACATTGCTGGTTCCATCGACGACTTCGCCATCGACCGGAATCCGCTCGCCCGGGCGCACGAGGATCGTATCGCCCGGCCTGAGCGCATCGACGTCTACTTCGATGGTCTCTCCATCCCGCAAGATACGCGCGGTACGCACCTGAAGCCCGAGCAGCGCCTGTATCGCGGCGCCCGTCCTCCCCTTGGCGCGCGCTTCGAGCCAGCGGCCAATGAGGATAAGCACGACGATCACGGCGGCGGCTTCGAAATAGACCGCCCGCACGCCTTCAGGCAGCAGGGCCGGCAGGAACGTGGCAACAACCGAATAAGTCCATGCCGCGCCCGTTCCGACCGCGACGAGGCTGTTCATGTCCGGGGCCGCGCGAAGCAGTGCCGGGATGCCCTTGGTGAAGAAATGCCGTCCCGGGCCGAAGAGAACGATGGTCGCCAAAACAAACTGGATGATCCAGGACGTCTGGGTCCCGATGGTATTCGCGATCAGATGATGGAAGGCGGGGATCAGATGGGCGCCCATTTCCAGAATGAAGACGGGGAGCGTCAGCACCGCCGCCAGAAAAACATTGCGGCGCAGGTTGTCCGCCTCTTCCGCCTTGCGCTCTACGCGCGACTGGCTGGCGTTGGCCTCTGCCACCTCGGCCGGATACCCAATCGCAGCAGTCGCGGCCATCAGGTCGGCGGGTGTGGTCGTCCCTTCGAGATAGTCCACCATGGCGGTTTCCGCGGCGAGGTTCACGGTAACCGACAGCACCCCCGGCACATCCGCGAGCGCCTTGTCGACGCGGCCCACGCAGGACGCGCAGGACATCGATGCGATGTTCAGGGTGAGCCGGGCCTTGCGCGCCGGATACCCCAGCTTGTCGAGCGCCTGTGCGGCGTCTTGCAGACGGCCGGGATCATCGACCGACAGATGCGCCGATTCAGATGCGAGGTTGACAGACACATCCGAGACGCCGTCCAGCGCCGCGAGCGTCTTTTCGACACGGCCCACGCAAGACGCGCAGGTCATGCCTTCGATATTGAGATTGGCTTGCGTGTTGTGGGTCATAGCGTTTCGCCTCATCTTCTGTTCGAATTACATATAGGGCTTCCAGTGACTGGAAGCTCAATAGGGCAGAAGATTTTTTTTCGCGCTGCCCTAGCCACCCTATTTCACTTGACCTTCCACTTGCTGGAATCCCTATCTCAAGCCAAGCAAGGAAAGGACCGAACATGAAATTCCACGTCCCGGACATGAGCTGCGGCCATTGCACGGCTGCGATCACCAAGGAAATCACGGCCCTCGATCCGCAGGCCAAGGTCGCAACCGACCTTGACGCACGCACGGTCGAGGTCATGACAGGGCAGCCGAACGCCGCCGTGATCGATGCCATCAAGGCCGCAGGATACGAAGCGGCGCCGGTCTGAGCTATTAACGTGCCTCGCTTGCAAGGTGGATCATCTGATCCACCTCGATCACGCCAGGTGCGAGCGCGTCACCGATCACCGATGATGGCGTTCCATTGACGCCTAGCGCGCGGCTCACCTCAACGAAACCCGCGCCCGAGAGAGGCGTCGCCCGGTTCATGCCACGTCAATCCAGGTCATCATTCCCGAGGCCGCGTGCGACAGCATATGGCAGTGCAGCAGCCATTTACCGGGGTTGTCCGCCACAAAGGCGATATCACGGACCTCGCCGCGATCGAGAAGTGTCGTATCCCGGAGCGGTCCGAGGCTGCCGTCCGGCGCAAGCTCGTGGAAGTGCATGCCGTGTAGATGCATGGCATGGGGGAACGCCGTTTCATTGGCGATCTTCAAACGCACCGTCTCGCCCCGCGACAAGGTTGCGAGCGGTGCTCCGTCCATGCCGCCAACGCTGCCGTTGAACGCCCAGAAGTTGCCGGACTGCATCATGTCGCGCATGGACGACATCCGCCCGCCCATCATGCCACCGCGCATGCCGCCCATGGCGCCGCCCTCCATGAGCAGAGCCAGGCCGCGGGCCTCTGCCAGATCGGGCATCGCATGGACGTTCGGCGGCAGCGGCCGAGGCGCGGCCCTTCGAGACCGGGCACTGTCGCCCGCCACTTCGAAAGCGACCTGCGAGAAACTCTCATTGCGGTCGAGATGCAGGATGTGTCCCGCGCCACCTGTGTCCGCCGTCACATCGACGATCAGATCGATCCGCTGCGCAGGGGCGAGGAGGAATGATCCCTCCACTTGCCTTGGCTGGGCGAGAGGCATGCCGTCCACTGCAACGATCCAACCGTCAAGACCGTCGAGCGCCAGCTGAAAGACGCGCGCGTTGGCAGCATTGATCAGGCGCAGTCGCAGACGCTCGGTGCGCTTGACCGGTTTGGACAGATTGTAGGTGCCGTTCGTAGTGATGTAGTTCCCGAGCCGCCCGGCATGGCTAAGGTCGTGCATCGCTCCGAAGGTGTCCGCGATCTGTGCGGTGTCCGGGTCGATGAGCCAATCGTCCAGGATCAGGACCTCTTCGTGATCGATATCGAGGAGGTCGGGTTCCTCGATGATCAGCGCGCCATGAAGGCCGCGCGCCACCTGTTCGAAGGATCGGTTGTGCGCATGGTACCAATAGGTTCCTGCATCGGGCACGATGAAGTCGTAGTCGAATGATGCGCCGGGCGCGATGGCGTCCTGGGTGAGACCGGCCACGCCGTCCATGGCATTGTCGATGCGGATACCATGCCAATGTGCCGACGTCGCATCGGGCAAGTCATTCATCAGTCGCTTCTGCACCCGTGCACCCTGCGCCACCCGGATTTCCGGCCCCGGCGCCATCCCCTCGAAGTCCCAAATTCGGGTTTGGCCATAGTTTTCCGGTAGAAGCTGAACATCGGCGACACGGGCGTTGAGCCCACCTGGAGCGGCGGCGGCACCTTTTGCACCGAGAACTGCAAATGCTGTCCCCGTGGCGAGCAACTGTCTTCGGTTGAGTTTCATGGTCGTCAATCACTCTCGATTTCGGACAGGTCGTTGTCCATGATGTAGGTCGCCATGGCAGTTAGGTCGGCGTCGCTCAGAAACGCGGTTCCATAATTCACAACTTCCGCCATGTTGCCGCCAAAAACGTCACCTTCCGGCGTGATGCCAGTGCGGAGCGCGTAGGCCAAGCTGTCCACGTCCCGACCAGCGTCTTTTAGATCGGACGGCATAATAGTGGGCGCACGTTTGTCGCACGGCAAGCTATCATTTGCGTCAAAGATGCGGGTGCCGATCCGGGCCCCGGCCAAGTTTCGGTCCGTATGACAAGCGCCGCAATGGGCGGCCCCGCGAGCCAGCCATTTGCCGCGGTTCCAGGCCTCACCGCGTCCGATTTCGGAGGCCGTGTCCGGCTCTGACAGGTAGGCGGCCCGCCAGAGCTTCAAGCCTGAGCAATGATCGAAAGGAAAACTGGCCGTGTGCTGCGGCGAGGGCTTTGAAACCGCTGGGACCGTTTGAAAGGCTGCCCAGAGATCGGCGATGTCCTGATTGCTGAACAGCCGTAACCGGGTGTGTGAAGGTGGGATTGTACGGCTCGCCCGCTGGCGACGCGCCCTGGCGAACCGCCCGCAGCCTCGCTGCGCGCGCGACATGGACGTTTTACGCGATACCGGGCGGTCAACCGCTCTCGACAACGATGCCCATGACGCTACTGTAGAGAGCAACACGAAAAGGAGCCACCATTGAAACGACGGAGCTTTCTGTTTTACAGCGCGGCGCTGGGGCTGACACGCCCCGTTTTCGCCGGCACCACCCCGGCTATGCAGGTCTTCAAAACTCCGACCTGCGGCTGCTGCACCGCCTGGGTCGAACATATCCGGCAAGCCGGGTTCTCGGTGGATGCGCAGGATGTCGATCAGGATGCGCTTTATGCGTTCAACGACCGGTTGCAAATCGCACCGGAGCTTGTCGGATGCCATACGGCGGTGATCGGCGACTACTTCATCGAAGGCCATGTGCCCGCGTCGGATATCGTACGCCTGCTGGCCGAGCGGCCGGTGGCGCGCGGGCTGACCGTACCCGGCATGCCTATGAGTTCGCCCGGCATGGGCGGGCCTGGCGCCGGGGATGCGTTCGAAACGCTGCTTGTCGGACCTGACGGGTCGACATCCGTCTTTGCCAGCCACAGCTAGGACGTAGCCGAGAGCTGGTTAGTACCGTGGGTCGGGTTGATGACACGTCCCGCGTCGACGAGTGCCCGAAACGCGCGGTACAGCGCTTCGTAGCTGACGTGCAAAAGCGGCAGGAACTCCAAGGACGGTGCCGTTGCGTAAGCCGGTAACCGGCCCGGCCTTCACGCGCTCTTCCGCATTCCGAATGCCGACGAATTCGAGAAGCTGTCTTTGCGCCTGTATCGGTCTGGCCGCCTTGTTGATTTTAATTAACTCACTAGCTTCGATCACAAGAGCGTCGCAGTGGTAGTACGGACCGATCCATCTTATCCTAGGGACACAGGCTCTGGTCTGCCACCCCGCCCCGTGTGATCGAGATGGGGTTGCGCAGCTTTTGGGCCAGCGGAGGCGGCAACGAAACAGAACGCTTCGACTGCTTCTTGATCCGGATCAGCTATCGCCATCGCCACCCTGTGTAAGGTCACGACTGTATCTTGATTCTGGGTGTCTCCGATGTCCTATTCCGCCGAAATCCAACACAAGCCGTCCGGCTTGGGTGGTCTTGTCGCGTTTTTCATCATCGCCTTCGCGATTACCTGGGGTGTGATCGGCGCATACATTTTCTGGCCCGACGCGATGGCAGCCAGGTTCGGAGCGATCAGCGGCAGCCATCCGTTCTACTTCCTTGCCACATGGGCCCCGGCGATCTCTGCTATAGTGATTGTATTCGCATTCACAGGTCTGGCCGGAGTGCGTGGGCTGCTCTCACGTTTATTGATGTGGAGGTGCCCGCCGCCTTGGTGGGCCTTCATCCTTATCGGACTACCGCTTGTCTTCATGACCGGGTCGCTGATCAAGGGCGGTCCGCTGCTGGCGCCGCTTCCCCCGGAAGGCGCAGGACCGATGGTATCGCTGATGGTCATGATGCTGTTTCTCGGCCCGGTCGAGGAACTGGGCTGGCGGGGCGTCGCGCAACCGCTCTTACAGCGTCATGTCGCGCCATTCTGGGCCGGGGCGATCATCGGCACAGCTTGGGGCGTCTGGCACCTGCCCGCATTTTACCTTGCCGGTGTCGTCTACGAGAACTGGAGCTTCCTGCCCTTCCTGATCGGCAACATCGTGTTGGCGATCCTCATCACTCCGATCTTCAACGCCGCCCGTGGTAGCCTGCTGTTGCCGGTGCTGTTCCACTGGACCCTCATCAACCCCTTCTGGCCGGACGCACAACCCTACGACACCTGGATCCTTGTCGTCGTCGCCGTCATCGTGGTCTGGTGGAACCGGGAGACGATGTTCACGCGTGAGGGGGCCGTGACGGAGGTCATTCCCAGAGAGGTGGGGGCCGAGCGATGAGGCACCGTTTGCTTGCGGCGGCGGTGTTGGGAGCGACGGCGCTGGTTGCGTCGGTCACCAGCGCTGCGGAACGGACGCAGACCGAGGCGCTTCAGGATATGCTCGATACATTCCGGGACCTGTACGGGTTTCCCGGTGCGACGGCCGCCATCGCGCTGCCGGACGGACAGATCGTCACCGCCGCTACGGGGTTCGCGGATGCCGAGGCGGGTGTTCCGATGGAGCCGGGCACGCGCATGTTGGCCGCCAGTATCGGCAAGACCTTTGTCGCCGCGACGGCGCTTGCGTTGGAGGCCGAGGGGCGCCTTGGGCGCGACGATTTGCTGTCGGCGCATCTGGGGACGCGCGCGTGGTTCGACCGGTTGCCCAACGCCGAGACCATCACACTGGGCGATCTTTTGCACCATACAAGCGGCCTGCCCGATCACGTCCATATGGAGGCGTTCGGTGCCGAAATGGCGGCCCGCGTCGCGTCGGGTGACGATGCCCTTCCGCCCGAGGCCGCGATTGCGTTCGTTCTGGACAGTGAGCCGCTCTTTGCCGCCGGGGATGGCTGGTCCTACACCGATACCGGGTATCTGCTTTTGGGTCTGGTGCTGGAAGACGTGGCGGGAGAGACCTATTACAACGCGGTCACCGCGCGATTTCTGACCCCGCTCGAATTGTCCGACACGCGGCCATCGAACCTGCGGACCATCCCCGGGCTTGCGGTCGGCTATACGGCACCGGACAACCCGTTCGGGATGCCACCCCGCACGATGGACGACGAAGGCGCGCTGGTCTGGGACCCGGCGATGGAGTGGACCGGTGGCGGATTTGCCTCGACCTCGCGCGATCTTGCGAAATGGGGACAGACGCTTTTCACCGGGGCGGCGATGGAGGGTTCCTATCTCGACCGCCTACTTGACGGGGTTCCGGTGTCGCCCGACGCGCCGGGCGTGCTTTATGGGGCGGGGGTCGCGATCTATTCCGACACGCCGCGCGGACCGGTCTATGGGCATGGCGGCTGGATCCCCGGCTATGTCTCGAGCCTGCGGCACTATGCCGGGCACGAGCTGACCGTCGCGTTCCAGATCAACAGCGACGTCGGGATTGTCGATGACAGCACGGATCTGGTGCCCGCGATGGAGGCCGGTCTTGCCGATCTGGCAATCGAATTTGCACAGGAATTGGGCAGTCTCTAGCGGGTCGCGGCCTTTCACCCGTCTTTTTCGCCGTGGCTTGGCCGTGCATCGGCGCAATATCGCCAAACGGACGAAAACACGCAAGAAAACTGCTCCAGATCAAGCCCGTTTTCACGGAATGATTTCAAGTGTTTCGCGGGTCATTCCTTGGAGGATTCGCAATGGCATTCCTATCTCGCAGAACCGTTATCGGAACCGGGCTTTCCGTCGCCGCGCTCGGGGCTCTTGGCTATGGCCTTTGGCCCCGCATGGACGGCTATCTTGAAGAGGTTGAGCGGCAACGCCGGCTTTTGTCCGCGGATCCCGGGCTTGAGGAGCTTATCCGCATGGCGACGCTGGCCGCCAACGGGCACAACACCCAGCCGTGGAAATTCCGACTGGACGACGGGACGATCAGCATCCTGCCGGACCTGACGCGGCGGACCGAAGTAGTCGACCCCGACGATCACCATCTCTATGTCAGCCTTGGATGCGCGGCCGAGAACTTTGTCATCGCTGCCGCAGCCGCCGGGCAAGCCGCAGAGGTCGCGATCCTGGGCGGAATCGCGCCGCGGATCGACATCTCTCTTGCGCCCGGGGCCGCCATGCGCGGACCGTTTTACGAGGCGATCCCGCTTCGGCAGTCCACCCGCTCTGTCTATGACGGGCAGCCTATATCGGCGGAAGATCTGGCGCTTCTGGAAGTGGCGGCGCGCGAGGATGGGGTATCGGTTCGAATTTTCACCGATGCCGCCGACCGCGACGCAATTCTAGACTTCGTGGTCGCGGGCAACAGCGCGCAGATGGACGACCCCGCCTGGGTGCAGGAATTGCGCGACTGGCTGCGGTTCAGTTCGACAAGCGCGGTTGAGACGGGCGACGGGCTGTTTGCGGCCTGTTCGGGCAACCCGGTTCTGCCGGACTGGATCGGAGGGCGGATGTTCGACGTGGTGTTCAAGAAAAAGGCCGAGAACCAGAAATACAGCGACCAGATCCGCTCGTCCGCGGGGGTCGCGGTGTTTCTTGGCGAACGGGACGACCTCGAACACTGGATCAAGGTGGGCCGCAGTTTTGAAAGGTTCGCGCTTCAGGCAACCGCGCTTGGTATCCGCAGCGCGCATATCAACCAGCCGATCGAAGATCCGGCGGTGCGCCCCGAATTCGCGGACTGGCTGGGGCAGCCCGGCGCCCGCCCCGATCTGGTGATCCGTTTCGGACGCGCGCCCGCGATGCCGATGTCGCTGCGTCGCCCGGTGAGCGAGGTTTTGGTATGAGACCTTGCGGAAGGCCCAAGCGATGACGACGCGGCGCGCATTCCTTGTCGGATTGGGCGGGCTCGCGCTTGCCGGGGCGGGCTTTGTCAGCGGGGCCTTCCGCGAAGCGCGGGCCCAGTCGGACCTGCGGTTATACGGCCGCGCGACGGTGATCGACAGCCGCGCCGGGGCGCTGGAATACGCGGTGGCCGGGCACGGCCCGCCGTTGATGATGATCCACGGCACCGGCGGCGGTTTCGATCAGGGGCTTCTTTTCGCCGCGAAGCTGCGGCAGCGCGGGTTCCGTATCGTTGCGCCGTCACGCTTTGGATATCTGGGCAGCGCCTTTCCCGATGACGCCTCGCCAGCGCACCAGGCCGACGCGCTGGTCGATCTGCTCGATAATCTGGGCATCGACCGGCTGCCGGTTCTGGGCGGGTCCGCTGGGGCGCTCACGGCGGCGGAATTCGCGCTTCGGCATCCCGACCGGTGTTCGCATCTGGGCCTGCTGGTTCCGGCGGCGAACCTGACGAACCGCGACCCGGTGGAGTTCACAGCCCTGCAACGGCTTGCCGTTGGCGCCGTGCTGGGGTCGGATTTCGCGTTCTGGTCGCTGTCGCGTCTTGCGCCCGGCCAGATGATACGCACGCTGTTGGCCACCGATCCCGGGCTTCTGGACCAGGTGTCCGAGGATGAGCGTGGGCGGGCGCGGGCGATCCTTGACCAGATCTTTCCGATCAGCCGGAAGGTGGACGGGTTGCGCACCGACGGGTTCTGGGCGGGGACGCCGTCACCCACAGCTTACGAGCGGATATCCGTGCCGACGCTGATCCTGTCCTGCGAGGACGATCTTTTCGGGACTGCAGCCACGGCGCGGCTTCTGGCCGAGCGGATCGCCGGCGCGGACCTGACCGTCTTTCCGACGGGCGGACATATCTGGCTTGGCCGCGATGCCGAGATGGCGGACCGGATCGTGGGATTCCTGCGGGCCGAAGCCGCGAACGGATGAGGAGACGACCGATGATATGGGTTCTGGCGATATTCGCCGCAATTCTGGTCGGGGCTGGGTTTTGGATGTGGAGCACCAGCCTGCCCCGCGCTTTCGAGGCCCGCCGGGCAGAGGCGATGGCCGCCCCCCGCCCAGACGCCCCGATCCTCACGGAAGAAGCCATCGCGCATCTTCCCCCGCCGGTCCGGCGCTATATCGCGCTGACGGGGTCCATCGGGCGGCCCGTCGTTACGGAGATCACCCTGCGCTTCGACGGCGCGATGTTTGACGCTCCCGGCGTGCCGGGCATGACCGGTCCGGTCGTGCAATACGAGCGTTTCGATACGCCCGACCGGTTGTTCCTGATGACGACGCGGATGAAGGGCCTGCCGGTCGCGGTCTTGCACGATTTCCAGCGCGACCGTGCAACGATGCGCGTGCGGCTGGCGGGGCTTTTCAACGTGGTCGATATCGGCGGGCCGGACCTGACCCGCACCGAGACGGTGACGATCCTGAACGATCTGGCCTTTTTCGCGCCCTCGCGGCTGACCGATCCGCGCCTGAACTGGACCGAGATCGACGACCGCCGGGCGGGCGTGAATTTTGCGCTCGGGCCCAATACCGTGTCGGCGGAACTGGTCTTCAACGACGCGGGCGAGCTGGTCGATTTCGTGTCGAACGACCGAGGGATGCTGGAGAAGGACGGCACGCTGCGCATCCTGCGTTGGACGACGCCGCTGGGAGAATACCGCGACTTTAACGGCTGGCGGGTGGCCAGTGAGGGCGACGCGATTTGGCATTTGCCGGAAGGGCCGTTCACCTATGGCCACTTGAGACTGACGGGCTATGAGGCGCAGTGAATTGAATGCGAGGCCCCTCCTGGAGATATGCAATATGAAACTTTTTCAGATACTTGTG
>JABDPT010000202.1 GCA_013042605.1 Paracoccaceae bacterium
CGGATCACCGCCCGGCACCCATGTCACCGCACCCCCGACATCCGCCCGATCCCGGATGCGCGCCTGCATCGCGTCGTTGACCGGCACCGACGGGATGTTTTGTACGTAATGCGACGCCGCCACCATGCGCCGCGCGTCGGCACAGCGATGGCGATAGGAAATCAGCGTCTCGAACACATAGAAGTCGCGCAGCCAATAACCGCTACCGCCGGTGTAGAGGAAAATGCGCGGTGTCCCGCCCTGCCCCGTGGCTGCCCAATGCGCGGCCACCTGCCCCGCGCGCGCTTCGGTGATGTCGATGAAAGTGCGGTATTCGGTGGGCGTGGTCGTCGCCTCTTCCAGCGTGACCGTGCCGATCCCCGGCAGGGATTTGAGCAGGGCCACGTTCATCCCGGTCCGGGTCATCGAATAGGCGACGGCCGCGTTGATCCCCAGAACAAGAAGCGCGGCCACCAGATGCCTTCCCTCCAGCCTCAGGGCAAGAATGAAGCCCAGCGCAGGCAGATAGGGTACAAAGGCGCGATAGCCGAACATCATGTGCTTGCCCGAGGTTTGCAGCGCGTAAAGGAAGAACAGAATCGCAGAGATCGCCACGCCGACCCGCAGCGCGCGCCCCAAACCGCCCGAGGCGTCGCGTCGTTTTCCCAGCGGCCAGAGCAGGACAAGCCCGGTGACCAAGAGGAAGTTGAGTGCGGTGAAAAGGCTTTTGATCCCGGGCGCCGACCCCGAGGACAGTTTCACATAGGCCGAGGTCGGCAGGATGTCCCCGTAATAGCCCCAGGCGAAGGCCAGCCATGCCCCCGCGATGCCCAGCGCCAGCCCGGCCCCCAGCCAGACCGCCGGGCGCCGCAGCGACACCGCCGCCAGCGCCAGCATCGGCGGCAGGGTCACCAGCAGGCTGTCGAAGCGTGTGAGAAAGGCGAGACCGCAGAGTATAGCCAGCGCAAATACCTGTCGGTCGGTCGCGGCGTCCTCTGTCCAGATCCGGACGAGGATGGCGGCATAGAGCGCGATCAGGGCGAATAGGACCGGTGTTTCCAGCCCGCCCACGGACCACAGTACGGTGAAGGGCGAGCCGAGCGCGAAGGCCAGCACAAACACCGATGCCGGAAGGCCGACGCGCGCGATGAAAGGCGCGCCGCCAAGGCCAAGGGCGGCAATCGCCGGCGCGAGACTTCGGTAAAGCGCTACCGGGTCGTCCGAGACTTGGGCCAGAAGGGTCATGAAAAGCGCGTGCAAGGGCGAGGTCAGCGCCGAAACCCGCTCGCCCTCGTTATAAACAAGGCCCAGCCCCTCTGCCGCGTTGCGCGCATAGCGCCCGACGATAAAGGCATCATCCGCCACGAACGCAGCAAACGCCGCCAGCATCACGCTAGCAGCGGAAAGCACCACCGCACCCAGCCCCCAGCAGAGCATTCGATCTGAACCCATGAAAAAGCGCCTGTCGTTTTGCGAGGCATTAACCGGGCAGAGCCGCGTGCTGGCAAGCCGCCGACGGGTTTTTTCGCAAGTCTGTTGTCGAGAGGCGTGCCTTACCGCGGCCCAGCGGCCCGTTCGGCGATCCGCAGGCACAGGCTGGTTGCCTGCACCATATCCTGCACCGAAATCCATTCGAGCGGACCGTGCACGTTCTGCATGCCCGTAAAGAGGTTCGGACAGGGCACACCCAACTCGGTAAGCCGCGATCCGTCCGTACCGCCGCGGATCGGGACCGACAGTTCCTCGATGTCGAGATCGGCAAGCGCGGCGCGGGCAAGCTCGACCGGCGTCATGTCATCTTCGAGCCAATAGCGCATATTGCGGTATTGCGGCGTGATCTCACAGGTGATCGACGCGCGCGGCTCGGTGGCGGCGATGGTCGCGCAGACCTGGCGCAGCAGCGCGCCCTTCGCCTCGAGCCCCGCGAGCTCGAAATCACGCAGGATGAAGCGCACCACCATCTCATCGGCGCTGCCGTTCATGTCGATGGCGTGGATGAAGCCCTGATGCCCCTCGGTCGTTTCGGGTGTCATCGTCGCCTGCGGCAGGGTTTCGACGAGTCTCGACGCCAAGTGGATGGCGTTGACCAGCTTGTCCTTGGCGTTGCCGGGGTGGATCGAGACGCCCTTGACCGTGACCTTGGCGAAATCGGCCGAGAAGGTTTCATGGACCACCTCGCCAAGTTCCTGCCCGTCGAAGGTATAAGCGAAGTCAACTCCAAGATCGGCGGGCAGCTTTTCGTCGACGCCCCGGCCGATCTCTTCGTCCGGTGTGAACGCCACGCGGATCGTCGGCCGGGCAATATGTGGGTTCTCGATTAGGTGGCGCATCGCCGTCATGATGATCGCGATGCCCGCTTTGTCATCCGCCCCCAAAAGGGTCGTGCCCGAGGCCGTGACGATGTCATCCCCGATCTTTTCGGCGAGATAGGGGAACTCTTCGGGTGTCAGCGCAAGCTGCGGATCGTCCGGAAAGGTGATCGCGCCACCATTATACCGCTCGATCACCCGCGGCTTGACGCCGGTGGCATTGAACTGCGGCGCGGTGTCGACATGCGCCAGAAAGCCAATGGTCGGCCCCTCGGCCGTGCCGGGGATGGTCGCGAGCACGGTGCCATAGCTCGTCTTGGTCACCTCCGCCGCGCCTATCTCGGTCAGTTCTTCGACCATCAGGTCCAGCATGTCGTGCTGGCAATCGGTCGAGGGGGCGGTGGGGTTGTCCATGTCCGACTGGCTGTCGATCGCGCAATAGCGGACAAGGCGGGTCGTCAACTCGGTGTTGAAATCGGTCATCGAAGGCTCCCTGACAGGTCCTCGAAGGGGGGAACACTGCCAGCGAAGAGTCAAGCGTGACGCGCATGCCGGACAGACGATGGTTTTCTAAAGTGGTCGGGGCGGAGAGATTCGAACTCCCGACCCTCTGTTCCCAAAACAGATGCGCTACCAGGCTGCGCTACGCCCCGACCCGCGTTCTCTATCCAATCCTTCGCGGGCTGAAAAGCCCTTACTCGCAGGGCCAGGCGGCATCATCGTCATTTATCGCCGGGTGGCGTAGTTCATCGCCCGGGCCGATCCCGATCTGGGCCGACAGCCCGCCGTTGATCTCAAGCACGAATTGCACGCCGGGCCCGCCGTCGATCGTGGTCTCATCAAGGGGTTGGGCGTTTTCATGGACACGGGTCACCTGCCCGTTCGGACCCAGAAAGATCATGTCGAGCGGGATCAGCGTGTTGCGCATCCAGAATGTCGCCCGTTGCGGGCGATCATAGACGAAGAGCATGCCCGTGCTTAGCGGCATCGACGGCACGTTCATCAGACCTTGTGAGCGTTCGGCCGGGTCATCGGCCACATCGACACTGAACCGCGCCTGCCCCCAGTCGCCGCGAATATCGACACGGTCGGTGCTGCATTGCGCAAAAGCCTGCGACGCACCAAGCGCGCAGACCGCCGCCAGCAATGTCAGAAGACTGCGGATCACTCGCCGCTCTTGCTGGCCGATTCCCAGCTGGTGACCTGCACCGCCATGCGCCCACGCGCGCCATCGACCACGCGCAGCGTCACCGCCTCGCCCGGTTGCAGATCGGCAAGGCCCGAGCGACGCAGAACCTCGACATGCAGGAACACATCCTCGGACCGGCCGAACACGTTGGCAAAGCCGAAGCCCTTGGACTTGTCGAACCATTTCACCCGTGCGGGCAGTTGGGGAAGTGACAGATCGACGGGTTCGATCATGCCGCCGGCATCATCGTCTTCCGCGGCCTCGTCGCCTTCGACCTTCGGCGGATCGATGCGCAGAACCTCGGCCGCCTGAGCACCGCGGGCGGTTTCCTGCACGACCACTTCGATCCCGGCGGAATCCGCCACCGAGCTCTGGCCGAAATTTCTTAGGACGTTGGCGTGCAACAGAATATCAGGCCCACCTTCGTCGGCAACGACGAACCCGAACCCCTTAGACGGATCAAACCACTTGACCCGCCCTTTGATTGTGCGCCCCCGCTCGTCAGAGTCACTCATGACAACTCGCTTTGTCCCGTGCTGCCTTAAGGCATGATTTTTCTTAGTTAGCGCGCACTTGGCCGCGATATTCAAGGAAAAATCCCAAAATTCCAAAAACTTTCCATTCACGCATCGTGAATGTTACGGGTTCAGACGCGTTATCGTCCAAGCCCCATTGCGGTTTTCGCGGGTCCAGCGGAACCGGTCGTGCAACCGGAATGCGCCATCGGCCCAGAACTCGATTTCCGTCGGAAAAATCCGAAAGCCGCCCCAGAATGGCGGGCGGTCCGGGTTGGTGCCATGCAAGGCGGTCATTTTCGCGACCTCCGCCATCAGCGCCTCGCGCGATGTGAGCGGTTGCGACTGGCGCGAGGCCCAGGCCCCAAGCCGGCTTTTGAGGGCACGCGACTTGTAATAGGCGTCGGCCACCGGCCCATCCTCTTTCTCGACCTCGCCGCGCACGCGCACCTGCCGGTGCAGCGATTTCCAGTGCATCACGAAGGCCGCCTTGCCGCTGGCGATCAGCTCGCGCCCCTTGGCGCTGTCGTAATTGGTGTAGAAGACGAACGCGTCCGCCTCGATCTCCTTCAAAAGGACCGTGCGTACATTCGGCATCCCCTCGGCATCGACCGTGGCCAGTTGCATAGCGTTGGGGTCATTGGGCTCTGACCGGGCGGCGGCATCCAGCCAGCTTTGGGCAAGCTCGAACGGATCGTCCCCCGCGAATATCCCGGTGCGTCTGGTCATTTGCCCCTTGTCCTTTTTTGGTTGCCCAACCGCCGACGATCTGCCGTCGGGGCGCCTGTCCTACGCCCTTCGCAGACGCCGCGCAAGCACGCGGCATGGCCTTGATACACCAGACGCAATCGCATACCAGAGACCAAATTGGACAGTGAGGCAGAGAACCCGATGTCAACAGAACTGATGCGCGGCAAGCGCGGCCTGATCATGGGGCTGGCCAACGACAAATCCATTGCATGGGGTATCGCAAAGGCCGTT
>JABDPT010000203.1 GCA_013042605.1 Paracoccaceae bacterium
TCCCCCGCCGGGCGTTCGGCCAGCATATCGCGGCGAAGTGCTTCGCGAACGGCGTCGGGGTGGCGGTAGTCGAGGTCGAAACCATTGGCGAGCATGACCTTGTCCACCTCCTCAAGGTCGAAATCATGGAAGAACGAGGTTTCGGGGTCCTCGATTCGGGATTTCAATTCGGGATGGTGGCGGAAGGCGTGGTCTGGCAAGGGCATTGGTTGGTCGGGCGTTCCTGGTGCAGCTAAGCCCATCTAACGCGCCAAGACGGGCGTGTCGCGCCTTTTCCGCCGGTGGTCGCAAATCACGGCATTGTGCGCCCTGCTTCCGGATCATGGCTTCCCTGACACCTTCGGGCGGGTAAAACTTCGGTGCAGTCGACAGAGGTCCGCAGATGCGCCATATCGCCCGATGCTTTCTCGTTGCCAGCGCTCTGGCCGTAGCCGCCACCCCGTCCCTTGCCTGTGGCGGCAGCACCCCCTGTCTTCTGGAGGACGGGCGCTCGTACCGTGTCTATGTCCCAGAAACGGTTGCGGACTCCCCCCGCGCAATCATGTTCGCCCACGGTTATGGTGGGAACGCGCGCGGGACGATGTCGTCACGCGCCCTGCGCGGCGCGGCCGACGAACTGGGCGTTCTGCTGATCGCGCTGCAAGCGCCGGGACGCGGATGGTCGCTGGCCCATGCGCCGTCGAACGCACGCGACCGCGACGCCGACACCGATGAAATCGCCTATGTCGACGCGGTCGTGGCCGATGTCTCAACGCGGTTCGGGGTCAAGGCGCAGGATATGGTCGTCTCCGGCTTTTCCCTTGGCGGCATGGTGGCCTGGACCATCGCCTGTCACCGCGGCGACGCCTTCGCCGGGTATATCCCGCTCTCCGGTGTCTTCTGGGCGCCGATCCCCGATCGCTGTACCGCGCCACCTGCATCGATCATCCATATCCATGGTACCACCGACAAGGTCGTCCCGCTTGAAGGACGGCCCATCGGCGATGCCTATCAAGGCGACGTGGGCGAGGTTTTCGAAATGTATCGCCAGCATGGCGCGTTCTCGCCCGAAGACCGCGTGGCGCATCCCAGCCTGACCTGCGACGTGGCCCGCAACGCCACCGCACAACGGCTGGAGCTGTGCCTTTTCGACGGCGGCCACAGCTATAGCAAGGCGCATCTGAAAGCGGCCTACCAGCGCCTCATGGACGCGGAATGACCGCGCATCACCGGCGCCGAACATGTCCTGGGTTTGGCCTGGCAGGGGCGGAGGGGCTCGAACCCCCGACCCTCGGTTTTGGAGACCGATGCTCTACCAACTGAGCTACACCCCTAAGGCCGAGGCAAGGGAGTAGGACAGCCCGCAGGCTAAATCAAGCGGGAAGCGCAATGTTCTTGCAAACCGGGCCGGGAAAGCACTTGCACGCGCCCGAAAACTTCGGCTCAAAGGCGCCATGCGCCAGCCTGCCCCCATGGAT
Source organism: Paracoccaceae bacterium (assembly GCA_013042605.1). Lineage (GTDB taxonomy): Bacteria > Pseudomonadota > Alphaproteobacteria > Rhodobacterales > Rhodobacteraceae > JABDPT01. Next base: position 1,458 of record JABDPT010000203.1, read on the forward strand.
GCCCGCGATTTTAAGGACCAGCCTTGGCAATGGGTCGAGGACGAGGATCTGGGCCCGGCCCTTGCCGTTCCCACGATGCTGTCGAAGCAGGAACGCCGGCTTTACCTGTGGCTCGCCGAAGACTGGGCGGTCGGAGCCGGAGCGATCGTCGATCTTGGGTGTTTTGCTGGCGGGTCCACCGCGCCGCTGGCCGAAGGATGCCGCCGCGCGGGACGCACCCAACCCATCCACGCCTATGACCGGTTCCGCGCCAGCGAAAACGTCAAGGCGGCGGTGCTTTATTCCGCCGGGATCGCCCCGTTCGAGGGGAAGGATATCCTGCCGCTGACGCAGCGGCTGCTGGCACCCTGGGAAGCCGAGATCACCCTGCACCCCGGCGACATCAAGGATCAGGACTGGCCCAGCGACCCGATCGAGGTGCTTTGCGTCGATGCCGCCAAGACCGCCGAGACCGCCGACAGCATCGCCGCCAAATATTTTCCCGCCCTCATTCCCGGGCGGTCGGTCGTGGTGCAGCAGGACTTCCTGCATTGGAAAGTGCCGTGGATTCCCGCGCAGATGGAGCGTCTGGCCGATTTCTTCAGCCCCGTTGCAACCTGTCCGCGGGACACGGTGGTTTATCTTTGCACCCGGACCCCGACGCGAGAAGCCGTTGAAGAGGCCCGCCTGACCGGACTGCGCGACCGCGACCTTCAGGATCTGCTTGCCCGCGCCCGGGTGCGCTTGCGCGACTTCGGCGTTGAAGACAGGCTTTTGCGCACCGCACAGGCCCTGATACGCAACCCCAATATGCGCCGCGCGAAGGATTTCACGAACCGCCCCTAGTCGCGGCTTCGTGAAATATCGTACACGCCGCCTCACGGCGGATTGCATCGTCTGTCATCCCACAGGGTCGTAGGATTTCTGCATTCTTCAGGAGACAGACACATGCAACATTCCCCCCTAGGACGGCGCACCTTTTTAAGCGCCACCGCAGCCACGGCGCTGACCGCCGGCGCTGCCGCCCGGCCCACCCCGTCACATGCCGCCGAAGACGGGTCAGAGTTCCAGTTCGAGATTACCCGTAGCGATGAAGAGTGGCAAAGCCGCCTGAGCCGCGAGGAATACGTGATCCTTCGGCGCGGGAGCACCGAGTTGCCGCATACCAGTCCGCTGGTCACCGAAACCGCCGAAGGCACCTATTGCTGCAAGGGCTGCGATCTGACGGTCTATTCGTCCACGTGGAAGGTGCCGCTGGATATCGGTTGGGTGTTCTTTTCCCACGCCGAGCCGCGCTCTGTGCTGTCGTCCATCGACGGCGATCCTCCGGAAGGAATGGGCGATGACGGCCCCGGTGCGATGATCGAGGTGCATTGCCGCCGCTGCAGCAGCCATCTTGGGCATATCGTGTTTGCCAAGGGCAAGCTGGTCCATTGCATCAACGGAGCCGCGCTCGACTTTCGTCGCGCCGACGCCTGACCCCAGCGTCGTGCCCCTAGCGCCGTGTGCGGCGATGTCGGCCCTGCCAGATGGCGGGGCCGATTTTTTTTGCGCGGATTGTTACGGGTCTCACGAAAAAGCCGGGGGCTGGTCACGCGCCCGTGCCCCCGTGCGCTCGCATGGGTCACTCACCTGTGTTGCACGAATTCTTGTCGGCTTTGAAATGCGGGCTGAGGGGCGCCACCTCGGCCGCCGCACTCACGAATGGCCCGCGAAACCCCACGCGTTCCGGAGAAGCATTACGGAAAATTAACCCATTTTTCCGGATGTTTAGCTGCAGCCGACCCAGATCGGCAGTTGCGCGTTCACACAGCGCTTGCGTCAAGCCCATACCTTCGTGAGGGCCCCGTGTATGTTTCGTGATTTCCCAAAATACCCCCTCGTTTCGATAGTCGCCTCACCGGTCAAGACACCGGGGTACGACAACCAAACTTTAAAGGAGCTACACTTATGACACGCACACTTTCAGCACTTGCGATTGCCGCCGCCGTTGCAACCACGGGCGCCTCGATGGCAACTGCCATGGACATGGAATTCAACATGCTCACGGGTGCTGTCTTCAACGAGCTGAAGTCGCGCGGCCTGCCCACCGACAATATCGATCAGCTGAGCCTCAGCCAGATCGCGATTATCAAAGGCATCGTCGATGGCGACGACAGCGAAGGCACCAAGACCAACCGCATTCAGGCGATCCTCGAACGCGACGGCTAAGAGGGCGTTGCCT
>JABDPT010000204.1 GCA_013042605.1 Paracoccaceae bacterium
AACCTCGATGGCCCCGTCATAAAGCCGCGAAAGGTCGACGGCCCCTTCATAGCGGGCCACAAACTGCTCCAGAAGGCGGGGATGATCCGCCTTGGGCAAATCCCGCGCCGCCATCATGCGGCTGACAAAGGCCGCCGCCCCGCTGCCGATGAAGCCGCGGGTCTCGGCCAGCGTGACCGCTGCGCGCCCCTCGCCCGCCAGCACCTCGTTCGCGATCTTGCGAATGTCCGGGGCGCTGTCGATCAGGGTTCCGTCGAGGTCGAAGATGACGGCCTTCAAATGTCCGTCTTCCATTTTATCGAACAGCCCATGGACGGAACCTGTTCCTTCGGCGCTGCTCCGGTTTCGGCCACCTGAACCATCGCCTCATAGAGTTCGCGGCGCAGATCGGTTGGCCCGGCGTTCATGCCCGACGCGTCAAGCCGCCCACGATATTGCAGACCGTGGCCCGCATCAAAGCCGAAGAAGTCCGGCGTGCAGACCGCCCCATAGGCGCTGGCGACCGACTGATCCTCGTCAAAGAGATACGGGAACGGGAACCCTTCTTCGCGCGCAAGGATCGCCATATTTTCAAAGCTATCCTGCGGATAGGCGGTGACATCATTGGAACTGATGGCCGCAAATCCGATCCCGTGACCGGCCAGATCGCGCGCATCGCGCACCAGACGCCCGAGGATCGCCTTCACGAAGGGACAGTGATTGCATATGAAGACGATGACCACGCCATTCGGGCCGGTCACATCGCCTAAGCCGTAGGTCTTGCCATCGGTTGCGGGCAACGTGAACGACGGCGCGGGCCAGCCGAAATCACAGACAGGGGCAGTTGCGGCCATGGCATCCTCGTGGTGTGGCGACAGACGGTTGCGTCCTACCACAAATCGCCGACGGGTCCAGCCGGTGCGATCAGGTCAGGTTTGGCGCCCGCATGACGACGCGCGCCCAATCAAGCAGCGCCTCGGGCGTCGGATCAAGAAATGTTGCCGCGCCATCCGTGAACGCGTGGAACGCCTCTTCGTTAAGCCGGTTGAGACCAACGATCACCGGCACGTCCCACGCCACCGCCATGGCGATGACATCGCGCAGGCCACGCCCGGCGGCCTCTTGTTTGCCGAACTTGTTGACGATCATGAGGTCGGTCGCCCGGCTAAGCCGTGAGGCGACCAGATGCACCGCTGTTTCGAAGGCATGCGTGTCAAGCCGACAGCCGCGCGCGCCGATCCCGCGAAACTGGGAAATCCGCCGGACCGGCCCATCGGGCAGCACAATAACATCCATGTCGCATGGCGCGGCATCCGGCCTGTCAGTGTTGTGCTGAACGATCCCGGCCAGTCTTGCGCCTTCGTCGCTCAACCGTGCGGCAAGCCCAGCGAGAAGCGGGTCGATGATCTGCCCCTCGCGGGCCATGGTAAACGCGATGTTCACGCGGCTTGTGCCCCGATCCCGGCGAACCCATTGAGAAGAACAAATGCGCGGCGCGCCGATCCCGCCCCAGCGCCGAGCAGTCCCAAAGCATGGGCGCGCGCAACCGCCGACCCCTTGAGAAGATCACCGAGAATATCTGCGCGTTCGGCAACCAATAGCCGCTCGACCGCCGATGTCAGCAAGCTCGGATCATCGCAGGTGAGGATCCGGTTGATTGCATTGCGGCGCACGGCAAGGGCAGGATCCGCCAGATATTCAAGCGCGGCTTCGGCTGCCAAGGCGGGGATCGCGGTGGCGCGGATCAATGCATCGTCATCCTTCAACGCAGCTTGAATGGTCTCGGGCGCGGCACCAGGGGACAGCGCAATCCCGAACGCCGCGTGACGGACGATCGGATCACTGTCAGACAGGGCGCGTTGCACTTCTTCACTATCGCCGTTCAGGATCTCATGGGCGCCAATGGCCTTCCAGGCAGCCCGGCGTCGGATATCGTCCTTGCTTACAAGCTGGGCCAAGACCGCTTCTGTTATCGGGTCGGCATCGACATGCCCTGCGATCTGCAATGCCTCTAGCGACAAAGACTCGGCCACATGATCGGTCCCCTCGACCGGCCGACGTCGGCGGCGTTTCGATCCGCTTTCTTCCGGCGTGTCTTCGGCCAATTCCGGGGGGGTCACGACGTCATCCGGCGTGGTCCCGGCCAAGATTGCATCCAGCGTCGACTGCCCGTTCGGTGCGTCGTCCTGATCGTTCAGGTCGATGATGTCGCCTTCGGGCGTGATGTGAATGCGGCGCGGACCAGAGCCTTCCTTGGGGGTTGCGAACTCTGGCGCGCTGTCAGGTTCGTCGCGCGAAATCACGGCGGCTTGGGGCGAAACGAAACTGCCTTGGATGGCCTCACCTATTGCAGAGGCGGCGATCAGATCACTCGCATTCGCACGGTCGCGCAGCAGGGTCAGAGCCGCCGCGCGGACCTGTTGGGCGGGGTTTTCCATCAGCCCAGTTAACGTGTCCGTCTCAACCGCCGGGGCAATCGCACCCAGGGCGCGCACGGCAGCGATGCGGGCCTGAAGCGGTCGGTCCGTATCGTCCAGTAGCGCGCGAAGCGGCGCTTCGGCCCGCGCACCGGCAAGACGAGGAAGCATGGTCGCCGAGGCAACGGCAAGATCGGCACCCGCAACCTGCATCCATGCCGCCACGTTGTCGATCACGGCCTGTGCGGTGTCGTCGTCAAGAGTATCGGGAAGGTGGGTCAACGCCGCGGACCGAACCCCTTCATCAGGGTCGCCCAGCGCGGCGACTGCGTGCGCCGGTCTGTGGGCGGCACAGCGTTCAAGCGCAAACCGCCGCACGCCCGCATCCGTGTCTTCGCGGGCGAAGCGGGCACAGGCCGGGTCATCGGGCGGCAAGAGCCCGACCGCGAGGCGTCGCAAAATCGGGTTTTCGGCGGTCATCATCATCCCGATATTCCCGGCCAAGGCATCGGGGGCCGCTGCCGAAAGCGCATCGGCGGCACGGCTTTGCGAGAGACCGGTTTCAAGTTCGAAGATGGCGATCAGGGCGGCCACACCCACCGTGCCCATCCGGGCAAATGCGGCGAAGACCGGCACATCCAGCGCTTGCCCGTATTCATCTGCACGCGAGGTCATCAGGTCTTCGATTGCCTCTTCCGCGTTTAGCCGGCCCAGCGCGGCGATTGCGGCAATCTGGACGTCAAGCCAGTCTTCCCAGTCGGTACCGCCGTCTTCCCATGCCACCTTGTCTTCGCATCGCGACAGCGCGAGTTCACGTAAAAGCGGGATCGAAGCCGTGTCGCCGATATTCGCAAGCGCGTCGATGGCCGCGACCTTCACCTCGCGTACCGGGTCTTCCATCAGCGAATGGCGCAAGGCGTCGGCGTCTTCGGTACAGGCCACCTGAGACAGCGCCTCCATCGCATCGCTGCGCACATCGGGGTCCGGGTCCATCCGCGCGACAAGCAAGGCTGCGCGCAACGCCTCAACCGGTGCTTCGCCCCAAGCGGCAAGCGCCGTGACGGCCGCGCAGCGCAGAACCTCGTTTTCACTGTTGAGAAACTGATCGAACGCGCCAAGCGTGCTGGGTTCGGTCATGGCATGGGCACCATCGGCCTGCATGGGAACGTCCTTTGATTGGTCGAAAGGATGGCGCGGGCCCTGCTGATCGCACCAGCAGGGCCCGCAGGAAGGTCAGGCGATATCGCGCCGGGCAAAGGACATCGACCGGAACTGGTGCTTGTAGGGGCTTTCGCCCATCTTGCGCACCTGGCCCACGCCCATCTTGTAGTTGTAGTTGCCGCTGATCCAGTCGACGACGCGCCCCGCCAAGGCATTCGCGGGCTGCGCCGTGTGCAGGAAATCCATGTAGCCAAGGTTTTCCTTCACCGCCGGCGTGACGATCGCCACCGCCGTGATCGACGCTTTGGTCAGTTCGATATGACCGTTTCTGAGCAACGTTGCGAAGTCGAAATCGTTGCCTTCGACGCCGACGATCGTGTCTTTCTGAACTGGGATACGGTCGGAATAGACCTGCACGTAGTCGCCGCTTTCGATGCCCCGCGCCTCGGCCACCTTGGGATGCAGTTCGATCCAGTTTTCGGGCCAGCGCTGCACGATATAGGGGCGACGGCGGTCGTCATAGCCAGACTGCCAACGCTCATTGATGCGGCCCGAGGTGATCCAGATCTCATCCTCGCGCGGTTTGAGCCATTCCCAATAGCTCGAGAAGAGATCCCAGGGCGCTTTCTGGATGTTGCACTTGCCGGTCTGGCTGTTGAAATGCGTGAGCTTCTTGTTGAAGACCGTGGACCCGATGGGCCCCTCTTCCGGCAGCACGCGGTTCACATCGTGCAGCCGCTTGGTTTCCACCAGATTGCCCGCGGCATCCATCAGAACAGGGCCCTGAATGCCGTTGGTGCCGAATTCGCCCAGCTTTTCATGCAGGGTCTTGCCTTCGCGGCGCGCGGCGACATGCACCATGTTGAAGTCTTTGCGCGAGCCGCGCGAATGGCGCGCGCCTTCTTCCAGGACCTCGTTCGAGTTCTGCCAGTCAAAGCCTTCGAAACCCATCTTCTTGGCAAGATTGGCGATGATCCACCAATCCGGCTTGGCCTCGCCCGGTGCATCGTAGAACTTGGGATAAAGCCGGATACGCCGTTCGCCATTGGCCCGCGTGAACGTCTCTTCGCCCCAGCCGCTGGCGGGAAAGACGATGTCGGCATAACGCGCCCCAATCGGGTCAACCAGATATATATCCTGGTCCCACACGACCATGCCGCCGCTGTCGGCGCGCCGTTTGAGCGTGTCGATGATGTCGGCCTTGTCAAAACTCATGACCTGATGCGGGTTGCGCGTGGTCAGCTCGTCGAACTTGGCCTGAAGCGATTGCGACCCGCACATCGCCTGCACCCATGTCGTCCCGATGACATGGGCGAGCCGTGTGTGGCCGCTCATCAGATAACGGTCGGTATCCATCGCGCGACGGCGACGACCGGGCAGCTTTTCGGGCGACTTGTTGCGTGGGTATCCCCCGCCGCGAAGACCGCCACGCTGGTGACCGCCCGCACGACCGATCACTTGTCCGGGCCGTCCGCCCGCGCCGACCGTGATGCCCAGCGCCGATATGGCCTGGGTATTGCCGGTGTTGTTGGACCAATAGAACCCTTTCTCGATCATGATCGAGGTTTTGGGGCGGGTGCCATCCTCTTTCGGCTTGGCCATCCACTCGGCCGCCGTATAGATCTTCTGCACGTCGATCTGGGCGATCTCGGCGGCTTTTTCCGGGACGGAGTAATCCTGCGCCAGCAGCCACTCTTTCCAGTCTTCAAAGCCTGCTGTCTGGAACTGGCCCCATGTCGTGCGCCACTGCCACGGTGTGTTCCGCGTGCCTTGGCCAAAGCCGGAAGAGCTTTCCCATTTGTTGTTGACCCAATTCTGAATCCACTCGTCATCCTGCCAGCCGTTTTCGACAATGACCCGCGCGATGGCGAGAACCACGGGCAAATCGGTGCCGGGCTGAATGTCGATGACCATGCCGCCGTTCTTTTCGGCAAACGCGGTGCCGGAGGTCCGGCGCGGCAGAAGGAAGATCGCCTTCTGACCGCCCTGAATGGCCGGCATGATGTAATCGGTGAAAAGGATCGTTTTCGACTCGTAGGGGTCCGTGCCGCACATCAAAAGCGTGTCTGCATCGGCCCAGTCGTCGTAGCTGGGGCCGAAATTGTCGAACCCCGCATCCCGGAAGCCGGGCGTCGACGTCACGTCGGACGGCGTGTCGTGGAAGGTGAAATTCGCCGTACGCACGTGACGCAATGCGTATTTCGTGATCGCATAAGTGTTTTCCATATACCCGTAGGAGAATGTCTTGACCCCGTAGGCATTCGTCCCGTGCTTTTCGAGAACGTGGTTGCCGACCTCGGCCGCGATATCGAGCGCGAAGTCCCAGGTGACCGGCATCAGCACCCCGAACATCCGCACCATCGGCGATTGCAGCCGGTCGCGGGTGGGGGTTTGCGGGTTATAGACCTTTTGCGCCAATGCCCCGCCACGGATCGATGAATTGCCCGAATAGTTGACGAATTCGGCATCCTTGTCGGGAATGATCACGATGTGATGCGGTTCGCCGTTGTGAAGCACGATATTGTGCATGTTTGGCGCGATCCACGCGCCCAACGGGGCCACGGGGAAGTCTTCGCCAAAGGCGTTTTCCTCGGCGCGCGGGCCACCCACTTTGCCGCCCGCAACGGGCCAGCGATAGACCTTGTAACCGCACGCAACGATGCAATAGTCGCAAGCAGTCGAAATGACGTCGGCATCGGGCGGCGGAAGCGGAACGGATGTTTCGGGAACGTAATACGGTGTGGACATCGGGTGCCTCCTCAGCCCTGAAGATTATCGAAACGGCCATAGATCAGGCCGAACATGCCAACGGCGTAGATATCGTCGCCATCAAGTTCCAAGAGCACCTGCGGTAGCGACTGATAGGCCTGCCCGGCGATAAAGATGCCGTGGCGGGTCAGATCGAAGGTCGTCAGGTGAAGCGGGCAAGGGCCAAGCGCCTTGTCGGCGGCCTGGTAGGTGCCTTGAAGCGGGCCGCCCTGATGGGTGCACGTATAGTTGAACGCCACGACATCCTCGTCTGGGCCGATACCGCCGCCGGATCTCTGGCCCAGCTTCACGAGGATCGATTCCGCATATTGCCCTTCATCCGGGTACTCGAAATCAAAGGGCTCATCGACGGTCAGCTCACTTAGCTTGGCGATCAACTTGCGTGGATAGGTCGACACGACCGCCGGGGTCTGCGCCTCGGGCATGCCGGGCACACCGACCATCACCACCGTTGTGGCGATCCCGCTGGTCAAAAGAAACGACCGGCGGCTCATCAGGCATTTGAGCGTGCCCGCCTTTGCGGCTTCCCCGTTTTCACCGTTGATGGCGGCGAGGATCTTTGGATCAACTTTGCTCATCTTATCTGTCTCCTCGTCAATTCTGCGCCATGGGAAGGGGTTGCATGACCGGGATCTCGGGGTCGTCGGGCAAAATCTCATCGCCGCTCAGACTTTCGAGAAACGCCACCAGATCGTCGATTTCGCCATCGCTCAGACCAAGCGGCTGAATGATGCCGGTCTTGTTTTCGGCGAATTCGTTCTCGCCGCCGCCCTCGTTGTAGAACACGACCACATCGCGCAGCGTCTCGATCATGCCGTTATGCATGTAGGGGAAGGTGTAGGCGGTGTAGCGCAGGCTTGGCACACGGAACTTGCCCTTGTCGGCCTTCTGCTTGGTACGGAAATAAAGCCCCGGATCGTCCTTCGTGGTGCGATACATTTCTTCGGTCGACCCCTTGGCGAAAAGCTCGAACCGGAAGGTGATCTGGGCGATCGGATCGTCTTCCCAACCGTCATAGGGCGGCACACCAAGGTTGTAATAGGCCTGGTTCGTCAACAGCGGGCCATTATGACAGGTCACGCAATTGGCCTTGCCGGTGAAAAGATCGAGGCCGCGCTTTTGGGCGTCGGTCAGCGCATCATCATCGCCGCGCATGTATTCGTCGAACGGCGTGTCGGTCTGCACCAGGGTGCGCTGATAGGCGGCGATGGCCATATAGGCGTGGCGGACGCTGGGCCAGTCATCGCCGAAGACCTCACGGAACGCCTCGCGATACTCTGGCACAAAGGCCAGACGCGCCTCCATCATGTCGTCTTCGCCGTTGCCCGCGACACCACCGCGCGCGGCAGAGCGCGCCTGTTTCTCAAGGCTGCCCGACGATCCGGCCCAGAAGAGCTTGCCGTAATAGGCCGAGTTCACCACCGACTGACTGTTGCGCCAGTGGGTTGTGCCGGGATAGCCGAAGCTGATCTTGTCCTGCACCGCCCAACCAGCCTCGGGCCGGTGGCAGGCCGAACAGGGCATGTTGTTGTTGCCCGACAGGATCGGATCGAAAAAGAGCATCTCGCCCAGAGCGATCTTTTCAGGCGTCATTGGATTGTCCGCCGGAATGGGCGGCGGCCCGAGGGCGGCCAGTTCGGCGGGGCGGTGGCCATCGGCAAAGGCCATCCCGGTGATCGTAACCGTCAGCGCGGCGGCCGTTATCGTTTTGATAGGTGTCATCATCGCCTCCTCAATTCCGCGCATTGCGCCAGTCTTCGATCACGGCGTAATCAAAGTCGTCTTCGCGCCAGACGTATTCATCGGTGTCAAAGCTGTCGCCGCTCAGGGAATTGAGGAAGGCGATCAGATCGGCCTTTTCACTGGGCACAAGGCCAAGCGGGCTGAGCCGCGCATCTTTCAGCGGATCGTTCCCCCCTCCGGCATCGTAGAAGTCCACCACCTCTTCGAGCGTGGCGAATATGCCGTTGTGCATATAGGGCGCTGTATAGGCCAGTTCGCGCAGGGATGGTGTCAGGAAGGTGCGGCGCCGGTCGTCATTATGGGTGCGGATATAGGCGCCGATATCCTCGCGCAGGTTCATGTAGTTCGGCACGCCCATGAACTTTGCATAGGTGACAAAGGCCGAATGACGTTCGGGATCGGCCCAGATCTCGGGGTTCGTGGGCACGCCGGTGTTATGCGGCTTGTCGTCGGTATAGCGGTTGCCCGAGTGACAGCTTGCGCATCCGCCCTTGCCCTCGAATATTCCCTGCCCGCGCTGTGCCGCCGCTGACATCGCTCCGGTGTCGATCGGGGCATTGCGCGACTGGATCGTCTTCATGAAGTCCATCAGCGCGTTGCGGGCGCCGCCGTTGCCGGGCTCGGACATGCCGGCAGCCGCGAACATCTCGACATAAACCGGGTCCTGCTTCAGCCGCTCCTGCATGATGCGCATGTCCATGTTCATCAGGTAGGTTTCGGTGATCATCTCGCGCGCGACGTCGTTGAGGTTCGTGCCGAGCCGTCCGTCGTGCAGCCAGGCATCGCGGAAGCCCACATTGGCCAAAGTCGGCGTGTTGCGGAAATGCGCGGCGCCCGAATAGGCATCCGACAGCGCCATGCCATCGGTAAACGCCTTGTCGGGCTGATGACAGCTTGCGCAGGCCAGCGATGTGTCACCCGAAAGGCGCGTGTCGTAGAACAGGCGCTTGCCAAGCTCGGCGCGTGCGGCATTCACCTCGAGCGGCGCGTCTGGCGTCACATCCTGCGCCACGGCCGCGCCGGCCAGAAGGATTGCCCCGCAAACCAGGGATAACGTGTGTTTCATGAGTTCAATCCTCCTTCTGCCCGGCGGCAATCAGAGCCGCGGGCCTCGCAGTTTCGGCATCTGGGTAGAGTTGTGGCAGGTGCGACGTTAAGCGACGCAACCCTGTAAGGGTCGATTTCCAGACGGAAAAACAAATGATCTGAACTAGGACAAGATAATGCAAGACGCTCCACCGCCACTTCGAAAGACCCGTGCCGGATTTGGAAAAACCACCTTTGAAAGGAATGACTGATCGACGAAACAACGGGCCTTGAAGAAACGCTAACAGGCACTAGCGCGGCAGATGTTGCGAGCGGGATGATATTACATGAAAAGTTGTGACGAAATGTTGCGACCGTTGCGGTCTATGCCGGGGCCTTCTCGACCCTGTCGAGTTGCGCCCTGATCTCTTGCGCCAGAAGCGCGGGCTGCACCGGTTTGTCCAGCATCTCGGGCGCCGGGCCGGGCAGCACGACGCGTCCGGGCTTGTAGGCACTGCAAAAGATCACAGGGATATCGGGGCGCAGATCGCGCAGGGCGCGCACAAGTTCTTCACCGCTCATATCCGGCATCACCATGTCCGAAATGACGATATCGAAACGGGCGGGATCCGTGCGAAACCGCTCTAGCGCAACAACGGGCGACGTGAACGCCTCGACCTGATAGCCCAGCCGCAAAAGCAGTCTTCGAAATGTACCCACCACTTCGGCCTCGTCATCGATCAGGATCACCCGCTCGTTGCCGCGTGCAAGCTCGCCCCGGCCCGGAGCTTCGGGTTCGTCCGACGCCAGCGCGGCGGGCAACAGGATGGTAAAGGTGCTGCCGCGCCCGATTTCGCTGTCGACCGTGATACGCCCGCCCATCTCATCGACCAGCCCATACACCACCGACAGGCCAAGCCCCGACCCCTTGCCGATGGGTTTGGTGGTGAAGAAGGGTTCGAACAGATGCGCCTGCGTATCCCCCGACATGCCCGGGCCGTCATCACTGACGGTCAGACAGACCCAGCCATGCGCAACCTCGGTCTTTTCTTCCGGCGGGTCGCAATGGCGCGCGGTCACGACGATCTCTCCAGCTTGGCCCGCCATCGCCTCGGCCGCGTTGCGGCACAGGTTCATGATGATCTGATGCAGGTGCGTCTGATCGCCGAGAACGAAGACCGGCCCATCCGGCGGCACATGCCGCAGCGCGATCACCGGCGGGATAGAAGCGCGCAGAAGGCCCAGAACCTCGTCTATCATGGTCCCGATATTGACCGACCGCTTTTCACCCGGTTCGCGCCGCGCAAAGGTCAGCAAGCCACGGATCAGGCTTTGCGCCCGGCGCGCGGCGATGTCGATCTGTTTGATCTCACCCTCAAGATCGCTTTTCTCGGGCGCATCCATTGCCGCCAGATGGGCCGACCCGACGATGGTCGTCAGAATATTGTTGAAATCATGCGCCACGCCCCCTGCCAACTGTCCCACGGCCTCAAGTTTTTGCGCGCGCACCACCTGTTCGCGGGCGCGGCGGTTTTCGGTGATGTCCTCGCTTATCCCGATGTAATTCTGGATCTCCCCCTCGGGCGAGACCAGCGGCAAGATCGTGGTCTCTGCCCAATAGCTTGAGCCGTCTTTCTTGCGATTGCGAAAGACACCGTGCCAAGCCTCGCCCCGCGCCAGCCCCTCGCGGATCTGCTGATAGACTTTCTGCGAAGTCTCACCCGATTGCAGGAAGGCCGGCGTCTGGCCCCGAATATCGTCCAGCGTCCAGCCCGTGACATCGGTGAATTTCTTGTTGGTATATTGAATGCGTGCATCCGTGTCGGTAATCAGGATCGTGGCCGGGCTTTGTTCCACCGCCGTCGCCAGCCGCCCTTCGGATCGTTCCAGCCGCTTTCGTTCGCGCAGCTCTTCGCCCAGATCCTTGACCGCGCCGCGCAGATCGCGCACCAGCATGTAAAGCAGCCATCCAACCGCGAGTGCCGCCAGAACCAGCGCAAGGATCGACAAAAACCCGATCCAGATCAGCGTTTGCCCCTGTCCCACCGCACCCAACAACCGGGCCGAGCTAAGTTGTTGCTCGCTTGCCCAGGACTGTTCGAGTTCGGCCAATGCGGCAATCGCCGCAGTGTCGTCGACCCGGACGAGCGTGTCGGTTTCCATCACCGTACGCCCCCGGTCTACGGCGGCCACTGCAAGCGGCAGATTGGCTTCGTATTCCCGAATGGTCGCAATGATCGTACCAAGCGCGACGCGTTCCTCTGTGCTGAGATCCAACGCCTCGAACTGCGCCGCGACCCTTTCGAACTCGGCCATCAGCGCCTCGGTCCGGTCGCGATAGACGTCTTCTTGCCGAAGCACGTAATTCTTGAAGTTGTGGATGATCCCGCCATAGCCAAGCTGCCCGCGGATCTCGCTGAGCAATATCCCCTTCCGCTCGGCTCCCTGAGAGTAATCCACCCAGCTTTCGCGGATTTCGTCAAACTGGCGTTGTGTCAGCAAACCCAATGCCGCACCAAGCGATACAGTCACCAGCACCAGAAGAAACGCCGCAACCGCTACCGCGACGGGGCGCTTCAGGGTTGCGTGGTGACCATCAGGTTCCATGTGTCTCAGCATCCGACGAGTTGCCCCTGTGCGCAAGCCACACTAACGTCCGCGCAGTGGGGACATCTTAGCGAAGGGGGCCGGTCTGACATGGAGCAGAAGATCTTGATTGTCGACGATGACCGGCAAGTCACCGCGTTTCTCGACCGGTTCTTTTCCAAACACGGCTATGTCACCGCCACCGCGGCTTCGGCCAAGGAGCTGTACGCGGCCGTCGAAAAAGACCGATTCGACCTGATCGTTCTGGACCTGATCCTGCCCGACGAAGACGGATTCGAGGCCGCACGCCAGATCCGCAAAACGTCGGAAACCCCGCTGATCATGCTGACTGCCCGTGACGAGGTGTTCGACCGGATCGTCGGCCTTGAAATCGGCGCCGATGACTATGTCACCAAGCCTTACGAACCGCGCGAGTTACTGGCCCGCGTCCGGTCCGTGCTGCGCCGTTACAACGGGCGCGAAAGCAACGCAGAAACACAAAGCGGAGTTCTGTCCTTCGCGGATATCGAGCTTGATCTGGTCAAGAACGTTGCCCGCCGCAAATCCGACGGCGATGACCTGGAACTGACCAGCACCGAGTTTTCGCTGTTACGTGCGCTGGCCGATGCCGGTGGCGAAAACCTGACGAGAGAGCGCATTCTTTCAATGATTTACGGGAACTCCGTGCAAATCACCGACCGCGCGATTGATGCCCATGTCGTTCGACTGCGCCGCAAACTGACAGGCGGCGACGGGGATGGCAGCGATCTGATCAAGACGATCCACGGGGTCGGTTACAAACTGACTGCCGCCGTTTACCGCGACTAGGTTTCAATCCGTCAGGGCAAAGCCACTTCAGGCGCGGCCACGGGCGACGTGGCTGGCTGGGCCACTGCAAAGGCAGCATCTTCCGGCGTTTGCCACAGGCGCGGGGCTTGAAGCCCGCTGGCCCAGGACACCAGCGGCGCGGCCAGCAGGCTCAGCGTCACGGGCAACAGCCAGAGGCTCATCATGCCGGCCACCATGGCGCCGGTTACCACCAGACCGATGGCCATTTCGACCCAGTGAAAGCGCAGGCAGGTGACGAAGCCGCACCCCGACGCAGTACCGCGGCGTTGCGGCGCCCAGCGGTCGTCAGAGCCAAGGCAGGACGCGATAACAGACCGCGTCTGCTGCACCATCAGGATCGGCGCGATCAGGATCGAGCCAAGGATTTCAAGCACCACGTTTCGTGCCACATCGCCCGGTGCGCCGAACCCGGTCAATCCGCCGGGGCGTA
Source organism: Paracoccaceae bacterium (assembly GCA_013042605.1). Lineage (GTDB taxonomy): Bacteria > Pseudomonadota > Alphaproteobacteria > Rhodobacterales > Rhodobacteraceae > JABDPT01. The sequence continues at coordinate 12,961 of JABDPT010000204.1, forward strand.
GGGTCACCTGCGTGACCGCAAGCAGTTTCGGCCCGATAAGAAGGCCGTAGATCGCCAGCAAAAGCCCCACGGTATAGGGCTGAAACGCCGCCCCGCTCACCACGTATCGCGGGTCTTGTTCGATGAATTGCAAGACCGGCAGCCCGCCTGCCCCGACCGATCCCAGTACCCAGATCGCCAACATCGCCAGCCAAAGCGGGGACATCAGGTAAGACAGCGCGCCGTGCAACAGGTGGAACCGCGATACCGGGTGCAGCCCGCGCGCGAAGACGATGCGCAGGTGCTGCAGGTTGCCGCGGCACCAGCGCCGGTCGCGCAGCACATAGTCGATAAGGGTTTGCGGCGTTTCCTCGTAGCTGCCGTGTCCAGCGGGCAAAAGCCGCACACCCCACCCCGCCCGACGCAAGAGCGCCGCCTCGACGAAGTCATGCGACAGGATCAGGTCCTGCCTGCCCCGCGGGCCGCGCAACTTCGGCAATCCGGCCGCTGCGGCGAAGGCACGGGTGCGGATGATGGCGTTATGACCCCAGTAGTTGGCCGCATGCCGCGACCAGCGCGTCAACCCACGCCCCATCAGCGGGGAATAGAGCGCGGTGGCGAACTGCTGCATCCGGCCATAAAGGCTGACCGAACGGATGAGACGCGGCTGGCTCTGGATCAGTCCGGCCGTGGGATCA
>JABDPT010000211.1 GCA_013042605.1 Paracoccaceae bacterium
AACGCTAGCACCTCATCTGAAGTTCTCAAAGATAATCTTGGCAGGTTGAGCCCGTGGGTATTGGTTCCCCTTGGCGATGTCGCTTGCGGCACGGGGTTGCCGCTTGGAATGGCCCGGTTCAAATCGCCAGCGCGCCTGGTTCGCTGGGACACGGCGGTGTCATTTAGGTGTTGCGATAGCTGCATATGTTCATATCGTAAGGCAAAATCAAAACCAGGGAGGATTAGATGAAAACCACTTTCAGCATTTTGGCAGGGGCCGCGGCTCTTTTGTCCAGCACGTCGGCCTTTGCTCAGACCGAGGTCGAGTTCTGGCACGCCTTTACCGGGCGCCTTGGCGATCTGGTGGCCGAGCAGGTTGAAACCTTCAACGCGTCGCAGTCCGACTACAAGGTCGTGGCGAGCCACAAGGGCAACTATTCCGAAACCCTGAACGCTGGCATCGCCGCGTTCCGTGCTGGCGAACATCCCCACATCCTCATGGTGTTCGAGGTTGGCACGGCGACGATGATGGCCGCCGAAGGCGCGATCAAGCCGGTCTACGAAGTGATGGGCGACGGGTTCGACCAATCCAAGTATATCGGATCGGTCAAGGGCTATTATACGTCGGGCGACGGGAACATGCTGTCGCTGCCCTTCAACTCGTCCACGCCGGTTCTCTGGGTCAACCGCGACAAGCTGTCCGAAGCCGGGATCGACCCTGACACCGATATGTCTACGTGGGAACAGGTCGGCGACGTGCTCGATCAACTCAAGGCCGCTGGCGTCGACTGCCCGATGACAACCGCGTGGCAAAGCTGGATTCATCTCGAAAACTTCTCGGCCTATCACGACGTGCCGTTCGCAACTCAGGATAATGGCTTTGCCGGGACCGACACCGAACTGGCGCTGAACGGCCCCGCTCAGGTGGCGCATATCTCGGCCATGGGCCAGTGGGCGCAGGACGGCAAGTTCATCTATGCCGGTCGCCGGAACGAAGGCGGCGCCAACTTCCGCGCAGGCGAATGTGCGCTCTTTACGGAATCCTCGGCCGGTTACGCCGGGATCAGTTCCGAGGCCGAGTTCGACTTCGAAGTGCGCCCGCTGCCTTATTGGACGGCTGTCGCGGACGAGCCGCAGAACACGATCATCGGCGGCGCGTCGCTTTGGGTTCTCGAAGGACACGAGGATGAGGAATACGCGGGCGTCGCGGCGTTCATGGACTTCCTTTCAAGCCCCGAGATCCAGGCCAAGTGGCATCAGGACACCGGCTATCTTCCGATTACGACGGAGGCGGGTGAACTGACCAGGTCGCAAGGCTTCTATGAGGCCAACCCGGGTACCGACATCGCGGTCATCCAGATGACCGCGAAAGAGCCGACCTCGAACTCAAAGGGTCTGCGGCTTGGGTCCTTCGACCAGATCCGCGGGATCATCGATGAAGAGCTCGAGGCCGTCTGGTCCGGCGACAAGAGCGCACAAGAAGCGCTTGATTCCGCCGCCGAGCGTGGCAATGCGCTTCTCCGGCGCTTCGAGCAGGCGTCGCGTTGAGCCACTGACGAAAACGGCCGCCTCGGGAAACCGGGGCGGCTGTCGTCCGAGCCATGGAAAAGCGCGTCACATTCAAAGGCATCTGGCTGCCCCTGCTGCTGGTCGCCCCGCAGATCGTCATCACGGCGGTCTTTTTCTTCTATCCCGCGGGGCAGGCGATCTGGCAGTCGCTGTTCATTCCCGATCCCTTCGGGCTTTCCATGCAATGGGTCGGGCTTGGCAATTTCGAGTTCCTTTTAAGCGATCGCTTCTATCGGGCGTCGTTCTTGACCACCGCCATCTTCTCTATCCTCGTCACCGTGGTTTCGATGGGCGTGGCGCTTTACCTTGCGGTGCTGGCCGACCGGCTGATCAAGGGATCGGGCACCTATCGCACGCTTCTGATCTGGCCCTATGCGGTTGCACCGGCGGTGGCCGGCGTGCTGTGGCTCTTCATGTTCAACACCCGGGTCGGGGTCGTGACGTGGTACATTGGCCTTCTGGGATATGACTGGAACCACGTGCTGAACGAGGGCGAGGCGATGGGCCTTGTCGTGGTCGCAAGTGCCTGGGGCCGGATCAGCTATAACTTCCTGTTCTTCCTTGCGGGGCTTCAGGCCATCCCGAAATCGGTCATCGAAGCCGCGGCCATCGACGGGGCGCGGTTCTGGACACGGTTCCGGACGATCGTCTTCCCGCTCTTGTCGCCGACCACGTTTTTCCTTCTGGTCGTCAACATCATCTATGCCTTCTTCGAAACCTTCGGTGTCATCCACACGATCACCGGCGGCGGCCCGCAGCAGGCCACGACGATCCTTGTCTACAAGGTCTATGCCGACGGGTTCGTTGGGCAGGATCTGGGCTCGTCCGCGGCGCAGTCGGTGATCCTTCTCCTGATAGTCTCGGTCCTGACGGTGGTTCAGTTCAAATACATCGAACGCAGGGTGCATTACTGATGGCGGGGCAGGGCGGCATGGTTCAAAAGCGCGGCAGCGGCCTGTGGCTTACCCATCTGGGCCTGATCGTCGGCGTTGCCTTCATCTTCTTTCCGATCTGGCTCGCCTTCGTGGCCTCGACCGTCGACCAACAGGCGATCGTGCGGCCGCCGATGCCGCTTTTGCCCGGCGACAAGCTGATCGAGAACTACACGCGCGCGCTGACCTCGGGCGTGAATGCGCCGGTGGCTACGATGCTCTTCAACTCGGCCGTCATGGCGTTAGGCATATCGCTGGGTAAAATCGCGATCTCGCTGCTGTCGGCCTTTGCCATCGTCTATTTCCGCTTCCCGGGGCGGACGCTTTTCTTCTGGCTTATCTTCCTGACGCTGATGTTGCCGGTCGAGGTGCGGATCGTACCCACCTACGAGGTCATCGCCAATTTCGGGATGCTCAACAGCTATTCGGGCCTGATCCTGCCGCTTATCGCCTCGGCCACCGCGACCTTCCTCTTCCGGCAGTTCTTCATGACCGTCCCGGATGAGCTGGCCGAAGCCGCCCGTGTCGACGGTGCGGGGCCGATGCGGTTCTTCTTCGATATCCTTCTGCCGATGAGCCGCACGAACATCGCGGCGCTTTTCGTGATCCTCTTCATCTATGGCTGGAACCAGTATCTCTGGCCGCTTTTGATCACGACGGATCCTGAAATGAACACCATCGTGATGGGCATCAAACAGATGTTCCCGTCGGGCGACGACACCGCCGACTGGCCGGTCATCATGGCGACGTCGATATTGGCCATGGTGCCACCGGTGCTTGTCGTGATCGGGATGCAGAAACTCTTTGTACGCGGGCTAGTGGAAAGCGAGAAGTGAATGGCGACCGTTGCGCTTGAAAACCTTCGGAAATCCTATGGAAAGACCGAGGTGATCCACGGCGTCGATATCGACATCGCCGACGGCGAATTCATCGTGATCGTCGGGCCGTCGGGCTGTGGGAAATCGACCCTTCTGCGCATGGTCGCGGGGCTTGAAACCGTCACCTCGGGCGAGGTGCGCATCAACGACCGCGCGGTCAACGATGTCGAACCGATGGACCGCGACATCGCGATGGTGTTTCAGAACTATGCGCTTTATCCGCACATGTCGGTTTTCGATAACATGGCCTATGGCCTGAAGATCGCGAAGGTGCCGACCGACGAGATCAAGAAGCGCGTGGACACGGCGGCCGAGATCCTGCAACTCGAACCCTATCTCACGCGCCGCCCGCGTGAGCTTTCGGGCGGCCAGCGTCAGCGCGTCGCAATGGGCCGCGCCATCGTGCGCAAGCCCGCGGTGTTCCTGTTCGATGAACCGCTCTCAAACCTCGATGCCAAGCTGCGCGTCCAGATGCGGCTTGAGATCAAGTCGCTCCAGCGCGATCTGGGGGTCACGTCGCTTTACGTCACCCATGACCAGGTCGAGGCGATGACACTGGCCGACCGCATGATCGTCATGAACGCAGGGGTGGCCGACCAGATCGGCAAACCGCTGGACGTCTATTCAGACCCGGCCACCGAGTTTGTGGCTGGGTTTATCGGCTCGCCGCCCACGAATTTCCTGCAAGCCAAACGCCTTGGACGCCACATCGAAGACGGTGCGAAGATCGGCATCCGCCCGGAACACATCCGCCTTGTCCCCCAGACAGAAACCGATCTTGCCGGGACGGTGGTCTATTCCGAGCCTCTGGGGGCCGAGACGCTGGTCCATCTGAAGTTGCTGGATGGTCAGGATGCCACGGTGCGTCAGGACGGGGCCTTGCCGATCCCCGCCGAGGGCGAGACATGCGGGCTCTCCTGGGAGCCGGCGAGCGAAATGGTTTTCGGCAAGGGCGGTTCTCGCATTCGAAGCTAGGCGGGCACGAACCGGCCCGCCTCAGCTCTCGGTACCGGCGCGTTTGAGATGCCGGGTGCGCGTGAACCTAACGCGATTCTTCGAGGGCGATGAAATCCTCGATCAGTTGCGTGTGGCGCGCTTTCTGCTTGGTCGGGTAGGGGCGCTTATTTTGAGTTTTGATTTTGGCCATGATGAATATCCAGTCTCCAGGTTGGTAGGGTTCGAAAGACTTTTCCGAACGCGTTAATACTTAAGGCACGGACCGTGAATGCGCCGACAACATGTTGGTTAACTTACGTTAATCTTCGCGCCTGATCTTGCCGGGCATGCCGCGGGCCTCCCTTGGTGACCATCAAACCCGCCCGGCACGCTGAGACCTCTCTGAAGATAAACGGAAGATGAACGCCCCATTTCCGCCTCGTAAAAACAGAATCGGTCATAAAGCGAACACAGACGACGTCGTGGTTGGTCCGGACGCTGCAAAAGATGGGCCAAACAAACAAGCGACACCGCCTGAAGACACGAAGGGGAACAAGACGATGCCATTTGACTTTGCAATCGACGGAACGCTAGCCGACACGCCTGTCGTCACCAGCTTTGACACCTGGGCGGAAAAGCGGGTACGCGCCCGGCGCGCCTTCGCTCCGGTCGACCAGGTTCTGGCAGGGGGGGACTATTTCGACCGCGTGCCGCAGAAAAAATGCGCGCCCGCACCGGAAGCCAAGGCCGCCTGATCGGCTTCCGGTCGTCGCATAGAATGTGCGGCGATCCTGACAACGGGTCGCAATGAGCGACCCTTTCGCTCCCGATATCTGCACTATCTGGTTGAGCGAACGATATAACCAAAACGCCCACACCAATCGATGACAGTTGCCCTGACCGGCGACTGTTTTTGCGTTGGCGCCCCCCCAAAGCTTTGTGAGGTTGACGCCTCACCGGGTCTCGGATCCGTCAGACAGCAGACACCTACAAACGAAAACGGCGGCCCTGTCTAGGATTGCCGTGGCAATCCGGACAGCTGCCGCCGCAGGTCAGGGTGATTTGGGGTTTGGTTTAAAGGCCAAGCCGCGTGCGAAACTCGGCCAGCGCCGCTTCGGAAAGCACGCCGCCGCCGGTCAGGGTCTCAAGCGCATCGGCTTCGGCGACCGTCGCGTTTTCGTAAACCTGCATCGCGTCGTTCGACAGTTGCGCGGCCTCGGCCAGTTGCCATTCGTGATCCTGTGCCGCCTCGAACTCCAGCATCAGGGCCTTTAGATCGGCTTCATACGTCTCGGATGTTTCATCGAGTGCCGCGATATCAACCTCGATCTCACCGGACTTGCGACCGGTATAGCCGTCCAGCAGCTTGCGATAATCGAGATATGCGGATTGCCACGCCTTGAAGGCTTCGCCCGATTCCTGCGCCATGTCTCGATAGATCGCAATCTGGCCGACGCGGCTGTTCTGTGCCGCAGCTTCAAGAGCAGTTTCACTTGCATGCATCGCATTCATACCTTTCAACTCGCGTGCGATCTCTCCGCGCGCGGTGTCTTCGTTTTTCGCATTTTCCTGGCCGTTGCCCCGACCACCGTGTTCGCGGCTTTGTGCATTTCCGTTTCCATGGCCATTGCCCGCATAAGCAGCGTCGGCCGCCATGAAGGACGTTAACAAAGGCGCGGTTCCGAGTGCCGGAACCGTCGCTGTCAGAAGCATTGAGAGGGATTTTGAGAAGCAATTCATATCACGCGTACTCCAGCACTCAGAAATTCGCCCAACTTGATGATATGAAACAATTTTAGTCACATCAAAGGGCATCGAAATTGGCCGTTTTCGGCATGTCTCTTAGGCCAGACCCGGATTGAACCGGCGCGCAACGTGGTGTTCACGCTGCGTTAATTTTGATTCGGATATGGATGGTGCATGACGTTTAAACATTTGATCATAAGTTCTGTTGTCGCGGGTTTTGTCGCGACCGCCGCCCACGCCAAGGTGGGCGAGCTCAATCAGGCTGAGGTGCGCGCCAGTGTGCAAACGGGCCAAAGCCTTCCCTTGACCGAAATCCTGAAGAAAGTCGAAAGCCGGGTTGAAGGCAATCTGGTGGATGTCCGGGCGTTCGATCTGGATGGCATCTATTATCAGGTCATGATGAAGCTTCCCGACGGCCGACTGGCTTTCGTCGTGCTGGATGGGAAGACCGGCGAATTCGTGCGCCAGAACTCACGCAAGATGCGTGAAGTTCGCGCAGCGGTCGACGGCACCAACGGCAAATCGAACCGCGGCCGCGGGAATGGTCGTTATGACAACCGCGGCAGGGATGTCGCCGGAAATGCGAACTCTGGTGGCGGCAGCAGCAATGCTGGCGGTGGCGGCGGCGGCAATGGCGGTGGCGGCGGCGGCAAGAAATAACGCCATCCGCACCTTATCCTCGCCTTAGTTTAGACCGCATCGCCCAGTATCACCCACGCATGCGTATCTTACTCGTCGAAGACGACCCCGTATTGAGTGACCAGATCAAAACCTCGCTTTCGGATGAAGGCCGGGCCGTAGATGCCGTGGCTGATGGCGAAGAAGCGTTGTACATGGGACAGGTCGAACCCTACGACCTTGTTGTCATGGATATCGGCCTTCCCAGCCGGGACGGCATCTCGATCATCAAACAATGGCGCAAGGAAGCGGTGCAAACACCCGTTCTGCTTCTCACGGCGCGCGACGGCTGGCATGAGCGTGTCGACGGGCTTGACGCGGGCGCCGACGACTACATGACCAAGCCGTTCTTTATGCCCGAGCTTTCGGCGCGTATTCGCGCGATGCTTCGGCGGCAGTCCGGGAACGCCAGTCCGCTATTTGAAAAAGGTTCCGTCTCGTTCGACACCCGCACGAACACGGTAATCAAGGACGGTATGCCGGTCTCGCTGACCGCACAGGAACTGGCTGTGCTGTCATACCTGTTCCACAATGCCGGGCGCATGATCTCGCGGACCGAAATGTCCGAGCATATCTATGAATATGACGGGGACCGCGATTCCAACACGATTGCCGTTTTCGTGAACCGCTTGCGCAAGAAACTTGGCAACGATCTGATCACCTCTGCGCGCGGCCAAGGCTACAAGATAGATCTCTGAAGATGTCCTCACTTCGGCGACGCGCGATTTTAGGGGGACTGATCTGGGCGATGGCGTCCTTCGTGGTCTGTGTCTTCCTGCTGATCAAGTTTTTCGACAATGTCGCCACCGAACGGTTCGAATCCCTGCTTGCCGAGCGCCACCTTCAAGTCGTCACCGCACTTGGAAACAGCGCGAACGACCCCGCAGCGATCGAAAACCTTCTGACGGATCCGGGTTATAGCCGACCTTATTCGGGGCGTTACTGGCAGATCGAAGGGCCGGATGGCCTGATGCTGACCTCACGGTCGCTGTTCGACACGACGTTGCCGAGAATGACGCACGTGTCGACGCGTCCGCATTTCTGGCAGGCCGAGGCCGCAAGCGGGCCAATTCGCGGAATGCGCGAAGCCATCACCTTCGAAGACGGGTCACGCTATGTGGTAAGCGTCGCCTTGTCGCTCAATGACCTGATCAGCGAGCGCCAATCGATGCAGGCGAATATCTTTCTGGCCTTTGCAATCATCGGCGTGTTCAGCATCGCCAGCGCGGTCACGCAGGTCTCGGTCATCCTTCGTCAGCTTGCGAAGGTGCGCCAGGACGTGGCGCATAGATGGGATGAGGGTGAGACCCTGAATGCCGACGATTACCCAGAAGAGGTTGCGCCATTCGTATCTGATATCAATGCGTTGCTGACCCGGAATCGCGAAATCGTGGCGCGGGGCAGGCGACAGGCCGCGGACCTTGCGCATGCGCTTAAAACTCCGTCTGCGGCCCTTCGTAACGAACTTGACGATCTGAGCCGGCGCACCGGCCAGACAGAGCGCGCCCGCGAAGCGCTTGACCGCATCGACGCACAGATCGTTCGGTCGCTCGCACGCCTGCGCGCGTCAAGCTCATCGGCGATGGGCAACCTGCGCACCGATCTGAGCGCGTCCGTTGACCGGATGGCGCGGCTCTTCACCTCCATGGCCGCACAGCGGGACCGCGTCTTGAGCGTCGACAAGGCGATCGACTGCGCGAAAGCGGATAACTGCGTGGTCGTCGTCGATCAGCACGATCTCGAAGAGATGATGGGCAACATGCTGGAAAACGCGCTGAAATGGAGCCAGGGCTGCATTCGGCTGTCCACGCGTCTTTCGGACGACTCGGTTGAGATCATCATCGAGGATGACGGCCCCGGCATCTGCCCCGACCGCCGCCAACAGGCGTTGCAAGCGGGCGCGCGGCTGGACACGGCGGTGCCGGGAACCGGGCTTGGCCTCGCGATCTCAAGCGATATCGCGCATGCCTATGGCGGCTCTCTGGACCTGCTCGAATCCGAGGACCTGGGCGGGCTCATGGTCGTTATCCGGCTGCCCAAACCGAACGCCCATGTGACGGGCCTGCCATCGGCCAAGTCGGACGCGCCGGCGCCCGCCTGAACCTGACGCGATCTGCGTCGCAAGAGGCCCCGCATGGGCCTGATCTTCCCTCGAAAACCCAATCGTTTCAATGCGGTGGCTGCATTCAAAAGCCATCGATCGACTGCGTTGCTCGTTTAACAAACGATGAACGGTGCATTCCGGCTTCGTCTAGGACAGGTCGTGCATAAGGGATTCGTCAGGGCATGACGCGCTGCAAGAACAACAGGCCCACCGTGTTGTGGCTGGGCACCAGACAGGAGCTAGAGGAATGAACCACTCGCGGATCACAAAAGCAGAACTTCGCAGCCACCTTGGCATGAACGCTACGGCATCGGCCCGGTTCTTCCGTTCGTCCGGAACCCGCATGACTTGCGTCGCCAGTGCCGTGCTTCTTGCCGAGCCGAATGAACTGCGCCGGGCCGCCTAAGGCCAGCCCAAGACCAACCCGTTAACAAGTACTCCAGTAAGGAAAGATACGACATGACATCGAATATCACGCATCTGAGCGACCAAGCCACCTGCCGCACTGCCGGCCTAGTCAAGTGGTACGATCCGGTGAAGGGGTTCGGCTTTTTTGTCGACGAAGAGTCCGGCGCCGATGTGCTGATCCCGGCCAGCGCGCTTCAGGCTTACGGCCGTCAAACGCTTGCGGACGATAGCTGGGTCGAGGTGTTTTGCGTCGAAACCAGCCGCGGTCTGCAGACCCGCGAGATCTTGGTGGTCGAAGCGCCGCAGACGCCCTTCGAAGACGCAGTCGAGGGGCTGTCAGAGGCCGAGTATGTGTCCGATGAATTCCGGCCCGCCCGGGTCAAATGGTTCGAGCTTGACAAGGGCTATGGCTATGCGCAGGTCTTTGGTGAAACGCGGGATTGCTTTTTTCATGTGACCGCGCTGATCCGCGCGGGCTTCCGCGGTGTCGAAGAAGGCGAAGCGATCCTGATCCGCGTCGCGGAAGGCACAAAGGGGCCATTCGCAGTTGAAATCGCCGAGTGGAATGCGGGCGCGTCCCTCTGCTCAGAGCCTTTTAGCTCAGCAAAGCGCGTGGCCGCCTGAAGCGGTCATAAGACGCCGGGGGCAGGATTGCTGAGGGTGAAACGAAAATCGCCGCGCTGTCGAAAATCGTCAGCGCGGCGCTTTTCTTTTTGAACACACCATTTCCAAGACGCCCCGATCCTTCGCAGAAAAATCAATCCACCCGGAAATGCTTGCTGAGCTTGAGGCCCTGGCCCTGGTAATTCGACGCGATCTCTCGGCCATAAAGTGTCTCGGGCGTTTCGGCCATGCGTTCAAAGACCAGACGCCCCACGATTTGACCGTGTTCCAGCACGAAGGGCGCTTCGTGGCAGCGCACCTCCAGCACCCCGCGTGACCCCGCGCCGCCGGCCTCGGCCCAGCCGAAACCGGGGTCGAAAAAGCCCGCGTAATGCACCCGGAATTCGCCTACCATGGCCATATAGGGCGCCATTTCGGCGGCATGCGTGGGCGGGATCGTCACCGCCTCGCGGCTAACCAGAATATAAAAGGCGCCGGGGTCCAAAATGACGCGACCGTCCTTGGTGCGCACCTCCTCCCAGTATTCGCCGGGGTCATAGGCCCCGATCCGATCAAGGTCGATCACACCGGTATGCGGCTTGGCGCGGTAGCCGACCAGATCGCCGTCGGCGGGCCGCAGATCGACCGAAAACCCAAGCCCTTCCGAGATGACGGCTTCGCCCGACACCAAGGGCGTTTCGGCGTGAAGGGCGGCAAGATCCGCGTCGCTCAGCACCGCCTGACCGGCGCGAAACCGGATCTGGTTTAGCCGCATCCCCGGACGCACCAGCACCGAAAACGACCTCGGGCAGATCTCGGCATAAAGCGGCCCGTGATAGCCGGGCACGATGCGGTCGAACTCTACCCCGTTATCGGTGATCGTGCGGGTCAGCAGATCAAGCCGCCCGGTGGACGATTTGGCGTTGGCCACCGCCTGGACCGCGGCGGGCAGGGCAAGCTCTTCCAACAGCGGCACCACATAGACACAGCCCTTTTCCAGCACCGCTCCATGGCTCAGATCGATGCGGTGCATCTCGAATTCGTGCAATCGGTCGGCGACCTTCGCGCCGTCGCCCGCCAAAAAGCTGGCCCGGACCCGATACGCCACATGGCCAAGACGCAGGTCCAGCGAGGCGGGCTGAATCTGCGCCTCACCGATCGGCTCGTCTGAGGTGATCTCACCCTCGCGGATCATCGCCGCAAGGCTCTGGCTTGGTAGCACCCCGGTCATTGGCACCCTCCCGTCAAACGAAACGCCCGCCGCCGGTCTGGCGCGGGCGTTCGTGAATTGGTCGGGCTAGCAGGACTCGAACCTGCGACCTTCCGTCCCCCAGACGGACGCGCTACCAGGCTGCGCCATAGCCCGACGCTGGCCTTACATACCCATTTATTTGCGGGGGGCAAGGGCCTGTCGCGTTTCAGTTGGCCGAACGGTCGCGCAAAGCGCGCAACGCTTCGACCACCTCTTCGATGCGCGGGCCGTCTTCGGCCAGACGCGCGCGGTCGGCGGCCAGAATGCGCGCGGCAAGGCCGGGGCTGCGGGCATGACCGGCATCATCGTCTTCGGGGTCGGTGGCGGGCACATCGGGCGTGTCCGGGATCGACGGCGGGGCAGGGTTGTCGTCGGTGATGGGCGCCACGTCGGGCTCTGGCGCGGGCGCGGCCAGCGCTGCGACCTCGTCAACCGCCTCCGGTTCTGGCTCCGCCTCTGCCTGCTCTGATCCCAGAAACGGCAGCTCGGGGTCGGCATGCCGAACCGATCCGAAGCGGACGACGGTTGGCTCTGGCGTGGGCTCCTCCTCGGCGGGTTCCTGCGACGCGGCCCGCAAGAGGGCGATCACATCGCTTTCCCCCTCGGCCTCGGCCGGCACTTCGGCGCTTGCCTCGACAAGCTCGCCCATCTCGCTGTCCAGTGGTTTCGAAAACGACGCCACATAGCGCACGCCCTCTTCCAGCAGCAGTTTTTGCACGCTGCGAATGGTCATCCCGTCTTCGTGGAGAAGCTTCTTGATCCCGCCGATCAGCTGCATATCCGTGGGGCGGTAATATCGCCGCCCACCGGCGCGCTTGACTGGTTTGACCTGCGAGAACCGGCTTTCCCAGAACCGCAGAACATGGGTCGGCACATCAAGCCACTCGGCCACTTCCGAGATCGTCCGGAACGCATCCGGCGACTTTTCCATACTGTTTACCGTTTGTTGCCCGCCGCCACGCGATCCTTCATCAGATGCGAGGGACGGAAGGTCAGAACCCGGCGGGGATGAATGGGCACCTCTTCGCCGGTTTTCGGGTTGCGGCCCACGCGGGCGGCCTTGTCGCGAAGGCTGAAGGTGCCGAAAGATGAGATTTTCACCGTTTCGCCCCGCACCAGCGCGTCGGACATATGGGTCAGGACGCTTTCGACCAGTTGCGAGGATTCGTTGCGCGACAGGCCCACCTCGCGAAACACGGCTTCGCTCAAATCCATACGCGTCAATGTCTTGTCGCCCATAATCAAATCCCTCGCTGGTGTTTCGAGAGCATAGGGCGCAGGGTTTTTCCGAGTCAATATCAAGCGGTTGGAAGAAGGCGTTAAAGACCCGTTACCAGCGGATGACCACCGATCCCCAGGCCAAACCACCGCCGATTGCCTCTGTCACCACCAGATCGCCGGGCTTTATCTGGCCCCGCGCGACCCCGATCGACAGGGCAAGGGGAATCGATGCCGCCGATGTGTTCCCGTGATCCTGCACCGTCACGACGACCCGTTCCATCGGCACACCCATCTTTTGGGCGGTCGCCTTGATGATCCGAAGATTGGCCTGATGCGGAACGATCCAGTCGACATCCGCCCCCGTCATCCCGATCTTTTCAAGCGCGGTATGGGCGGTCGCGGCGAGCTTTTCGACGGCATGGCGGAACACTTCCTTGCCTTCCATGCGCAGCACACCGGTGTTTTGCGTGGCCACGCCGCCATCGACGTAAAGGATGTCCTTGAAACGCCCGTCCGAATTCAGATCGACCGACAGAATGCCGCGATCCTCGGGCGTGCCCTTGCCGTCCTGCGCCTCAAGCACCAGCGCGCCCGCGCCGTCGCCGAAAAGAACGCAGGTGGTGCGGTCTTCCCAGTTCATGATCCGGCTGAAGGTTTCGGCCCCGATCACCAGAGCGCGGTTGGCCTGACCCGATGCGATCAGAGCGTTGGCATTGGCCAACGCATAGACGAACCCCGCGCACACCGCCTGCACGTCAAAGGCAAAGCCGCGCGTCATGCCAAGGCCGTTCTGTACCATTGTCGCGGCCGACGGAAAGGTCAGGTCGGCGGTCGAGGTCGCGACGATCAGCACGTCGATGTCATCGGCCGCAAGCCCCGCATGATCCAGGGCCGCTTGCGCCGCCTTGCACGCCATGTCCGACGTCGTCTCACCCTCGGCCGCGAAATGCCGCCGCTCGATGCCCGAGCGTGAGCGGATCCATTCGTCCGACGTGTCGATCCATGTCTCGAATTCAGCATTCTCAACGATGCGTTCGGGCAGATAGTGCCCGACCCCCCGCACAACCGCGCGTGTCGTCATTGTGAATGCCTGCTCTCTGCCTCGGTTTGGGGCGCATCTTGACCCGGGCTTGGGATGGATGCAACCCGCGCGGCAAGTCGGTCGGCAAAGCCGGACTCGGCCAGTTTGAAGGCCAGCTTGATGGCCGCCGAAACGCCCGTCGCGTCCGCAGACCCGTGCGATTTCACGACCGTGCCGTTCAGCCCCAGAAACACCCCGCCATTCACCCGGCGCGGGTCGATCCGCTTGGTCAGGCGGCGCAAGGACGTCAGTGCCAGAAGGGCCGCGATCCGTGACAGAGGCGTGGCCTCGAACGCTTCTTTCAGGAATTCGCGGATCAACGCGGCGGTGCCTTCGCCGGTTTTCAGCGCCACATTGCCGGTGAACCCGTCGGTGACGATCACATCGACGCGGTCGGACGGAATATCACCGCCTTCAACAAAGCCCACATAGTCGAAATCCGCCGTGGGCGCGATATCGGCAATGAGGTCGGCGGCTTCTTTCAACTCAGGCCGGCCCTTATGCTCTTCGGTGCCAAGGTTCAGAAGACCCACGCGCGGACGCGCCAGCCCAAGACCGTTGCGGGCATAGGACATGCCCATCAGCGCGTATTGCACAAGGTCGTGGCTATCGGCGCGGATATCGGCGCCCACGTCCAGCATCACGTTGAACCCGCCCTTGTTGCGCGACGGCCAGAGGCAGGCGATGGCCGGGCGATTCACACCGGGCAGCTTGCGCAGCCGCATCATCGACAAGAGCATCAGTGCGCCGGTGTTGCCGCAGGACACGCAAACCTCTGCATCGCCAAGGCGCACGGCCTCGATCGCCGACCACATCGATGTCGATTGTCCGTTGCGCATCACCTGACTTGGCTTGTCTTTCATCGACACGACATCGGGCGCGTCGCGAATTTCGCAGCGATCGGTCAGACGGCGCTTGGCGACAAGCGACGACAGCTTGTCTTTCGGCCCGTGCAGAATGAACCCGATATCGGGGTTCTTTTCGGCAGCCTTGGCGATACCGGCGACCACGGCCGCCGGGCCAAGATCGCCGCCCATGGCGTCAACGGAAATTATGGTGCGGTCAGGTTTGGCGCTGTTCTGTTCGGGCAGTTCAGCCATGACAGACCCTCGCGCATGCCCCGCTTATGCAGCGTCTTCGTCGTCCAGATCGATCTCGTCGGCCTGAGCTACGACTTCGCGATCATCGTAATGGCCGCAGACGGCACAGACGTGATGCGGACGCTTGAGTTCACCGCAATTGGGGCACTCGGCCGGGTTGCCGGCCACCAGCGCGTCATGCGCACGGCGCATGTTGCGGCGCGAACGGGTGACTTTATTCTGAGGGACAGCCATGTCTCAACCTCGATCTGGAGGGGGCATGGCCCCTGAATTTCAACTGTTTCGGCCCCGTGCATCCCGAAAGATGCTTGTCCGAATGCTCGTGCTAGGCGAGGCGCGGAACATACTGCGATTCCGGGTATGCGCAAGCCTTTTCTTCACGGTTTCATGACAGCCCGGTCCCGCCGGTTCAGTCTTTGTCGGCCAGCTTGTCGCGCAACGCCTTGAGCCCCGCGAAGGGGCGGGCGTCTTCGTCGGTCATCGGCGTCCCCCCGGGCTCGGTGAAGGCCGCCGTTTCAAGGGCGGCGTCTTTGGTGCGCGGGTAAAGCGGCAGGGCAAGGGCCAGCGCCTCGATCATCACCTGTTCTAGGTCGATCACATCGCCAAGCGCTTCGACGGTGTCATCTTCGGGCATTTCAACCTCGGCGGCGTCCGGCAATTCGGGCATTTCGGCCAGAAACACGCGCTCGACCTCTTCGTCGATGCGGCTGGCGACATCTTCAAGCGTCACGATGCAAGGTTGCACCACCGTCGCCCCCAGATCGGCCTCAAGCTGCCAATCCGCCTTACCCAGCGGGCGCAACCGCCCGGCAAAGCGCAACTTGCGCACCGCCGGAATGCCGATCATGGAGGCAATCGCCTCGCGCCACTGGGCATCCGGTTGTAGGGTAAAGGCCAGATCGCGCGATTTCGCCAGATCCGCCACGCGAAGCCGCACCTTGTCTGAAGACTGCTGTGCCGTGATGCTTTGTTGCATTCTTGAACCCTCTGGCGTCCCACTGTAAGCCGATATCGGTGACTATGGCCAAATGGCAAGGGGCAGAGATGGCGCGACACACGGCTTTTTTCCGTCTTGGGATCGCGGCCCTGTGCCTGAGCGGCCTCGTCGCCTGCGCCGCGACCTTCCGAAACCACGGGTATATGCCCGATCAGGCCGATCTCGACGGGCTGATCGTCGGCGTCGACACCCGCGAAAGCGTGGCCAGTGCGGTGGGCGAGCCCGGGATCGCCGGGATCACCGATGACAGCGGCTGGTACTATATCCGGTCAGAGTTCCGCACCTATGCCTACCGCGCCCCCGAAGAGGTAGACCGCGAGGTTTTGGCCATCAGCTTCAACCCTGAAGGCACGGTCACAAATATCGAACGTTTCGGCCTTGAAAACGGGCGAGTCGTGGCCTTGTCGCGGCGCGTGACCGACAGCAATACCCAAGGCATCAGCTTCCTGCGTCAGGCCTTCGGCAACCTTGGCCGGATCACGGCGGGCGATCTTTTCAATTAATCGGCCTCGCCGTCCTCGCTTTCGAAGTTCAGCGCGACCCCGTTGATGCAATAGCGCAAGCCCGTCGGCTGTGGCCCGTCGGGGAAGACATGCCCCAGATGCGCGGCGCAGCGGTTGCAGTGCACCTCGGTGCGCCGCATGAAAAAGCTGCGATCTTCCTTCTCACCCACCATTTCCGAATCGAGCGGGGCATAGAACGACGGCCAGCCCGTGCCGCTGTCGAACTTGGTCGACTGATCGAAAAGCGGCGCATCACAGCACACACAGCGATAGGTGCCCGGTTCCTTGGGGAAATCGTCGTGGGTGAATGCGCGTTCGGTGCCATGCTTGCGCGTGACCTTGTAGGCGAGGTCCGAAAGCTGTGCCCGCCATTCGGCATCCGATTTTTCGATCTTGTCCATGCTCTCTCCTTTACCGTGGTCGCATCTACGTCACATCTTGTGTGTAAGCTGTGCGAGACACATACTTAAGGCATGATTTGGTTCCTCCAAGTCCGAAAGGGCAAAGCGTGATGGTCAGGCTGACGCGGGCGCGCTACGCAGCACGGTTCGCTGCGACCGACGAGGATGTGACCGCCGCACAGCGGTTGCGCCATCTGGCCTTCGTTGCCCAGACCGGCGCTGTGTCCCGCGACGACGGACTTGATGCCGATGCCTTCGATCCGCTTTGCCGCCACGTGCTGGTCGAAGAACGCGCGACGGGACGGCTGGTGTGCTGTTATCGCCTTTTGCCACTGTCAGGCGGGGGCGAGATTTCCAAGAGCTATGCCGCGCAATACTATGAATTATCCGCGCTTTCCGAGTTTCAGGGTCCGATGGTCGAAATGGGCCGTTTCTGTGTGCATCCCGACTATCGCGACCCCGATATCCTGCGCGTGGCCTGGGCGGCGATGACGCGTTTTGTTGATGACGAAGGGGTCGAGATGCTTTTTGGGTGCTCGTCCTTTCGGGGAACGGATGCCGACACCTACCGCGACGCCTTCGCGATGCTGAAGGAACGCCACCTCGCGCCCAAGCGCTGGCTACCCAAGGTCAAGGCACCTGACGTTTTCCGCTTTGCCCGCCGGTTGCGCCGGAAACCCGATGCGCGCCGCGCGATGCTGACCATGCCGCCCTTGTTGCGAAGTTATCTGGTGATGGGCGGCTGGGTCAGCGACCATGCGGTCGTCGACCGGGATATGGACACGCTGCATGTCTTCACGGGGCTTGAAATATCGGCCATCCCACCGGCGCGCGCCCGGCTTCTGCGTGCGGTGACAGGCTAGGTTGACGCCACCGTCCCACGGCGATAGCCCGCGCCCATGGCCCGTGCACCGCTTTTACAGCTTTCCGACATCTCGCTGACCTTCGGCGGCGACCCGGTGTTTTCCGGGTTGGATGCCATCGTGCAGCCCGGAGACCGGCTGGCCCTTGTGGGGCGCAACGGGTCGGGCAAGTCCACGCTGATGCGGGTGATGGCGGGGCTGGTCGAGGCCGATAGTGGCACACGAACCGTGCCGCAGGGCATCTCTGTGGGGTATATGGAGCAGGACCCGGACATGGCCGGTTTCGCCACGCTGGGCGATTTCGCTTCTGCAACCTTGCCCCCCGGCGACGAGTATCGCGTCGAACAGGCCGCCGAAGGACTGCGCTTTGACCCGTCAACACCGGTTGAAACCGCGTCGGGCGGCGAACGGCGTCGCGCGGCGCTTGCGCGGCTGATGGCCGAAGCGCCCGACCTGATGCTGCTCGACGAGCCGACGAACCACCTTGATATCACGGCGATCCGCTGGCTTGAGGACACGCTGAAGGCCAGCAAAAGCGCCTTCCTGCTGATCAGCCACGACCGGGCGTTCCTGCGCGCGCTGACCCGCGCGACCTTCTGGCTCGACCGGGGTGTGCTGCGGCGGCAGGACAAGGGATTTACCGATTTCGAGGTCTGGCGCGATACCGTCTGGGAAGAAGAGGATCTTGCCCGCCACAAGCTTGACCGCAAGATCAAGGCCGAGGCTCGCTGGGCCGTCGAGGGCATCAGTGCGCGGCGCAAGCGCAACCAGGGCCGGGTGCGCGCGCTACAGGCCTTGCGGGCGGAGCGGCGCGAGATGATTTCGCGGGCCGGCACGGCGGCGATGGGGTTCTCGTCGGGTCAGAAAAGCGGGCGTCTGGTTGCCGATCTAGTCGATGTCTCAAAGCGTTACGGCGATAAGCTGATCCTTCGGAACTTCTCGATGCGCCTTGTGCGCGGCGACCGGCTGGCGCTTGTCGGCCCAAACGGCGTGGGTAAGACGACCCTGCTGCGCATCCTCACCGGGGCAGAGACGCCGGACAGCGGCACCGTCAAGCTGGGCACCGGTCTGGATATGGCGGTCTTCGACCAGAACCGAAGCGCGCTCGACCCCGAATTGAGCTTGTGGGAAAGCCTTACGGGGTCTGCCGAGATGCGCGTCTCGGGCCGGGCCGATCAGGTGATGGTGCGCGGGCAGCCGCGCCATGTCGTGGGCTATCTCAAGGAATTCCTGTTTTCCGAAGCACAGGCCCGCGCCCCGGTCAAATCGCTCTCGGGCGGCGAGCGCGCGCGGCTTTTGCTTGCCCGGTTGATGGCCCAGCCCTCGAACCTGCTGGTGCTCGACGAGCCGACGAACGACCTTGATATCGAAACGCTCGATCTCTTGCAGGAACTTATCTCGGACTATGATGGCACGGTTATCGTGGTTAGCCATGACCGGGACTTCCTCGATCGTGTGGCCACCGTGACCGTCGCGATGGAAGGCGGCGGACAGGCGGTGATCTATGCCGGTGGCTGGTCGGACTATCAGGCGCAGCGGCGTGAGGCCGGGGCAGCGGACCGGGCGACCGATAAGCCCAAGCCTGCGAAATCCGCGCCAAAACCGGCCGAAAAGGCGCCCGAGGGGCTGACCTTCACCGAGGCGCACCGTCTCAAGGAATTGCCCGGCGTCATCGCGCGGCTTGAGGCCGAGATCGCCAAACTGACCGAGCTTCTGTCGGATCCCGACCTGTTCACCCGCGAGCCGGTGAAGTTCCGCAAGGCGACCGACGCGCTGGTGGAACGTCAGGCGGCCTTGGCGCAGGCCGAGGAGGACTGGCTGACACTGGAAGACAAGGCCAGCGCCGCCCCCTGATCACGGCATCCGCAAGCCGCCGTCAAGCCGGATCGTCGTGCCGTTAAGATACGCGTTTTCAATCAGATGCGCCGCGAGTGCCGCGAATTCCGCAGGTCGCCCCAGCCGTTTGGGAAACACCACATCCGCCGACAGGCCCGCGATGATCTCTTCCCCCAATCCTTCCAGCATCGGCGTCAGAAAAAGCCCCGGCGCGATGGCGTTGACGCGGATGCCCTGGCTGGCCAGATCGCGCGCGGCGGGCAGGGACAGCCCTGCAATTCCGGCTTTTGACGCGGCATAGGCGGTCTGGCCCTTCTGCCCCTCGAACGCGGCGACCGAGGCCGTGTTGACCACCACACCGCGTTCGCCATCGTCATTCGGTGCGTTCTGAGCCATCTCGGCGGCGGCAAGGCGCAGGCAGTTGAAACTGCCGACAAGGTTGATGTCGATGGTACGTTTGAAGCTGTCGAGCCCGTGCGGCCCCTCGCGCCCCACGGTCTTTTCCCCGGTTGCGATGCCTGCGCAATTCACCAGCGCAGTGATTTTTCCCATCGACGCGCGCGCGGCCTGCACCCCGGCAATGACCGACCCCTCATCGGTCACGTCCACCGGTACGAATCCTGCGCCGATCTCGCCCGCAAGCGCGGCACCCCCGGCGGCGTCCCGGTCGAACAGCATCACTTGCGCGCCCGCAGCGGTCAGAAACCGCGCCGTGGCCGCGCCAAGTCCCGAGGCTCCGCCAGTGACGATTGCCGCCGTTTCACTCAGTTTCATGCTGACCTCCACCTCTCACACCCTCATCCCTGTTCTGGCCCGCAAATCCCCCGATCACAAGCGCGTGTCGGCGGGATGCAGCCCGCGGGGCGGACGCAATCGGGCAAGCCTGCGCCGAAATCCATACAACGTGACCCCGACGATAGCCCCGCCGATCCGGGTTTGCTTGGCTGCCCGGGATCAAACAGGCAATCATCGGAGAGCATGTTATGAAATCAGCTTTGACAGGCGCGGTTCTTCTGGGGCTCGCCACCCCGGTCGCAGCGCAGGATTGGGACGGCCCCTATGCCGGCGGCCAGATCGGATACCTCTGGGCCGACACATCGGGGGCGGCGTCTCTTGATGGCAACGATTTCACCATCGGTGTGCATGCCGGCTACGATGTCGACCTTGGCGGATATGTTCTTGGTGGCGAGATCGAGGTCGACGCGATGGATGTCGATCTTGGGGCCGGAGAGTCCATCGACGGCGTCACCCGGCTAAAACTTCGCGCTGGCGCGGATCTTGGCCCATCGCTGGCCTATGGTACGATCGGATTGGCCCAGGTCGACACGTCGGTGGGCGATGACGACGGCTGGTACATCGGCGCGGGCTATGGTGTTCAGGTCGGCGGCGGCTGGGTCCTTGGCGGCGAGCTTCTGTTCCATGAATTCGACGACATCGCCGGATCGGACGTCGATGCCGAAGCCACCACGCTCAACCTGCGCGCGTCGTTTCAGTTCTGAAGAAGGTCGCGCAGCACCTTGGCCACGCACATCACATCCTCGCGGGTGCAGTCGAACTGACCGACCTGCACGCGGATGACGAAGCGCCCGTTATGCCGGGTCTGGGTCAGATAGACCCGCCCGTCGTCGTTGATCGCGGTGAACAGACGCTCGGTCGCGGTATCGTCGCGGGCGGCGAAGGTGAGGAGGGACAGCATCGGCGGGGTGACGATCTCAAGCCCGTCGATACCCGCGATCTCGTCGCAAAGCTCTTCGGCCCAGGCCACGTGATTGCGAATGCGGGCGCGCAGCCCCTCAAGCCCATAGGCCCTTAGCAGGAACCAGATCTTCAGCGCCCGGAACCGGCGGCCAAGCGGCACCGTCCAGTCGTTGAAATCGGTGGGGGCGTCCTGATCCAACGTTTCGAGATAGGCGGTGCGCAGGCCCAGCGTGCGCACCTGCGGGGCCGGATCGGCCAGAAACTGCACCGCGCAATCGAACTGCGCGCCCAGCCATTTATGCGGGTTGAAGACAATGCTGTCGGCCCCGTCGACGCCCGTCCAGTAGTGGCGAAACTCGGGGCAGATCGTCGCCGACCCGGCCCAGGCCGCGTCGACATGGGTGTATAGACCCGCTTCGCGCGCAACCGCGATCGTTTCGGCCACCTGGTCGGTACCGCCGACGGATGTGCCACCGACACAAGCCACGATACCCGCGGGCAGGAAACCCGCCGCCCGGTCGTCCTCGATCAGGCGGGCCAGCGCGTCGGGTTTCATCGCCAGCGCGTCGTCGGTGGGCACCTTCACGAGGTTTTCCTGCCCGATCCCGGCGATGCGCACGGCCTTGTCGACCGAGGAATGCGTCTCCGCGCTCGCATAGATCCGCACGCGGGGCTGTCCGCTCAAACCTTCCGCATTGCCCGCCCAGTCAAGCGCGCGCTCGCGCATCGTCAAAACCGCCGACAGGGTGGTGACGGTCGCGCTGTCATGGATCGTGCCGGTGAAATGCCCGGCCA
>JABDPT010000212.1 GCA_013042605.1 Paracoccaceae bacterium
AACGCGCTGGCGTCCGAGCGTTGGACAAAGCCGACCTTGGCCCCTTGCGCAAGGAACCCTTCCGTCAGGAACGCGCCGATGCCGGACCCGCCGCCGGTGATGAACACCGAGGCGTCTTTGAGATCGGAAAAGCTCGCATCTATCATCGTCTATCTCACTAATTCTATTGTGAAGCGCCGCGCAATTGGCGCCGCAGTTCTAATGACTCTCGCGCCACGGAATGCGCGTGTCCTTGCCACGCAGGAAATCAAGGTCTGCCCCTTCATGGGCCTGCGTCACGTGGTCGATATAGAGCCGGGCATAGCCACGGGTGAATTGCGGCTCTTCCGGCGTCCAGGCCGCGCGGCGTGCGGCGAATTCCTCTTCGCTGATCAAAAGCTCCAGGGCGCCTTGCGCCGCGGATACCCGAATGCGGTCGCCGGTCTTCACATGGGCCAGCGGCCCGCCCGCCTGCGCCTCGGGCGAGACATGCAGGATGACGGTGCCGAAGGCCGTGCCCGACATGCGGGCATCGGACACGCGAACCATGTCGCGCACGCCCATCCGCACCAGCTTGGCGGGGATCGGCATGTTTCCGACCTCGGGCATGCCGGGGTAACCCTTGGGCCCGCATCCTTTCAGCACAAGGATCGTGTCCGCCTTCACCGGAAGATCGTCACGGTCGATAGTGGCCTTCAGGTCCTCAATGCTTTCGAAAACATACGCCTCGGCCTCATGCTCCAGCAGGGCATCGGTCGCTGCCGAGGGTTTGACGATGGCTCCGTCCGGCGCAAGATTGCCACGCAGCACGCGGAGTCCCGCTGCGGGCTTGAGCGGGTCGTCGAACGGGCGGATCACATCCGTATTGAAGTTCTCGGCGCCTTCGGCATAGGTCGTGATGTCCTTGTTCTGCACCGTGATGGCCGACCGCAGAAGCGGGGTCAGTTCTTTGAGCACGGCGGGCATCCCGCCGGCGTAGGCGAAGTCTTCCATCAGGTATTTTCCCGACGGCATGCAGTTGACCAAAAGCGGCACCTCGCCGCCGATCTCGAAATCCTTCAGCGTCAGGTCGACACCCACCCGGCCGGCCAGCGCCAGAAGATGCACGACCGCATTGGTCGAACCCCCTACGGCGGCATTGGCGAGGATCGCGTTCTCGAAGGCGTTCTTCGTCAGGATGTCCGAGGGTTTGAGGTCTTCCTCCACCATCTCGACAATCCGCCGTCCGGTGTGGTGCGCCAAGGCCGTGCGCCGCGCGTCGACCGCTGGAAGCGCGGCGTTCGTGGGCAGGGCCATGCCCATCGCTTCCACAAGGCTCGCCATGGTCGACGCCGTGCCCATGGTCATGCAGACGCCCGCGCTGCGGCTCATACCGGATTCGGCGGACATGAAATCCTGTAGCGTCATATCGCCCGCGCGTACGGCTTCGGAGAACTTCCAGACATCCGTGCCCGAACCGATATCCTGCCCGCGATACTTCCCGTTCAGCATCGGGCCGGATGAGACGACGATCGATGGCAGATCGACCGACGCCGCGCCCATCAGCTGACCCGGAGTGGTCTTGTCGCAGCCGCCCAGAAGGACGACGCCATCGATGCCATAGGCACGAATGGATTCTTCGACATCCATCGCCAGCAAGTTGCGAAAGAGCATGGCGGTAGGTTTCATCTGCGTTTCGCCAAGGCTCATCACCGGGAACTCGACAGGGAAGCCGCCCGCTTCCCAGACACCCCGTTTGACCGCTTCGGCCAGCACGCGCAGCCCGCTATTGCAGGGGGTCAGTTCCGACCACGTGTTGCAGATGCCGATGACGGGACGCCCATCGAAGGCATGATCGGGAAAGCCCTGATTCTTCATCCACGACCGGTGAATGAAGCCGTCCTTGTCGAGCTTTCCATACCAGTTGGATGAGCGACGCTTTGTCATGGTTTCGATCCTTCGCCGAAGGATCGTAAAGAATTGTCTGGGAAAATTCGGAACATCAGGCCGCCTTTCTCACACGCGCCCATTCGGGCACCCAGTCGCCATGTGCGGCCAGCAGATCGGTCACAAGGCTGCGGATCTGGCGCAGGTCAAGCTCGGCCGCCGTATGCGGGTCCATCATGGCGGCGTGGTAGAGGTGTTCGGGGTTTTCCTCGGTCAGCGCGCGCACGGTCAGTTCCTGTACGTTGATCTGACTGCGCATCAGCGCAATCAGTTGCGGCGGGATGTCGGTGACGACCGATGGCTGCACGCCGTTGGCATCCACAAGGCAAGGCGTCTCGACCGCCGCGCCCAACGGCAGCTGTGGCAGTTGCCCGTGATTGGGC
>JABDPT010000213.1 GCA_013042605.1 Paracoccaceae bacterium
TCTTGCGACAAAGGTCATCAAGCTCGTCCAGCGTCGCATAGCGCACGGTCAACGAGCCGGAGTCGCTGCCCTGTGGATGGTCGATCGTGACCTTCATCCCAAGTGCTGCCGAAAGATCCTGTTCAAGCATCTTAGTGTCTGCATCCTTGGTCGGTCGCGTGGCTTCTGTAACCGGTTTGAGCGGGCGTTCAGCCTTGGCCAGCTTTTCTGTCTGACGCACGGACAGCCCTTTGCGGACCACATCATGCGCCAACATTACCGGATCGGCCGCCGTGATCAGCGCCCGCGCATGTCCGATGCTCAGGCGTCCATCCGCCAGCATATCCAGAACCTCTTTCGGAAGCCCCAGAAGGCGCAGTGCGTTGGCAATGTAACTGCGGCTTTTGCCGAGCGCTTCGGCCAGCTTTTCCTGCGTATGCCCGAAACGCTCCATCAGCTGGCGATAGCCTGCCGCCTCTTCCACCGGATTCAGATCGGCACGCTGGATGTTTTCGATGATTGCAAGCTCAAGGACTTCGACGTCGTCAAGCTCGCGTACGATTGCCGGTACTTCGTGTTGTTGCGCCATCTGGGCGGCACGCCAGCGGCGTTCTCCGGCAACGATCTGATAAAACTCCGGCCGGTTCGGATCAGGCCGAAGGATCAGCGGCTGGATCACACCCTTTTCGCGAATTGAAGAGGCAAGGTCTTCCAACGCTTCCTTCGCGAACACACGGCGCGGCTGATCAGGATTGGCAAGGATGCGATCAACGGGGATGGTTTGTCCCGAACGGCGCACAGGCGCATCGGCTGGCGCGGTCTCCACAGGGGCCACGTCCGCCATGAGGGCTGACAATCCGCGACCCAGCCCGCGCCGTTCCTTTTTGTCAGCCATGATCCGCTCCTACCTTATGTGGTGTGTGTAGTATAGCGTGCCACCATTTCTTGGGCCAGCTTTCGATATGCCTTGCTACCCGTCGACGCGTCGTCGTACTCAAGAACAGGCATCGCGAAAGACGGCGCCTCGCTCAGCCGAACGTTGCGCGGCACAATCGTCTCGAACACCATCTCGCCCAGTGTGTCGCGCGCATCGTCTTCGACAAGCTGGCTAAGGTTGTTGCGGCGATCGTACATCGTCATCACGACTCCTTCGATCCGCAAGTCCGGGTTCGCTGACTGGCGCACCTCGCGCACGGTCAACATCAGCTGCGACAGGCCTTCGAGAGCAAAGAACTCGCTTTGAAGCGGAACAAGAATGGAATGCGCGGCGACCATTGCGTTCACCGTCAACAAGCTAAGCGATGGCGGACAGTCGATAAGCACGAAATCAAAGCCAAGCGCATCCATCCCGCGCGCGCGCAACGCGTCGTATAAAAGGTGGCTTCGCTTTTCGTTGCTCACCAGTTCGATATCTGCCGAGCTTAGGTCCGTCGTCGCGGGGGCCAGCCAAAGACCTTTCGTCTCGGTTTCCTGTACCACATCTTCGATCGGCGCATCATCCAGCAAAAGATCGTAGGTCGTCATCTTGCGATCAGAGG
This sequence comes from Paracoccaceae bacterium, assembly GCA_013042605.1. Taxonomy (GTDB): domain Bacteria; phylum Pseudomonadota; class Alphaproteobacteria; order Rhodobacterales; family Rhodobacteraceae; genus JABDPT01. The sequence continues at coordinate 1,518 of JABDPT010000213.1, forward strand.
CAAGGACGCCAAGCCCGGTTGACGCATTTCCTTGTGGATCAAGATCGATCAACAGGCACTTCAATCCCTTCTCGGCAAGTGCCGCACCCAGGTTGATCGCTGTCGTTGTCTTTCCAACACCGCCCTTCTGGTTCGCGATGGCGATGATGCGTGGGCCCCGGGGCCGCGTCGGGTCAGACACGTTCAATCTCCGTTATTTTGAGGATAACCGCGCCTTGGTCGGTTTTGCTTGGCACCTTTTCGCAGTGGAACCGGTACGTTTCAAGCGCCTTGGTGAGTTCGCCCTCAAATCGTCGCCCTTTTGGGAAAATGGCTGTTCCGGCGGGCGACAGATGAATTTCGCAATAGTGCAACAGCCCGGTCAGATCTGTCAGCGCACGGGCACTGACGATATCGGAATTCAGCGGCGCAACCGCGTCAATGCGATCCGTCAGGACGGTGGCTTTGATGTCGGTGGCCCTCAAAACCGTGCGCAGAAAGGCCGCCTTCCGCTGATCGCTTTCGATCAATGTAAACTCGGTCGGCCAGCCACGGTCATTGGCGAGCATCGCCACGACAAGCCCGGGAAAGCCGGCGCCGGCGCCAAGGTCGACCCATGTGTTCGGTGGCGCGTAGATGCACTCCAATAGTTGCGCGGAATCGAGGAAATGGCGCGACCAGAGGTCTGGAAGCGTCGCAGGGGCCACAAGGTTGATCCGCGGATTCCATTTGGTGAGCAGATCGGCGTAGACGTCCAGCTGCGCCAATGTTTCACGTGAAACATCTACCTGCGCGAGAAAGTCGTCGCGCCCGGCGGTCACGCGGTTCGACGCTCTTGCTGGCGAAGGCGCGCGAGGATGAGGGTAAGCGCCGCGGGGGTCACACCCTCGATCCGGCCGGCCTGGGCCAGCGTCGCGGGTTTGGCGGCGGCAAGTTTTGCGGTCACTTCCGCAGACAGGCCGGAAAGCGCGTCATAGTCGAAGGACACCGGTATCCGATGGGCCTCATCACGGGCCATCGCCTCTACATCCTTTTCCTGCCGCGCAATGTAGTTGGCATAAAGAGCTTCGCGCGCCAACTGGGCCTGTGTGTCTTCGTCGATCGCCGTGGCTTTGGGGACAAGCGCGAGGACATGAGACATGTCCACGTCGGGAAGGGATAGAAGCTCATACGCCGTGCGTCGCGTGCCGTCCTTGGACAGCTTGATCCCAAACGGCTCCACATCTTGGGGTGACCATGATTGTGCCGACAAGATGCTGCGGCCAGTCTCCAGCGCCTCCATCTTCTGCGCGAAGGCAGCACGGCGCGCATCGCCCACGCATCCGAGCATTTCACCGACGGGCGTCAACCGCTGATCCGCGTTATCCGCGCGCAGGGAAAGCCGGAATTCTGCACGCGATGTGAACATCCGATAGGGTTCTGTGACCCCGCGCGTGACGAGATCATCGATCATGACGCCGATATAGGATGTTCTGCGGCTGAAGGTGATGGCATCCCGGTCCAGCGCAACAGCGGCAGCATTCAGTCCAGCAACAAGCCCCTGTGCCGCAGCCTCTTCATAACCCGTGGTCCCGTTGATCTGCCCGGCGAGGAAAAGGCCGGGCACATCGCGCAGTTCCAGCGTCGCCCTTAAAGCGCGCGGATCGACATAGTCGTATTCAATCGCGTAGCCCGGTTGCAGGATCTTGGCGCTCTCCAGACCTTCGATAGAGGCAACATACGCCTCTTGCACATCAACGGGTAGCGACGTCGAAATACCGTTTGGGTACACCGTATCTGTGGTCAGCCCCTCCGGCTCAAGGAAGATCTGGTGCGACGGTTTATCGGCAAACCGAACGACCTTGTCCTCGATCGACGGGCAATAGCGCGGCCCGACGCCTTCGATCTGGCCACCGTACATTGCCGATCTGCCCAGGTTTTCCGATATGATTTTATGCGTCCGCTCACTCGTGTGCGTGATGCCACAAGAAGCCTGACGCGCCTCTGGGGCTTCTGACAAGAATGAAAACATCACCGGGTCTTCGTCACCGGGCTGTTCTTCCAACCGATCCCAATCGATGGTGCGGCCATCGAGGCGCGGCGGGGTGCCGGTTTTCAGGCGACCAAGCGGTAGGCCGAATTCATCAATGCGCTCAGCCAGCTTGATCGATGGCCGTTCCCCCAAACGACCCCCCGCGCGGGTCGATTGGCCGATATGGATAACGCCGCGCAAGAACGTCCCTGTGGTTAGAACCACCGCCCGCGACGCGATCGGTGACCCGTCAGCCAGCAAAACGCCCGTCACACGGCCGCCGGTGAGTTGGAAATCAGCCGCCTCTCCTTCAATGATCGTGATGTTCGGTTGCGCTTCGATCTCTTGCAGCATCCGGTTCTTATAGATCTGACGGTCGGATTGCGCGCGCGGCCCCTGCACCGCTGGTCCTTTGCGTCGGTTCAGAAGCCGGAACTGGATGCCAGCCGCGTCAGCGACCCGGCCCATGACCCCATCAAGGGCATCGATCTCTCTCACCAGGTGGCCCTTGCCCAACCCGCCGATAGCGGGATTGCAGGACATGACGCCAATGCCGTCGCGTGACAGCGTGATCAGCCCGACGCGCGCACCCATCCGGGCGGCGGCGTGCGCGGCATCGGCACCAGCGTGACCACCACCGACAACCAGAACATCGAATTGCGAATGTTTCACGTGAAACACTCCTACTTTCCCAGACAGAAGCTTGCGAAGATCTCCCCGAGGATATGCTCCACATCGATGCGTCCGACAAGTGAGTCGAGCGCCCGAATGGCAGAATGTACCTCATGAGCGGCCAATTCCGTGACCTCTGCCCCCAGCTCAAGCTGAGAAAACGCGTCGCTCAGATGACTTTCCGCCAGTGTAAGCGCCTCGCGGTGGCGTTGATGAGTCGCCGTCATCGCCCCCGCTGCCCGCGTTTCAAGTTCACCGGTGATGCGATGAACCAGTTCGTCAAGACCTGCGCCTGTCTTTGCCGAGATGCCGAAACCAGGTGCATCGTTTATGTCGGACTTGGAGACGGCGATGATGTCGCCTTTCTGTTGTTCAAATGGCAGGCCCGCATCTGCATCTTCCAGCAACAGGACCCTCAGATCCGCATCCCTGGCCCGCATACGGGCGCGCTCGATGCCGATACCTTCGACATGATCATCGGTCTCGCGAAGCCCGGCGGTATCGAGCAGTGTCACCGCAAGACCGTTCATGTCCATCCGAACCTCGATAACATCGCGGGTGGTTCCCGCAACCTCGGATGTGATGGCGGCTTCACGCCCGGCAAGCGCATTCAGCAAGGTCGACTTTCCGACGTTCGGCGCGCCCATAATGGCCACCTCGAATCCATCGCGAATACGTTCGGCAACCAACGCGCCCTTTGCCTCGGCTGCGACCTCATCGCGAACACCGATCAGAAGGCCAGTGACTTCCGGCGCGACATCCACCGGAACCTCTTCATCCGCAAAGTCGATCGTGACCTCAAGCAACGCAACCGCGCGCAAAAGGTCGCGGCGCCACCGTTCGGCTTTGTCACCGAGCGCGCCATCGAGAAGCCGCATGGCCTGGCGCCGCTGAACCTCGGTCTCCGCATCGATCAGATCTGCGAGGCCTTCGACCTGCGCCAGATCAAGCCGCTCATTCTCGAGCGCGCGCCGGGTGAACTCACCAGGTTGGGCGATGCGCAGATAGGGCAACTCCTCCATTGCGTTGAGAAGTGCCGCGACACTCGCGGTGCCCCCATGTACCTGAAACTCTGCGACCGGCTCGCCCGTGAAGCTCCCACCTTCCGGGAATGTCAGGATGATCCCGGTGTCGATATGCCCACGCGTCGGATCGCTGATACGGCAGAGGGTAGCAACCCGATCCCTGACCATTTTTCCGGTCAGATCACTGACACAGCGCCCAGCCTCCGGCCCCGACACGCGGATGACCGCAACGCCGGCCTTTCCGCGCGCCGTCGACAGGGCGAATATCGTTTCCATGAGATTAACCCATTGTTATTAAACAATAAGTCAGGTGTTCATCGAGTCGAAGAACTCTGCATTCGTCTTGGTCTGCTTCAACTTCGACAACAGGAACTCGATGGCGTCTGTCGTGCCCATCGGGTTGAGAATCCGCCGCAAAACGAAGGTCTTCTGAAGGTCGACCTTGTCGACGAGAAGCTCTTCCTTCCGGGTGCCGGACTTGAGGATGTCCATCGATGGGAACACGCGCTTATCCGCAACCTTCCGGTCAAGAACGATCTCCGAGTTACCAGTGCCTTTGAATTCTTCGAAGATGACTTCGTCCATCCGGCTGCCGGTATCGATCAGGGCCGTGGCAATGATGGTCAGCGACCCACCCTCTTCGATGTTCCGTGCGGCACCGAAGAAGCGCTTGGGGCGCTGAAGCGCGTTGGCGTCGACACCACCGGTCAACACCTTGCCGGATGACGGCACAACCGTGTTGAATGCGCGACCCAGACGGGTGATCGAGTCAAGCAGGATCACGACGTCACGCTTGTGCTCGACAAGGCGCTTGGCCTTTTCGATCACCATCTCGGACACCGCAACATGCCGCGTGGCGGGTTCATCGAAGGTCGATGAGACAACCTCGCCCTTCACCGAACGCTGCATGTCGGTCACTTCCTCAGGCCGTTCGTCGATGAGAAGGACGATCAGATAACACTCGGGATGGTTCGCCTCGATCGAGTGGGCGATGTTCTGAAGAAGAACCGTCTTACCAGTCCGCGGAGGTGCCACGATCAGAGAGCGCTGTCCCTTACCGATGGGTGCGACCAGATCAATGATGCGGGCCGACTTGTCCTTGATCGTCGGATCCTCAATCTCCATCTTCAGACGTTCGTCCGGATAGAGCGGTGTCAGGTTGTCGAACGCGACCTTGTGACGGGCCTTCTCCGGCTCTGCGAAATTGATCTTTTCAACGGTGGTCAGGGCAAAATACCGCTCCGCCTCGGCCGGGCCGCGGATGACGCCTTCGACGGTATCGCCGGTTCGCAGCGAGTATTGGCGGATCATGTCGGGCGAAACATAGATGTCGTCGGGACCGGGAAGATAGTTGGCTTCGGGCGAGCGCAGGAAGCCAAACCCATCCTGCAGGACCTCTAGCACACCGTCGCCGCCAATGACCCAGTCTTCTTCGGCACGCTCTTTGAGAATGGCGAACATCATGTCGCCCTTGCGCATCGTGGATGCGTTTTCAATCTCAAGCTCTTCGGCAAGCGCCAACAGGTCTTTGGGGCTTTGCGCCTTCAGTTCGGCAAGGTTCAGACGGTCTTGGGTCATGGAATATCCTGGAACGCGCGGGCCATTGGGCCTGCCGGGTTCATCTGCAAAGGAAAACAACGTCGCCGGACGGCAACGCGAGGCTTAGTTAAGGGCGACAGAGGCGTGAGTCAACTCTCAGTCAGAACGGGCGTGCAATCACTGACACGACGATCACAATCATCAGAACCGTGGGTACCTCGTTCATCAGGCGATATTGCCGCCCGGAGCGGGTGTTGGTCCCATCGATGAATTCCTTGCGGCGCGCACCGCACCACATGTGAAACCACGTCATGCCAACAATGCCCGCAAGCTTGGCCCAGGCCCAGACAGAGCCCCAATCGACGATACCGGGCGTCAAAACCAAGATAAGCCCGAAGAGCCAGCTTGCGATCATCGAAGGGTTCATGATCAGCTTGAGAAGCTTTCTTTCCATCGTTTGGAAGAGCACGTCCGTCTCTGTTCCCGCTTCCACGGATTCTGTGTGATAGACGAACAGGCGAGGAAGATAGAACAACCCAGCCATCCAAGCGATAACGGATATCACGTGCAGGGACTTGATCCAGGGATATGCTGAACTGAGAAATTCCATGATCTTTGCCCTTCTTCGCGTTTGGCCTTCTTAAAGTAAATAAGAAGAGAAAGAAAAGATGATGGTTTTGTAGGGGCTGTGGATAGTGTGGATTAAAAAAAGGTTAACAGCGTTATCCCCACAATCTGTCGGGCGGGAAGGCGCTGCAGGATCTGGCCTTGGAATTTCAAGATCGAAAAAATACCATCATAACAGAACATTAACCCTGACTTGCGTCTCAGATTTCACATAGCGGAAGTTTTCCCTGATGCGCTAACACGCGGCGCGGCGCGCTTTTCCACATGGCGCAACTCGCGAGTGATTTTGCCGAGATCCACGATGTTTGTCGGCACCGCGACATTGCGGTGATTTCATCCGATGGTAAGCAAGGGTTGTCCGTTCACTTAATCACAGGGTTATCCATGCCAACCCCGCTTGTACTGGCGTCCGGTTCCGAGGTCCGGCGCACGCTATTGGAGCGTTCCGGCCTCGATTTCGAGGTCGTTTCACCTCGCGTGGATGAAGCGGCGATACGTGACAGCCTTCTGTCCGAAGGTGCCTCTCCTCGTGATATCGCCGATGCGCTGGCCGAAGCCAAGGCGCGTCGCGTGGCGGCGAAATTGCCCGGCGCCCTTGTCATAGGTTGTGATCAGGTGCTCGACTTCAAGCGCTCGATTCTGTCAAAACCTACGTCGCCGCAAGATGCACGGGCGCAACTTGCCGAGATGAGCGGGCAGCGGCACAGTCTTCTGTCCGCCGCCGTCATCTATGAAGACGCCCGCCCGGTCTGGCGGCATGTCGGACAAGTGCGGATGCAAATGCGGGTGCTAAGCGACGGGTTCATTGAAGGGTATGTGGAACGGAACTGGGAAAGCATCCGGCACAGTGTTGGTGGCTATAAGCTTGAAGAAGAGGGCGTACGGCTTTTCTCACGGGTCGACGGCAGCTATTTTGATGTTCTCGGGCTACCGCTTCTGGAACTTCTGGCCTATCTCGGTTTACGGGGAGAGATCGAGACATGAGCGATACTAAGATACCGCTTGCCGGGGTGATCGGGGCGCCGATATCGCATTCAAAATCGCCGAAACTACACCAGCATTGGTTGAAGCGCTATGGTTTGCGCGGGTATTACATCCCGTTGCACGTCGAACAGGATGATCTTGAATCTGTTTTACGCGCGATGCCGCAGATGGGGTTTGTCGGCGCGAATGTCACGATCCCTCACAAGGAAAAAGCGCTGCTGATTGCGGATGTCGTATCGGATCGGGCATCGTTGATCGGTGCCGCGAATACGCTGATTTTCCAGGCAAACGGCAAGATTTATGCCGATAACACCGATGGGATCGGGTTCCTTCAAAACTTGCGCCAGAATGTGCCGGGTTGGAAGGCGTCGGCGGGGCCGGTTGCGGTTATCGGCGCGGGGGGCGCGGCGCGGGCGATTGTCTCTGCCCTGATCGAAGATGGTGCGGTGGATATAAGGCTTACCAACCGCACACGCGCACGCAGCGATGTGTTGCGATCTGAATTTGGAAGCAAGATTACCGTTTTTGATTGGGTCCAGGCAGGCAATGCCATCGAAGGCGCGCATACGGTCGTGAATACATCGTCACTTGGCATGACCGGGCAGCCGGAATTTCGAGTCCCGCTCGACGGGTTAAGGCGCGATGCCGTTGTGACCGATCTGGTTTATAACCCGCTTCGCACTGCGTTCCTCGACAGAGCCGCAGAACTGGGATGTGTCACGGTTGATGGGCTGGGGATGTTGCTGCACCAGGCCGCGCCAGGATTTGAACGGTGGTTTGGCGTCACACCAGAGGTCGATGAAGACGCGCGGCAGGTCGTGTTGGGCGGATGAAACAGCCGTTCCTATTGGGTCTGACCGGGTCGATCGGCATGGGTAAATCGACAACAGCGGAAATGTTCGCCGATCTGGGGCTGGCGGTCTGGGATGCAGACGCAGCGGTCCACCGGCTCTATGCGCGCGGTGGGGCGGCGGTGGCACCAGTGGCCGAACTTTGCGCAGATGCGGTTGTTGACAGGGCGATTGACCGGGCACGGCTGAAAGACTGGATCGCGGACGAGCCAGGCCGGCTTAAGGAATTGGAAGCCATCGTTCATCCGCTTGTTGCCAAGGACCGGCAAGCTTTCATCGAAAGCGCAGAGTCCGACATCATCGTCTTCGACATTCCTCTTCTGTATGAAACCGGCGCAGAGAACTGGCTTGATGCCGTGGCTGTGGTCAGCGCGCCGGCGAGCGTTCAAAAAGAACGCGTCATGGCCCGGTCGGGCATGACCGAGGAAATGTTTGAAACGATCCTGAACCGTCAGATGCCCGACGAAGAAAAACGCAATCGCGCGGATTTTGTCATTGAGGCGGTGACGCTTGATGGCGCCCGCGCCGCGGTGCAGGATGTCGTTGAGCAGATAAGAAAGACGTAAGATATGCGCGAGATCGTACTTGATACGGAAACCACGGGATTTGACCCGGAATCGGGTGACCGCATTGTCGAAATCGGGGCGGTCGAGCTTCAGGGCCATATGCCGACGGGGCGCACCTATCATCAATACATCAACCCGCAGCGCGCCATGCCGGAAGATGCATTTGCGGTGCATGGGCTGGGCGATGATTTCTTGCGGGACAAGCCGCTATTCCGAGACGTCGGCCAAGCATTTCTGGATTTCATTGGTGACGCCACGCTCGTGATTCACAACGCCGCCTTCGACATGAAATTCCTCAATGCCGAGCTTGGGTGGATCAACGCGCCGCAGATCCCGTTCGATCGGGCCATCGACACGCTGGCCATCGCTCGCAAGAAGTTCCCGGGGTCACCTGCATCGCTTGATGCGCTGTGTCGCCGGTTCGGGATCGATAACTCATCGCGAACACTTCACGGCGCGCTTCTGGACAGTGAAATTCTGGCCGAAGTGTATCTGGAGCTGATCGGCGGGCGTCAGCCGGGGTTTGGTTTGGTCAATGAAGGGCCAAGAACGCAAAGCGACGGCGATGAATGGCGCCCGCGCCCGCGGCCCGAACCGCTTGCCCCACGATTGACGGAAGATGAGGCCGCCGCCCACGCGGCCTTTGTGGCCAAGCTGGGCGACGCCGCGATGTGGTAACCCAAGCCTTAGTTGGCGGGGGCGTCCTGTGCTGCTTTTTGCTCTGCCTGACGCTGCAACAGCGTCTGACGGTAAAGCGACACGAAATCGATGTTTTCAAGGTTCAACTGCGGGAAGCCGCCGTCGCGCGTGATATCGCTGACGATACGGCGCGCAAACGGGAACAGCATGCGGGGGCATTCGATCAACAGGAATGGATGCATCTGTTCGTCAGGCACGTTCTCGATCAGGAAGATGCCGCCATATTCCAGCTCGAGCAGGAAAAGCGGGTCACCAGACGCCTTGTTCTTTGAGGTGATGTTGAACTTGCAGACCACCTCATACTGGTTATCCACGGGCCGTTTCTTGGCATCCAGACTGACCTGAACCTGAATATCCGGCTGAACCTCGCCCTGCACGCCTTTTTGCGCGACGATATTTTCAAAGGACATATCCCGGATGAACTGTCCGAGGATCTGCATCTTGAGCTGCGGGGGCGTGGCGGTGGCGGCGCCGTTTTCTGTTTCGGCCATGTCGGGCTCCAAAGCGTCAGGAAAAGTTGCGATGTCTGTAACAGAGCGTTCGAGGGCGCTCAATGCCGAGTCCAGCCCGAGGGTTGCTGATTGGGTCGGCGGGTTGGCGGATCGATCTCTTCGAACTCTCCATCAATGGTCTGGTCGTCATAGGGTTGCGCGGGCCTTTCTCCGTAATGAACCTGGCTGACCTGAACCCGGGCGCGGATATAGCGGTAAACCGCCGAACGAATGCCCGGCACAAGCAGGGCAAACCCGACGGCATCGGTGAAAAACCCGGGCGTCAGAAGAAGCGCGCCAGAAAACAGGATCATCGCGCCATGCGCCAGCGGTTCGGTGGGATCGCGCAATTCATCGAAAGATCGGCGCAACTTTCCCAAAGCCTGTGCGCCTTGGCTGCGGACAAGATATGTTCCGAGAATCGCGGTAAGAACGACGATTGCAAGGGTTGGCATCAACCCGATCCAGCCGCCGATCTGAATGAAAAGTGCGATCTCAATCAGCGGAACGGTAAGAAAAAGCACAAACAACCACATGGCGACCTCGCTCTCTTGGGCGGTGCGGTGGACTTGACCCCACACGTCACCTACATATGTCCGGCAGGCGCGGGTACCAACCCGTGCACTCAATAAGAGGTTCCGATGAGCTCTGCCATCATTCAGCTTCTGGTTCTTGCCGGAATAGCGATCTTTCTGATTTTGCGGCTGCGAAGCGTTCTTGGAACGCGCGACGGCTTCGAAAAACCCCGCACTCCGCTTCCGGGCGCCGATGATACCGGTCGCAGGGGACGGCCCGAATTCGACGTGATCGAAGGCGGCCCCGATCGCGACATCACCGACCATGTAGAGGATGGGTCTAGTGCCGCAAAGGCGCTGGCTGCAATGAAGATGGCCGAGCCCGGCTTCAATGTGACCGAGTTTCTTGAGGGTGCGCGCGGCGCCTATGAGATGATCTTGATGGGGTTCGAACATGACGAACTTGATGACGTACGTGGTTTCTTGTCCGCCGAAGTCGCGGATACCTTTGATCAGGTCATCGAACAGCGCAAGGCGGACGGCCTGACTATCGAAGCAAGTTTTGTCGGCGTGCGCGAAGTGGCCCTTGCCGATGCGAGCTTTGATCGCGAAACAAACGAGGGCGACGTGACCGTACGCTTCGTCGGCGAACTGACATCCGTTGTTCGCAACGCAGAAGGCGACATCATCGAAGGCAACCCAAACGAGATCAAGCGTCAGAAAGACGTTTGGACATTCTCGCGCGTGATGGGGTCGAACGACCCGAACTGGGTTCTTGTCGCGACCGGGGAATGATGCGCGCGCTGGCGGCAACGGGCCTGGCCTTCGGTCTGGCGTTGTCGGCAGCGGTGGCTGAACCACGATATAGCATTCTGGATTGGTCCGACCTTGACGGCTGGGCCAGAGATGATCACGCGCAGGCCCTTGATGTTTTCATGGAAACCTGCCCCGACCTCGATGATCCGGACTGGGCGTCGTTATGTGCGGTTGGTCAATCTCAGAAGAATGCGCGCACCTTTTTTGAACTCTTCTTCCGGCCTGTCCTGATCGAAGATGACAGCCCGGCCCTCTTCACAGGCTATTTTGAGCCGGAATTGCGCGGATCGCGCACGCCGTCGGACAAGTTCCGCTATCCGCTGTACCGCAAGCCGCCCGAGGTTGAGCCGGGTCAGCAGTGGTACACCCGCGCTGAAATCGAGAAGAACCGAATTCTGTCGGGTCGCGGGCTTGAGATTGCCTGGATCGATGATCCGGTCGATGTGTTCTTTCTGCAGATTCAGGGGTCGGGTCGTATCCGTCTTGACGATGGTGGCAAGATCCGCGTCGGCTATGGCGGGCGGAACGGGCACGAATACCGGTCGGTCGGACGCGAGCTGGTCAGGCGCGGCCTTTTCGAGGCGCATCAGGTATCGGCTGGAGTGATCCGCAATTGGGTGCGCCGAAATCCGACCGATGGGACAGAGTTGCTGCATCACAATCCGTCTTTCATCTTCTTTCGGGAAGTGTCCGAAGTTCCGTCTGAAAGCGGGCCCTTGGGTGCGATGAACCGGTCGATCACCGCGTTGCGCAGCATTGCAGTTGATCCTGAATACACCCCTCTCGGTGCCCCGGTTTGGGTTGAAAAGGACGGAAAGTCTCCGCTGCGCCGGTTGATGATTGCGCAGGATACCGGGTCGGCCATCAAAGGTGCGCAGCGGGCGGATATCTTCTATGGCTCCGGTGCTGAGGCGGGGAAAATCGCCGGGCGTGTGCGGGACGACGGACGCATGGTTGTCTTGCTGCCGCTCCAGAAAGCCTATGCGCTTGCCTCCGACGGCTGACCACCCGTGACCCGCAAGAAGACCCCTCGAAAACCGGATGCTGACGAATTGGCGCTGTGGCGCAAGGTCGTCGAAAAGGCGACGCCAATGCCACGGTCCTTGACCGACGGCGCGGTCGAAAATACGGCCACCAAACCGATAGCCAAGAAGCCAAACGTTCCGGTTGAGCCCTTCAGAATAGGCCAGTCGGCAAGGACCGACGCGATCCGGCATGATCTGTCGCTTCCGGTCGGTGACCGACTTCGAGCGCAAACCCCCAACATGGATGCGAAAGCGTTTCGGCAGATGAAGCGGGGGAAACTGAATCCCGACGCGAGGATTGACCTGCACGGGATGACGCTTGCACGGGCCCAAACCGTTCTGACCGGGTTTTTGTTGTCGGCGCAGGCGTCCGGTCACCGATTGGTTCTGGTAATCACCGGGAAAGGACGCGAGGGCGCGGATGAAGGCCCGATCCCGACGCCGCGCGGCATTCTGAAACACCATGTTCCGCAATGGCTGACCAGTGGAGCGCTGGGGCATGTGGTGCTTCAGGTGACACCGGCCCATCAGCGTCACGGGGGCGGTGGTGCTTATTATGTCTATCTGCGGCGGCGGCGCTGACCCTATCGCGGGGCGACCGGCGACAGGATGATATTCGTGACATTCTGAACCGTCAGAACGGTGCCGGGCAACAACCCGGCCCGGCCAGCGCGGTCACGGTCGAAAGCGGTATCGACGCTGCTGATCTGTGACAGAATCTGGATCAATGCAGGCGACGACCCCGGGGCGAAATGACCAACGCCTTCGGAAAAAGCACTGACATCAAGTAACGTGACCTTCAGGTCGCCAAGTTCATTCGGGTCGGTGACATTGCCAAGCCTGCCCGGCAACCCGGTCAGCCGCGCAGACAAACGAAGCGCCCGGTCACGCCGGGACGTGAAGATGATAAACGGGTCGGGAAGCGTTGCGATCCGGGATGCCTGATTGCGAAACACGTCGACATCGATATCGGGCGAGATAAGCACAACACCGTCGATCTTGCGTGCCGCATCGCCTGGGCGGGCGATTTCGATTTGGCGCAGGGTTTCCATGGCCAGCATCGATCCGATAGAATGGGCAACCAGGGTCACACGCCGCGCCCCGGCGCCCCGCACAAGATCGATCAACCTTTCGAGGTCGTCGCGGGAAAAAATGACGCTTTCGCTGTCATAGGCATAGCCAAGCGGGTTCGCGGCGCTGGGCCATGAAAAATGAACTGCGACACCCGGAAGCTCAAGATCATGCGACAGCTGGGCAAGCCGCATCACACCTTCAGCATAAGGGTTATTGAAGCCGTGAATATAGATCACCGCCTCGCGGCCATCTGCGGGCAATCCTCGCAGAGCTCGCCGAAGTTCGGACGAAAACGCGCGCGCGTCGGGGAATTCGGACTGGGCGGAGACGAGGAAATCGGTCTTCGGGTCGGGCGTTCTGTCGGGGTATGTGATTTTGCCCGCCTGGCGATCGGGCGGAACCGAAACCTCAAGCCGGGCATATCGAACGGTTACGTCCCGCAGGTCACCGGGTTGATTGAGGGTATCGGGCGCGCGGTTCGTTGCGACGAACAGCGTTTCGACCTGACCGACCGCAGCCGCTTGCGGATATAGTACCAACGCCCCGCGCGGCGCGCAGGCGGCAAGGACGACAACCAGTGAAAGCACGGCGCGCCGAAGCATGGTGTCAGAGAGGGATCAGATCAAAGCACATACCGGCTTGTATCGCTTGAACGGGCCAATGCGCCAAGGTTTTCCTCGACAAAGGCCGCATCGACCGTAATCACGTCACCCGCCCTGTCAGGCGCGGTGAAGGACAGCTCTTCGAACACGCGCTCGATCACCGTGTAAAGCCGACGAGCACCAATATTTTCGACGCTTTGGTTCACATCCGCCGCGATTTTGGCAAGGGCGGCGATGCCATCATCGCTGAACGTGACGGTCACCTCTTCGGTGGCCATCAAGGCGGTATATTGCCGGGTCAGCGCATTGTCGGTTTCGGTCAGGATACGCACGAAATCATCTTCGGTCAGCGCGCGCAGTTCAACACGGATCGGCAGGCGGCCCTGCAATTCGGGAAGCAGATCGGATGGCTTGGCGATGTGGAATGCGCCCGAGGCGATGAACAGGATATGATCGGTCTTCACAGGCCCGTATTTGGTTGAAACCGTGGTGCCTTCGATCAGGGGCAACAGATCGCGTTGCACCCCTTCACGGCTGACATCGGCGCCACGTGTTTCCGAGCGAGCCGTGACCTTGTCGATCTCATCTAGAAACACGATGCCGCTCTGTTCGACCGCTTCGAGCGCGGCCTTGGTGACGGTTTCATCATCCAACAACTTGTCGGCCTCTTCGCCCAGAAGCACATCATAGCTTTCGGCCACGGTCATCCGTTTGCGCACGGTCCGCCCCTGGAACGCCTTTCCGAAAATGTCGCCAAGGTTCATTATGCCGCCGCCCTGACCAGGGGGCATTCCGGGCATTTCCATCTGCGGAAACGGGCTGCTGTTATCGGCGACATCAAGCTCGATGACCGTATCGTCAAGTTCGCCACGCTTGAGCTTGTCGCGAAACATGTCGCGGGTTTGGGCGCGGGCATCCTTGCCGGCGATGGCCTGAAGAACACGCTCTTCGGCGTTGGCCTGCGCGCGCGCCTTTACGTCGTCGCGCATCAGCTCGCGGGTCATGGTGATGGCGCTTTCGACAAGATCGCGAATGATCTGTTCGACATCGCGGCCGACATAACCGACTTCGGTGAATTTCGTCGCCTCGACCTTGAGGAATGGCGCACGGGCCAGACGGGCCAGACGGCGCGAGATTTCGGTCTTTCCGACACCGGTCGGCCCGATCATCAGAATGTTCTTGGGATAAACCTCGTCACGAAGGTCATCGCTCAACTGCCGCCGCCGCCAGCGGTTGCGCAGGGCCACGGCAACGGCGCGTTTGGCGTCCTTCTGGCCGATGATGAATCTGTCGAGTTCCGAAACGATTTCACGCGGGGTCAGGTCGGTCACTTCGTAATCCTCTCAACGGTGAGATTGCCGTTGGTGTAGACACAGATGTCGGCGGCAATGGCCATGGCGCGGCGGGCGATGTCTTCGGCGCCTAGATCGGTTTCCATCATCGCGCGCCCGGCGGCGAGGGCATAGTTGCCGCCCGATCCGATGGCGGTTACGTCATGTTCGGGTTCCAGAACGTCCCCTGCTCCGGTGACCACGTAAAGCTCGGCCCCGTCGCTCACGATCAGCATCGCTTCGAGCTTTTGAAGATACTTGTCGGTGCGCCAGTCCTTGGCAAGTTCGACCGCCGCACGCTGAAGCTGGCCCGGCGTTGCCTCGAGCTTGGTTTCCAGCCGTTCGAGCAGGTTGAAGGCATCCGCCGTCGATCCGGCAAACCCGGCCACGATGTCATAGCCACCGGGGCTAAGCCTGCGCACCTTGCGTGCGGTCCCCTTGATCACGGTTTGGCCAAGGCTGACCTGACCATCCCCCGCAATCACCACTTCGCCGCCTTTGCGCACCCCGATGATCGTTGTGCCATGCCAGCCCGGAAAGCTGTCTTCTGCCATGTTGTGCTCCGTCTCGTCGTTCGGCCTATATGGCGGCCCGGGCGCAGGGCGGCAAGGCATGGGGTGGGGCAAAACGAAAAAGGCGCCGTAAGGCGCCTTCGCTTGATGCGGTGAAGATCGGGGTCAGATGACCTCTTCAATCCAGTTTTGAAGCGCGGCTTTCGGGGCGGCGCCGATCTTGTTCGACACGACCTCTCCATCCTTGAACATGAAAAGCGCCGGAATGCCGCGTACGCCCATCTGTGCGGGGGAGTTCGGATTCTCGTCCACGTTCACTTTGACGATCTTGATCTTACCCTCATACTGGGTGCTCAATTCTTCCAGAGCGGGGCCGATCATTTTGCAGGGGCCGCACCATTCGGCCCAGAAATCGACAACTACGGGAACATCGGCCTGTCGGACCTCTGCGTCGAAGGTGTCGTCAGTTACGGCGACGGTGGCCATGTGCGCTCTCCCTAAAAACGGTGTCAGGCGCGGAAGGTAGGAAGCCACGCGCGGATCGTCAAGATGTGGGTGCACCTTGCAGGGACATCCTCACGATCTCGTGCGGCAAGGGCATGAGTTCGGCGGTGGTTGTCCACAAGATGGCCGTGTCGATCCGATGCTCGGGATAGATCTGTGCCAGAGCGGCGGCATAGGCGCCCATCTGGCGCAGCAGGCCAAAGGGGACGTCTTCGGCGCGACGGGGAACAATGGCGTTTGATTTGAAGTCGACGGCCAGCACGCGGGTCTCGTCGATCAAAAGCCGGTCGATTGCGCCGGAAATCCGAGAACCGCCAAGTTCGGAAAGACTTGCCGAGATCTCAACCTCGGCAAGCGCGTCGTCGGAAAAGACATGCGCCAGTTCCGGTTTTCCCAAGACAGTCAGAGCCGTTTCAATCACTTCATGCGCCTCGCTCGGGCTGGTCGGATCGAGGCTGCTTTCCAGAATAATTCCGGCAAACTCAGCGCGGTGGTCCGGCGCAATCTCTGGAAGATGCTCAAGCAGGAGATGGATTTGCCGACCGCGCCGCAAGGATGCCGCTTCGTCCCGCAGGCCCGGATCGCCGGGCAATGCCTTGGCACCGCCAAGGTCGGACGGGGCAAGCACCTTCGGCGCTTCCGCCGGCGATCCGGCGGGTCCAAGCTCTTCGAGAGAAGGCAATCTGTCCTTGGCGGTCGGCACGTCATGCGTCATCGGTGTTTCCGGCCAGCCACCTTGCGCATAGCGCAGCCCCTGCCCCGGCGGAAAATCACATGGCCCGCCGCCAATACGCTCAATCCCAGCCGCGACCGTTTGATACCAACTGGTCCCGCTTTTTGGCGCATCGCCCGCCCCGCATACGATCAGCCAGCTTTCGGCCCGGGTCATGGCGACATACAGAAGACGATTGTGCTCGCGTTCATCCGCCTGACTTTTGGCGTCCAGCGCGGCGCGCACCACATCCGGCGATTCGTCTGCGGCGGGCTTCCAATGTGCCCGGCCGTTGGGGTCAAGAATGACGGCATCGCTGTTTGCCCAGCGTTGGCGCAGCGTATCGGGCAAAATGACGATCGGGGATTCCAACCCTTTCGCACCGTGCACCGTCATCACGCGGATGCGCCCGCCAGCGGCTTCAAGCTGTCGCTTGACCTCGACATCTTCGCCTTCCAGCCATGCAAGAAACCCTGTCAGGCTTGGCACAGCTTGTTGCTCATAGGTCAGCGCCTGGTTCAGCAATTCGTCGATACCGTCCTCGGCCTCTGGCCCCAGTCGCCCGACAAGCGCCCGCCGCCCGCCGTGACGGACAAGAATTCGTTCGATCAGGTCGTAAGGCCGCAGGAAATCGGCGTTCGATAGCAAATCATCCAACATATCACGGGTATTGCCGGGCAGCGTATCGGCTTTGCGGATCGCCTCCCATAAATACCGCTCGGTCCGGCGTGCGGCGATGTTAAAAAGCTGCTCCTCGCTCCACCCGAACAGTGGTGATCGCAAAGCGGCGGCAAGCGACAGGCTGTCCTCCGGCAGGGCGAGAAAGGCAAGAAGCGCGCGTAGGTCGCGCACCGCAAGTTCGCCGCCAATGCGAAGCCGGTCGGCACCCGCAACCTTTAGATGCTTCTTCTTGCAGGCCCGGATCAGGCTGTGAAACAGGTCACCACTTCCCGAACGCCCCTGAACAAGGATCAGGATATCCCCTTCATCCACCCGCTTGCGCCCGCCACCTTGCGTCGGGATCGTGACGGTTTCGTCGTGGATCATCCGGTGGATTTCATCCGCGATGTGTTGACTTAAAATTGCCGTCGCATGGTTTGGCGCGGTCTGGTCGACCGGGTCGGTCCAATCGCCGTCGACCGGATCTTCCGCCTTGGGCACCAGCGGCCAAAGATCCACGCGCCCCGGCATGGTTTCGTGGAACGCACGGTGGCGAACCTCTAGCCCAAGCCCCTGCCCTGCCGGGCCATCGAAGGTTCGGTCGACGAGGTCAAGCACGCCGCGCGACGACCGAAACGAAAACTCCAGCGTGCGGGACGCCAGCCCGCCTTGCGGTTTCAACCGGTTTTTGAAGGCGGTACGCATCCGGTCAAACGCTTCGGCATCTGCCCCCTGAAAGGAATAGATCGACTGTTTCTTGTCGCCGACCACGAAAAGCGTGCGGCGAATGTTTTCGCGCGCGCCCAATCCCGCGCCGAATTCTCCGGCCAGCAGGTCGACCACCCGCCATTGGGCCGGGCTCGTATCCTGTGCTTCGTCAACAAGAATGTGGTCGATGCCGCCATCAAGGCGGAACAATACCCATGCCGCGACAGACGGATTGCTCAAAAGCGCTATTGTACGCCCGATCAGGTCATCGAAATCCAGCCAGCCGCGCCACCGCTTTTCGGCTTCATAGGCCGGCAGAAACGCGGCGGCGAAACGATGCAGGGCTAGCGTGTTTTCGGCGGCGGACAGACCGACGCGCATATGTCGCGCTTCGGCCACCTGCTCCATCAGTTGGTCGACCGCCTCTGCCAGATCCGGTCGTGCTTTGCGGGTTGCGGCGGTTGGGAACTTGCCGATCTTTGGCCCAAAGGGCACCTCAGCTTTGCCCTTGAACAGCAAAACGGACTCCAGCGCCAAGAGGTCGCTTTCGTCGATCCGAGCCGGGTCGAGCGCGGCAAGGACGGTCCCGGCCTTTTGATCGGTCACGCTTCCCTGCGCCAGGACAGGAATGAGGCGGTGAATGGTGTGGGCCGTTTTCGGCGTGCGCAGCAGGCGGTAAACGTCGGCCGTGGAAAGGTTCGCGGGAAGGCCATACTCCGCCCAGATCTCGTCTTGCTGCACGGTCGCGCCGAAAGCATCGCGATGCTTGGCAATCTGGGCGGCCAACTCTTCCAGCGTCTCGCCACGATAGATGCGGGCAATATCGCCGATCGCATCACCGTCGGTTTCGGCCATCCGGTTCAGGACGTCGGCGATCAAACGGGCCTGTGCCGTCTCGTCCATTTCCGCGAATTGCGGGGAGACCCCGGCCTCGACCGGAAACCGCCGAAGAAGTGCCGCGCAAAACGAATGGATGGTCTGAATCTTCAGGCCACCGGGCGTTTCGATGGCGCGCGCGAAAAGCGTACGCGCCTTTCCAAGATCGAGGCCGTCTTCGACGCCAAGCGACGAAAGCTCATCGCGAAGTTTGTCGCTGGGCAGCATGGCCCATTCGCCCAGCCGCTTGAACAGACGGTTCTGCATCTCGCTTGCTGCCGCCTTGGTATATGTCAGGCACAGTATGTTTTGTGGGTCGACATCTTGCAGAAGTAGCCGCGCAACGCGGTCGGTCAGCACGCGTGTCTTGCCCGATCCCGCATTGGCGGAAAGCCAGGTTGACCCGGACGGATCGGATGCATCGTTCTGGTGGCGTGTTGCGGGATGAAGGTCGGTCATTTGAACGTCACACTGACGGGGGTGTCGCTATCGTCCCATTCGCCAAACCGGGCGAGATGATCGTAATCGCCTTCAAACCGCATGCGATGCATCGCGCGGCGAGAGGTATAGCCACGGTTCTCGCGCTGATAGGCCCCGATCAGCCGGATAAGTCCGGCCCTGACGGACGCGGTCGTCAACTCTGGTTGTTCGGGGTCCTGCAGCGAAATAGGCTCGAATTTCGGGGAACTTCCGAGCCCGATATAGGCCACGTGATCGACGGTTTCGGGCTCTATGCCCTCGAACCCCCCGGCCTCCGCGATCACGGCCTCGAGCAAGAGCTGCTTGTCGTAATACGTGACCATTTTCGAAGTTGGTGGAGCGCCGGTCTTATAGTCGAGGATGACGAGACACCCGTCATGAAGGCGATCGATACGGTCCGCGCGACTAAAAAGGGTGAAGTCGAGCACCCCGATGATGATCTGGCCGGTTATCTCGGTCGCTTCGATGTCAGACTGTTCCCGCAACGCGGCCTCGAGGCCCAGATACCAGTCCGCCACCCGGTCCATTCGCGCCAACCAAAGCTTTTGTGTCGCGGGCCACGGCGCGTTTTTGGCCAGTTCCTCGGCGGCAATCGACATAAGGGCACCG
>JABDPT010000214.1 GCA_013042605.1 Paracoccaceae bacterium
ATCTCCAGCCGCCTGCTGACCATCCGCGCGTCAATCGCGATGGGGGCGGCGGTGGCCGTGACCGCTTTCTTCTCGACCGCGTTCCTGACATTCGGCCCGCCCGAAGCGCAAAAGCTGGATCGCGAGCCGTTCGTGCTGTTCCCGCGCAACCTTGGGGAATGGCAAGGGACCTTGAACCCGCTAGAGCCGAAAGTGGCCGAGGTTCTGGGGGCCGACGACTATATCAACATCACCTACGGCGCGGTGAGCCAATCGCCGGTCAACATGTTCGTCGCCTTCTATGAAAAACAGACCGAAGGCGAGGGCATCCATTCGCCCGAGGTGTGTTTGCCCGTCGGCGGGTGGGAAGTGTTCTCGATCGATCCTTACGAAGTCGACATGAGCGATACGGCATATGGCACGTTCCACCTGAACCGCGCGGTCATTCAAAAAGGCACGTCGATGCAGCTTGTCTATTACTGGTTCGAACAACGGAACCGGCGGGTGACGAATGACTTTGCCGCGAAAGGGCTGGTCGTTTGGGACGGCATCACGCAAGGCAGAACCGATGGTGCGCTGGTGCGCTTCGTGACCAGCATCGCGCCTGGCGAAGCTGAGGCCGAGGCCGACGCGCGCCTGCAAGGCTTCATGCGAGACGCCCTGCCGCGCCTGCCCCGGTTCGTGCCGTTCTGATCTGCCTGAGTCCTTATTAGACGACGCTTTTGCTATTCGGCCCGTAACGCGCAATCACGCAGGTCAAAAGAGCGCGTGGATGCCGCATGGCCCTAAGCATTGCGCCAATGCGTGTCATTCCGAAACTGTCGCGCGCATCGAGGATCGCGGATGTAACGGCAATCTGGTTTGGCAAAGCCTCAAGCCGTCGCTTCATAGTTGATGAGGCGTTTTCTGGAAGCATCTGATGCACGAGACGAACAGCTTGGAGCTGCTCATTTATGCTCCTTTTGGTTCGGGACACCTTTGATGCCTCACCGGACACCGTCCCGCGCCGCTGGGTATAGCGATACCCAGGCCATCCAAGAAGCTCGAACCGCGCCTCGCTCAGCAAGAGCGACATCGTGAAAACCATGTCCTCGGCGTGGCGTATCGCCGGCCATGTCAAAGCGTTCTCTTGAAGGAAATCGCGTCGGACAACGGGCTGCATCCACCCCAGATTAACCCGTCCTCCGGGTACGGAATTGGCGAGAAAGCGTTCGGGGGTGATGGGCCGTACGTCCCCGTCATCGAGAGGAAAGGCACGCCCGACGACCGTCCCCGTCCCCGGATCAAAAAGACCAAGGTTGTCGGCGACAGCATCGAGGCTGTTCTCGTCGGCATGCCCGATCAAACGCTCAAGCCGATCGGACTCCCAGATATCATCGGCATCCAGAATTGCGACCCAATCGCCGCGCGCCTGCGCCAAACCCAGTGCACGCGCGGCTCCGGGTCCGCCGTTTCTTGGGGATGCAACCACACGAATGCGCGGCTCGGACTCTGCCAGCCCATGTGCCAGCGCAAGAGATCCGTCTTCGGACGCATCATCGATTATGATCACTTCAAGCTCATGCAGTGTTTGTAAAAGCACCGAGTTCACGGCGGTTTTCAGGGTCGCGACACCGTTGAAGACAGGTACAAGAACCGAGATGCGAGGCGGTCTTTCAGCCATCACCCAAGCGCCTTAAGTCGCCGATAGATGAGATAGGCGGGCCAATAGGCTGCATAGATCATCCGCATGCCAGGACCCGGGCAGTGACGCGAATGGATGCGGCGTTCCTCGGCAAAGCGTTTTTCCAAAGCTGCCCAATCCAATTGAGAGCTGATACCGTCATCGGGCATATGAGCAACTGACAAATCGATTGTCTCAAGCCGAATTCCGTTTCGCATCGCGCGTAAGAAGAACTCGTAATCCATGGCGACCTCGTAGGAGGTATCGAAGGCACCGATGCGTTCGAACAGCGAGCGCCGGCAGAACGCGGCCTGATGCAGGATTGTGGTCTTGAAATTGGTTTTGAAGGTGAAGCCACGCGTTTTTAGCGTGGGGCCAGTGACCGGATCGGCAAACCGGACATTCCCGGAAACGATGTCCGGCCCACGCTCCAAAAAGGGGACGACGCGCGCGACGATTCCTTCGTCAATAAACGTATCCCCTGCCTGCAGGACAATCACATACTCCCCACGTGCCCGTTCCACGCCCTTGTTCATCGCATCGGCGATGCCATCATCGGGCTCACTGATCCAGACAGCCCGCGAGCCCGGTTCGCTCAGATACTCGACCGTCCCATCCGAAGACCCCCCGTCGATCACGATATGTTCGACCGACACGCCGCTCTGGCTCGCAACGCTTTCAACGGTCGCTCGCACGCCATCCAGCGCGTTGAACGCGGCCGTTACCACCGACACCTTCGGAGGGTCGCTCGCCGACGATTTGTCTGTTTCTGAACTGTCGCCTGTCATCACGGGTGCAACTGTCCGGGCAACGACCGGCAAGCGCAAGGGCCCGGAGTCGCAGCCGATCGGGGTGATGCGCGATCACCGCGTTCCAGCGGGTCAGTCGTAACTCAACTCGGTCGCCTTCCCGCGAAAGATGACATAGGCCAAGGCGGTATAAGCCAGAATGGCGGGCAGGACGAAACAGGTGCCCACAAGGATGATGATCAGGCTTTCGGGCGCGCTCGCCGCCTCGTAAATCGTCAACTTTTCCGGGACGACATAGGGATAGAAGGAATAGGCCAGTCCCAGAAAGGCCAGCGTGAAAAGCGCGATGGAACCGGCGAACGGCTGCCATGCCCCTTTGTCGCCTTCTGCCGGAAGGCGTTGTAGCCCACGCCAAAGGCCCAGCACCAGCAGGCCCGACAGGATCGGGAAGGGCGCGAGGTACAAGAACTCCGGCATCGAAAACCACTTGTCGAAGATGCGCGGGCTGACCAGTGGCGACGCTGCCGAAATCGCGCCAAGACCCAGCACCAAGCCCCAGATCCCGCCCTTTGCCCAATCGACGGCTTTGCGTTGCAACGCGCTTTCGGTCTTCAGGATCAGCCACGTCGCCCCGATGAAACTGTACCCCACGGTCAGAAAGACCGCCGTCAGGATCGCAAACCCATAGGTCGCCCAGCTTTGCTCTAACCCCATGATATAGAGGCCCAGCATGAACCCCTGCGCCAGCGACGTCATCAGACTGCCGGCATAGAATGCGCCATCCCATGCGCGCTTTTGCGTCAGCGGGGCCTTGGCACGAAATTCGAACGCCACACCGCGCAGGATCAGGCCGATCAGCATGACGGCCACGGGCAGGTAAAGCGCGGTCAGGATCGCGCCATGCGCCGAAGGGAAGGCGACAAGAAGAATGCCGATGGCCAGCACCAGCCATGTCTCATTGGCGTCCCAGAATGGCCCGATCGAGGCTATCATGCGGTCGCGCTCTGCCGGTTCGGCAAAGGGGAACAAAACGCCGACGCCAAGGTCGAACCCGTCAAGAACGACATAGATCAGGATCGACAGGCCCATGAGGGCGGCAAAGGTAAAGGGCAGCCAGACCGCCGGATCGCCGAAAAGCTCCATCACTATTCCCCCGGCTGCAGAAGCTGAACCTCGGCGGCGCCCGATCCGGGCGTCGCGCGCTCGGGCAGGCTCTCACCCTTGGCCGCCTTGCGCGCGAGGTAAAAGAGCACCGAAACATAAGCGAGGATCAGCGCGGCATAGACCACGAGATACGTAATCAGCGTGCCCAGAACGAGCGGTGCGGGCACATCGGCCACCGCATCCCGCGTCATCAAGACGCCTTCGACAAGCCAGGGCTGGCGGCCAATCTCGGTCGTGTACCAGCCCGCCAAAGTCGCCAGCCAACCCGAGAACGCCATTGCGACGAAGGCCCAGAGAACCGGCTTGGGAAGCCCCTCGACCCCGCGCCGCCCGCCTTCGGGATGCCTGCGCAGCATCAACGCCACCGCCGCCCATGACAAAAACAGCATGGCCACGCCCGTGCCGATCATCACGCGGAAGCTGTAGAACACCTTTGACACAGGCGGGTGCAAAACCTCACCATCTTCGGTCACGAAGTCATTCAGACCGGGCACCACCCCATCGGCCTTGTGCTTGAGGATCAGGGACGCACCGTTGGGAATGCCGATTTCAAAGCGGTTCTCGCGCGCGTCTTCGTCCGGTATCGCGAAGAGCAGAAGCGGCACGTTCGGACCCGTTTCCCAGTTGCCTTCCATCGCCGCCACCTTCTGGGGCTGATGCTCAAGGGTGTTGAGCCCATGCATGTCGCCCACCAGAATCTGCACCGGGATAAGCACCGCGCCAAGCGACGCACCAAAGGCCAGCGTCGCGCGAACGCCCTCGGACCGGTCGCCCCAAAGCCAGCGGAACGCCGAAAGACCAGCGATCAGGAATGCACATGTCAGGCCCGACGCAATCAGCATATGCACCAAGCGGTAGGGCATCGACGGGTTGAAGATAATCGCCCACCAATCAGTTGCAAATGCCACGCCATCGCGCATCTCGAACCCGGCCGGCGTGTGCATCCAGCTGTTCAGTACAAGGATCCAGAACGCCGACATCGTGGTGCCGAACGCCACCAGAAACGTCGCGGTCGTGTGCAACCAATCGGGCACGCGGGACGCACCGAAAAGCATGATCCCGAGGAACACAGCCTCAAGGAAAAACGCCGTCATCACCTCATAGGCCAGCAACGGCCCGGCGATGTTGCCCACGGTTTCCATGAAACCTGGCCAGTTGGTGCCGAATTGGAACGACATGGTGATGCCGCTGACCACGCCCATCGCAAAGGACAGGGCAAAGACCTTCACCCAGAACCGATAGGCTTGCATCCATTTCGCGTCACCGGTCCAGCGAAAGCGCAGCTTGAAGAACAACAGCACCCAGCCAAGCGCGATCGTGATCGTCGGAAAGAGGATGTGGAACGATATGTTCGCGCCAAACTGAATGCGCGACAGAATGAGGGTATCCATGTATCAACCTTTGGATTTGCGCAGCGGAAGAACACGTCCCGCGGTTCCAGCGATCTTCGTCAGCTTCGAACCCATCTTGAGAAGAGCGACCAATCGCTCGGTCTCAAGCTTGTTCATCTCGTCATAAAAGCCCGTCATCGCCTCGATCATCTCGCGTAATTCGCCCATCCGGTTCAACGCATAGTCATCGCTGCCTTCCGGCGATTGCATCTCAAGCTCGCGCAGTTTGGTCAGCGTCGGATCGATTTCACGTTTTTTTCGCTCTGCGATCAGGGTTCGGACGATGGCCCACATGTCATCGGGCGTCGTGAAGAAATCGCGCCGGTCATCGGGCAGGTGGCGCAGTCGGACAAGGTTCCAGGCCTGAAGCTCTTTCAGACCCATCGACACGTTCGACCGGGAAAAGCGAAGCGCTTCGACGATGTCGTCGGCGCATAGCGGCCGCTCGGACAGGAAAAGCAGGGCATAGATTTGCCCCACCGTCCGGTTGATCCCCCAGCGAGAGCCCATCTCACCGAAATGCAGGACGAACTCCTGCTGTATTTGACTTGGCATATCCGACCCGTTCGCGCGTTTCAGAAATTTCTGAAATTAAAGTAGGTGGCAGAAGGGAGAGGGAAAGCCCGGTGCGACAGTTTGGAGGGGTTGGCCCGTCAAATATCTAAAATATATAGGCTTTTCTGCAGAAACCGCTCGCCCGCACCAAGCAGAATCGACGGGAAATGCGGGTTGTTGGGCGCGTCGGGCCAAAGCTGCGGCTCAAGCGCGATACCAT
>JABDPT010000221.1 GCA_013042605.1 Paracoccaceae bacterium
GTTAAACTTACACTCAACAAGCTGACAGATGGGTGAGTCTCTGACGGGGCCGCGCCGCATGTCCACTGACGGGGAGCTAACGCTTTGCAAACGACCGCAGTCCTCTTGAACGGGCCGAAGGATATCGTCCTTGAGGAACTGACCCTGATCGATCCCGGTGCGGGCGATCTGGTGGTCGACATTGCGTTTTCCGGCATCTCTACCGGCACCGAAAAACTGTTCTGGTCCGGCACGATGCCCCCGTTTCCCGGCATGGGATACCCGCTTGTCCCGGGATATGAGGCGGCGGGCGAGGTTGTCGAAGCTGGCGCCGACACGCATTTCAAGCCGGGCGACCACGTCTTTGTTCCCGGTGCGAATTGCTACGACGGCGCGTTCGGGCTATTCGGGGGCGCCTCGCGCCGCCTTGTGACCGCGGCCGACCGCGTCACGAAGATCGACCCGGCGATGGGCGCAGAAGGTGCGCTTCTTGCCCTTGCCGCCACGGCACGGCATGCTATGGCCGGAATGGACAAGACGCCGCCGGATCTTATCGTCGGCCACGGTGTGCTTGGCCGCCTTCTTGCGCGCCTGACGATTGCCGCCGGTGCCCCGGCCCCCACTGTCTGGGAAGTCTCCGAAGATCGCATGACCGGTGCGTCCGGCTATGACGTGATCCACCCGGATGCCGATGAAAAGCGCGACTATCGCTCGATCTACGACGCGTCCGGCAAATCCGACCTGCTCAACAGTCTGATCGGCCGCATCGAAAAGGGCGGCGAAATCGTGCTGGCGGGTTTCTACACCGACGCCATTTCCTTTGCCTTCCCGCCCGCCTTCATGAAAGAGGCCCGGCTTCGCGTTGCCGCGGAATGGGACAAGGGCGATCTGGCCGCCACCCGTGCGCTGATCGAAGCGGGCGCGCTGAAACTCGACGGGCTGGTCACGCATACGCGCGGCTCGTCCGACGCACCCGGCGCGTATCAAACCGCGTTCAATGACCCCGCCTGCCTGAAAATGATCCTGGATTGGAGCGCTGCCGCATGACCCTTGATGTCCCCAATCTCAAAGATTTCGATCAACGGTTGCGCGACGAGGCGCATGAAGACCTTGCCGATATCATCGCCGAGGAACCCACGTCCAAGACCCAGATCATCGCCATCTACGGCAAGGGCGGCATCGGCAAGTCTTTCACGCTCGCGAACCTCAGCCACATGATGGCCGAACAGGGCAAGCGCGTGCTTCTTATCGGCTGCGACCCCAAGTCCGACACCACGTCGTTGCTTTTCGGCGGCAAGGCCTGTCCGACCATCATCGAAACCTCGACCAGGAAAAAGCTCGCCGGGGAAGAAGTGAAGATCGGCGATGTCTGTTTCAAGCGCGGCGGCGTTTTCGCGATGGAGCTTGGTGGTCCGGAAGTTGGCCGCGGTTGCGGCGGACGCGGAATCATCCATGGGTTCGAGCTGTTGGAAAAGCTGGGCTTTCATGATTGGGATTTCGACTATGTCCTGCTCGACTTTCTGGGCGACGTGGTCTGTGGCGGCTTCGGCCTGCCCATCGCGCGGGACATGGCGCAGAAGGTAATTCTTGTCGCGTCCAATGACCTGCAATCGCTTTATGTCGCCAACAACGTCTGTTCGGCGGTGGAATACTTCCGCAAGCTGGGTGGCAATGTCGGCGTCGCGGGTCTTGTCATCAACAAGGATGACGGAACGGGCGAAGCGGCGGCATTTGCCGAAGCGGTCGATATCCCGGTTCTTGCCGCGATCCCGCAGAATGATGATCTGCGCAAGAAATCGGCTAATTATCAGATCGTCGGCACCAAGGACAGCGAATGGGGAAGCCTTTTTGCCGGGCTGGGCGACGCTGTTGCCGTTGCGCCGCCGGTGCGCCCCGCACCTCTTGATCAGGATGGGTTGCTCGGGCTGTTCGACGCTTCGGAAACCGGCGGGAACGTTGTTCTTGAACCGGCCACCGATATGGACATGCGTGGGAAAAACGCGGCGCCGAAGGAATCCCTCGAAGTGGTTTACGACGACGCATGAGCGAAGAGGTCACATATGACGCGGCCGCCGAGGCCGAGGTGACAATGGGTCAATCGACCCCGTCCGGCGCCGGTGACGCGCCCGCCTTGCCGCAGGACGGCATGGGCTGTCACGCCGGCGCGGCCGAGATGGAAGCCGCCGCCCGCATGGCGGGCAAATCCGAGATCCTCGATCAATATGCCGCCGATTATCCGCAGGGCCCGCATGACAAGCCGCAATCGATGTGCCCGGCCTTCGGGTCGTTGCGCGTTGGCCTGCGGATGCGCCGCGTGGCGACGGTTCTGTCGGGCTCGGCCTGTTGCGTCTATGGGCTGACCTTCGTGTCGCATTTCTATGGCGCGCGCCGGTCGGTTGGCTATGTGCCGTTCAATTCCGAAACGCTCGTCACCGGCAAGCTTTTTGAAGACATCCGCGAAGCCGTGCACCAGATGGCCGACCCGGATCGGTATGACGCGATTGTCGTGACGAACCTCTGCGTTCCGACGGCGTCCGGCGTGCCGCTGCGCCTTTTGCCGGACGAGATTGACGGTGTGCGTATCGTCGGGATCGACGTGCCGGGTTTTGGCATTCCGACCCATGCCGAGGCCAAGGATGTGCTGGCCGGGGCGATGCTGAAATATGCCCGCGAAGAGATCGAGGCGGGGCCGGTTCAGGCCCCGGCATCGGGCAAATCCGACCGACCCACCGTGGCGCTTTTGGGCGAGATGTTCCCGGCTGATCCCATGATGATCGGCGCGATGCTTGACCCGATGGGTCTTGCCGCCGGTCCGGTCGTGCCCTGCCGCGAATGGCGTGAGCTTTATGCGGCGCTTGATTGCGGCGTCGCCGCCGCGATCCACCCGTTCTACACCGCCGCGATGCGCGAGTTTACCGCCGCGGGCCGTCCGATTGTTGGCTCTGCCCCCGTTGGCCATGACGGCACCGCCGCCTGGCTGACCGGGATCGGCGATGCCTTCGGGATCGCGTCCGACAAGGTGGCCGCAGCGCAAAACGCCTTCCTTCCCGCGATCAAGGGCGCGCTGTCCGCGACGCCGATCAAGGGCACTGTCACGCTTAGCGGTTATGAAGGCAGCGAACTTCTGGTCGCCCGCCTCTTGATTGAAAGCGGTGCAGAGGTGCCTTACGTCGGCACCGCCTGCCCACGCACGGCGCAGTCGAATTGGGACCGTGAGTGGCTGGAAGCGCGCGGTGTGAAGGTGCAGTATCGCGCATCGCTCGAAGACGATTGCGCCGCGATGGAGGCGATCAAGCCGGACCTGGCGATCGGCACGACACCCGTTGTTCAAAAGGCCAAAGAGCTTGGAATCCCTGGACTTTATTTCACCAACCTGATCTCGGCCCGGCCGCTGATGGGGCCGGCAGGTGCCGGCAGTCTGCAACAGGTCGTCAATGCCGCCATCGGCAACAAGGACCGCATGAATTCCATGCGTGAATTCTTCGAAGGCGTAGGTACCGGCGACACAGCGGGCGTCTGGGAAGGCGACCCGAACCTGCGCCCTGACTTCCGTGCGCAGCATCAGAAAAAGCTCGACAAGCAGGCCCGCGCAGCCAAAGCGGCGGAGATGATCTAGTGCGGATTCATGCACATAAATCCGCACAGCGCGGGAAAGCGATCGGCACAGCCGATTGCGTCCGCGCACCTCGATTTTCTGGCGGAAACACCCCGCACAACGCGTACACAACCCGTACACAACCCGTACACCGCGAGGTGCACGAATGCTGATCCAGGATCATGACCGGGCAGGTGGATACTGGGGCGCGGTTTACGCGTTTTGCGCCGTGAAGGGTCTGCAGGTCGTCATCGACGGCCCGGTCGGGTGCGAGAATCTGCCGGTGACTTCCGTCCTGCATTACACCGACGCCTTGCCGCCGCATGAACTGCCCATCGTCACAACCGGTCTGGGCGAGGAAGAACTGGGCCGCGAGGGGACCGAGGGCGCGATGAAGCGCGCCTGGGGTACGCTTGATCCCGCGCTGCCCGCCGTGGTGGTCACGGGCTCTATCGCCGAAATGATCGGCGGGGGTGTGACGCCGCAGGGTACCAACATTCAGCGCTTTCTGCCGCGCACCATCGACGAGGATCAGTGGGAAGCCGCCGACCGCGCGATGACGTGGATCTTCACCGAGTTCGGCATGACCAAGGGCCGTATGCCGCCCGAGAAGAAGCGCGAAGAGGGTGCGGCCCCGCGCGTGAACATCCTTGGGCCGATGTATGGCACGTTCAACATGCCATCCGACCTTGCCGAGATCCGGCGCCTGATCGAAGGCATCGGGGCCGAGGTGAACATGGTGATGCCTTTGGGCGCGCACCTGGCCGAGATGCGCAACCTCGTGAATGCGGATGTGAACGTTTGCATGTACCGCGAGTTTGGTCGCGGTCTGAGTGAATGCCTGGGCAAGCCCTATCTTCAGGCCCCCATCGGCATCGACAGCACCACGAAGTTCCTGCGCAAACTGGGCGAGATGCTGGGCCTTGATCCCGAACCGTTCATCGCGCGCGAAAAGCATTCGACGATCAAACCCGTCTGGGATCTGTGGCGATCGGTGACACAGGATTTCTTTGCCACCGCAAGCTTCGCGATTGTCGCGAACGAAACCTATGCCCGGGGCGTGCGGAATTTCCTTGAGAACGACCTTGGCCTGCCCTGCGCATTCGCCGTGGCGCGGTCGGCGGGCAAGAAGACGAACAATGACGAAGTGCGCGCCCTGATGGCGCAGCATCGCCCATTGATCGTCATGGGGTCGATCAACGAAAAGATGTACCTGGCCGAGCTTAAGTCCGGCCATGGCCCCGCGCCTGCCTTCATTCCCGCGGGGTTCCCCGGCGCCGCGATCCGGCGGGCCACCGGCACGCCATTCATGGGCTATGCCGGGGCGACCTATCTGGTGCAGGAAGTGTGCAACGGGCTGTTCGATGCGCTCTTTCACATTCTGCCTTTGGCCAGCGAGATGGACGCGGCCGAGGCCACGCCAACGATGCTGCGCCGCGATTTCCCCTGGGATGCGGATGCGCAAATCGCGCTTGACCGCATCGTCGAACAACACCCGATCCTCACCCGTATTTCCGCCGCGAAAACCCTGCGCGATGCCGCCGAGAAGGCCGCACTCGAACAGGGAGCGGAACGGGTCGTCAGAGAAACCGTCGAGGCGCTGCAACCCGCCGTGCAACCGACACAACAAGGAGATCAGAAATGACCGATCAGACGACGGACACATTGATGGGGGCCGCACCGCGCGCCACGCATCGCCCGCCAAAGACCGAGTTTCTGGTTTATTTCGGCATCATCTTCCTGGCGACGCTTCCGCTGGCCGTCCTGACCTGGGCGCTGCACGCGATCAAGCAGGGCGGGATGCCGGAAAAAGGGCCCGTGGCCCGTGCCTGGAGCCAGGCCCGGATCATCACGCCGATGATTTTTTCTGCCTGACGGCGGATTGCGAGATTCCACCTCTCCCCCCCGGGGGGGTGGATGCCCGAGAGGTATGAAGCCTTGAGGGAACCCGGCCGCGGGGGACGCGGCTTCAGTCTAACCATCCGGAGGATAGTTGATGGCTGATAGAACCGACCTGTCGTTCACAGGTCTGACCGACGAGCAGGCGCAAGAATTGCACTCTGTCTACATGAGCGGGCTCATACTGTTTTCAGTAATTGCCGTTGTTGCTCATTTGGCAGTGTTCATCTGGCGTCCGTGGTTCTGAGGGAGAATGAAGAATGGCTAAATTTTACAAGATCTGGCTGATCTTCGATCCGCGTCGCGTCTTCGTGGCGCAAGGGGTCTTCCTCTTTTTGCTGGCAGCAATGATTCACCTCGTTCTGCTCAGCACCGGAGCCGATGGATACAACTGGTTTGAAATCGCCGCGATGAAACGCGGCGGCTAAGGCCTGCCTGTTCAATACCAACGCTGCGGGCGGGGCCTGACCTCGCCCGCCGCAAGCAAACCAACGACGGCACCCTTACCGGGCTTCGCCGCCTGAAACGGAGTAAGAAGTATGGCATTGCTCAGCTTCGAACGAAAATACCGTGTGCCTGGGGGCACACTCGTCGGTGGCGAATTGTTCGACTTCTGGGTCGGGCCGTTTTACGTCGGCTTTTTCGGGGTCATGACAGTTTTTTTCGCGGGCCTCGGAACGATCCTCGTCTTTTACGGCGCGACACTTCAGGGGACATGGAACCCCTGGCTTATCTCGATCAATCCGCCGCCGCTGTCCTATGGGCTTGGCGCGGCCCCGCTTGATCAGGGCGGGCTATGG
Organism: Paracoccaceae bacterium; assembly: GCA_013042605.1. Taxonomy (GTDB): domain Bacteria; phylum Pseudomonadota; class Alphaproteobacteria; order Rhodobacterales; family Rhodobacteraceae; genus JABDPT01. The sequence continues at coordinate 6,274 of JABDPT010000221.1, forward strand.
CAGGTCATCACGATCTGTGCGCATGGCGCCTTCATCGGATGGCTGCTGCGCGAGGTTGAGATCTGTCGAAAACTCGGCATCGGGTTTCATATTCCCTTTGCCTTCGGTGTCGCGATCTTCGCCTATACCACGCTTGTCGTGATCCGGCCGGTGCTGATGGGCGCCTGGGGCCATGCGTTCCCCTATGGCATCTGGAGCCACCTCGATTGGGTCAGCTACACCGGATACCTCTATGGCAACTTCCACTATAACCCGGCCCACATGATCGCGGTGACGTTCTTCTTCACCAACTGTCTGGCGCTGGCGTTGCACGGATCGCTGATCTTGTCGGCGGCCAACCCCGAAAAGGGGAAGGAAGTGCGGTCGCCGGAACATGAAGACACGTTCTTCCGTGACTTCATCGGCTATTCGATCGGGCCGCTCGGCATCCACCGTCTTGGCCTTCTTCTGGCACTGAACGCCGGGTTCTGGAGCGCGATCTGCATCGTGATCTCGGGCACCGTCTGGTTCGACCAGTGGATCGTCTGGTGGGATTGGTACATCGAGCTGCCTTGGTGGGTCGACATCGCAGGAGGCGTCAATGGCTAAGCTGTTCGAAACAGAGTACCAAAACATCTTCACTCAGGTGCAGGTCCAGGGCCCGCCCGAAATGGGGATGGTCGAAGACGCAAATCTTGGCGATCGGTCCACCGGCACCAAGTTCTCGGCGCTTGCCGGCTGGTTCGGCAATGCACAGCTTGGGCCGTTCTACCTTGGCCCATGGGGTGTGCTGTCGCTGATGTCGGGCTCGATCTGGTTCTTCATGGTCGGCGCCTGGTACTGGTATCAGGTCGACTTCAACCCGGCCGTGTTCATGCGCGATCTGTTCTGGTTGTCGCTTGAGCCGCCTTCGCCGGAATACGGGCTGTCGTTCCCACCCCTTGCGGAAGGCGGATATTACCTTATCGCGTCCTTCTTCCTGCTGGTCGGAGTGATGAGTTGGCTGGGACGATCCTGGGTTCTGGCCAACCAGCTGGGGATGGGCAAGCATGTCTGCTATGCCTTCGCCAGCGCGATCTGGTTGTTCCTTGTGCTGGGTCTCTTCCGTCCGATCCTGATGGGATCATGGAGCGAGGCGGTCCCATACGGGGTGTTCACGCACCTTGACTGGACCAACAACTTTTCGCTGACCTATGGCAACCTTTTCTACAACCCGTTCCACGCGCTTTCGATCGTGTTCCTCTATGGCTCTGCTTTGCTCTTTGCCATGCATGGCGCGACGATCCTTGCGGTGACCCGCTTCGGCGGCGACCGGGAACTGGAACAGATCGTCGACCGCGGCACAGCCTCGGAACGGGCGGGCCTGTTCTGGCGCTGGACCATGGGCTTCAACGCCACGATGGAGGGTATTCACCGCTGGGCCTGGTGGTTCGCGGTGCTGACGACGCTGACCGGCGGCATCGGCATCCTGATCACCGGAACCGTAGTGGACGACTGGTTCACCTGGGCACAGCAGCACGGCTATGGCGCCGCTGCGAACTATGCCCCGGCGTTCACGCCAGAAGAGTTCCTTCCATATCTGCCAGCGGAGTAAGAAACGATGTCTGACAACCAAGACTGGTATCTGGAAAGCACCCCGAAACCGAGCCTGCGGGCCTGGATCTTTGGACAGATGGCGATGGGGGCGGTCTATGCAGCCCTTGCGCTTTTCGGGGTGATCGCGGTGATCCTGATCATTCGCGCCATCTCGTACCTGTTGCCCGAAGATCCCTTCGCGGCGCTGGAACTTGGAACACGTGCCGTCAGCGCACTGGTCTGAGGTGTGGCGGTGCTCTCTGCCGCCACATCTTCCCTGATCGGGCGCTTAGCCGCGCCCGATACTCGGGGTCTCCACACCCCGGTTCCCTTCCTGTTGGCTACAGGAACCTGGCGCTGCAAGGGGCTCGCCCCTGCAGCGCCTTTTTATGCGAAGCTGGGAGGCTGCCATGACCCGTCCGAACACCCCGACGCTTGACCGTGTCGCAGGGCCCGCCGATCTCAAGGCGCTTGGCGATGACGAGCTTGCCACGCTGGCCGATGAGCTGCGCGCGGAAGTGATTTCGGCGGTGTCGGAAACCGGGGGCCACCTTGGGTCGTCCCTTGGCGTGGTCGAGCTTTCGGTGGCGATCCACGCGGTGTTCAACACGCCCTTCGATAAACTGGTCTGGGATGTCGGCCACCAGTGCTATCCGCACAAGGTACTGACGGGGCGGCGCAATCGCATTCGCACCCTGCGCCAGAAAGATGGGCTGTCGGGGTTCACCAAACGCTCGGAATCCGAATTCGATCCCTTTGGCGCCGCCCATTCCTCTACCTCGATTTCGGCGGCCCTTGGCTTTGCCGTCGGTCGCGACATGGGCCAGGCGACAGGGGACGCGATTGCCGTGATCGGCGACGGGTCGATCAGCGCCGGCATGGCCTATGAGGCGATGAACAATGCCGGCCACGAAGGCCGCCGCCTGTTCGTCATTCTCAACGATAACGAAATGTCCATCGCCCCGCCCGTGGGCGCGATGTCGAAATATCTCAGTGGCCTTTACGCCAGCCCGCAAGGCGCGGCCATCGAAGCCATGCAGGAAGGGTTCGAAGCCCTGCTGCCCGGTCCGTTCCGCGAAGGTGCGCGCCGCGCGCGCCAACTGGTCACCGGGGCCGCAAACGGGGGTGGCACGCTTTTCGAGGAACTCGGGCTCAGCTATATCGGCCCCATCGACGGCCACGACATGACCCAGCTTCTGCCCGTCCTGCGCGCGGCTCGCGCACGTGCGACCGGCCCGGTGCTGATCCATTGCTGCACGGTCAAGGGCAAGGGCTATGCCCCAGCCGAAAGCTCGGCCGACAAGTATCACGGCGTGGCCAAATTCGATGTCGCCTCGGGTACGCAGAAGAAATCCAAGTCCAACGCGCCCAGCTATACCGGCGTGTTCGGCAAGGCACTGACGCGGCAGGCCGAAGAAGACAGCCGCATCGTCGCGGTCACTGCGGCCATGCCGTCGGGCACCGGGCTCAACATCATGGCCGACCGGTTTCCCGCCCGCGTCTTCGATGTGGGCATCGCCGAACAGCACGGCGTCACATTCGCCGCGGCCATGGCGGCCAGCGGGCTGCGCCCCTTCTGCGCGATCTATTCGACCTTCCTGCAACGCGGCTATGATCAGGTGGTGCATGACGTCGCCTTGCAAAAGCTGCCCGTGCGCTTCGCCATTGACCGCGCCGGTCTGGTCGGTGCCGATGGGGCGACGCATGCGGGGGCATTCGATGTCGGCTATCTGACGAACCTTCCCGGTTTCGTGGTGATGGCCGCAGGCGACGAGGCCGAGCTGGTGCATATGGTCGCCACCGCCGCGGAATATGACGAAGGCCCCATCGCCTTCCGCTATCCGCGCGGCGAAGGCATCGGCGCGGAGATGCCCGACCGCGGCGAACCGCTCGAAATCGGCAAGGGCCGGATCCTGCGCGAAGGCACGGGCGTGGCGCTTTTGTCCTTCGGCGCGCATCTGGGCGAAACACTCGCGGCGGCAGAAGAACTCTCTGGCATGGGCATCTCGGCGACGGTGGCCGACGCCCGCTTTGCCAAGCCGCTCGATACCAAGCTTCTCGGTCAGCTTGCCCGCCACCACTCTGCGCTGATCACCATCGAACAGGGGGCGACGGGCGGCTTCGGGGCGCATGTGCTTCACTACCTGGCCAATAACGGCGCGCTCGATCGCGGGCTCCGGATCCGAACGATGACCTTGCCCGACCGGTTCATCGACCAGGCCAGCCCGGCGGACATGTACGCCAACGCGGGCCTGACGGCACGCGATATCGCCCGCACGGCGGTCGAGGCGATAGGCGTGGTCAGTTTGCCGATCGGCGCGAAACGCGCCTGAACCCCGGCTTCTTCTGGCTGGAAATATCCCCGCCGGAGGCACTGCACCGCGGGACGCGGTGGAAGATATCTCGTGCGCGCGGCACGCGCGCTCGATTTTCAGGGATGCGGTCAGGCGCGGACGAGGCGGCCGAAGATGCGGTCGCGATGTTCTTCCAGATAGATCCGCAGCCAGGGTGAAAACCGGTCGGGCCAGCGGGCCACTTCGGCGGCCAGATCATAAAGGCTGACCCAGCGCGTGTCGCAAACCTCGTCAGGGTTCGGGTCAAGCGGCATCTCTGGCGTCGCCTCGGCAAGGAAGAGATCGACGACCTCGTGTTCGATCATGCCGCCGCCGACATCGGCGCGGTATTCCACCCGGTCGCGATGCGACGGGAAAAGACCGGTGATCCCCAGTTCCTGCCGCAACCGCCGGATCGCGCAGTCGATCGGGCTCTCGTCCCAGTCGGGATGCGTGCAGCAGGTATTCGCCCAAAGGCCCGGCGTATGATATTTCGACAGGGCGCGCCGCTGGATCAACACCTCTTCCCCCCGCATCACGAAGACCGACACCGCCTTGTGGCGCAGCCCCTGCAGGTGCACCTCCATTTTGTCGACGGGTTGCAGGCGGCCATCGCGCCATGCGGGGATCATGTTTGTCATGTATATGCTTCCGGAACGATCCGTGTCAGGTGGGCAAGGTTCTTCAGCCCGATCTTGATATGGGCGAGCGGCCGTGCGCGGACGAGCTCTTTGTTCATATAGGCCTCGAATGTCAGTCGTTGCACGTCGACATCGTGACACAGGGACACAAAGCGTTCGCGGCGCTCGTCGGATTTGTAATAGGCGTCCTGCATGGCGCGCAGCACCTTGAAGACGGTCTTGTGCTCTTTCATGAAAAGCTTGCGCGCGAGCATGAGGTCTTTGGCCTTTCCCGAGGCGAGCGCGGCTTGCGTGGCCGTCGCGGCGACGCGCCCGCCGACCATGGCATAATAGATGCCTTCGCCCGATGATGGTGCGACCACCCCGGCGGCATCGCCGGCAAGCACCACGTCCTTCCCGTTGTCCCATTTATCAAGCGGTTTCAGCGGAATGGGCGCGCCTTCCTTGCGGATGGTCTCGCATCCCTCAAGCCCGCTTGCCGCGCGCAGGTCGGCGGTGGCCTTTTTCAGGTCGATCCCGTCGATCCCGGTGCCCATGCCGACCGAGGCCGAGGCCCCGTGCGGAAAGACCCAGCCATAGAAATCGGGCGAAATCGCTCCGTCATAGACCACATCGCAGCGTTGGGGATCATAGGCGCCGGTGGCGTCGGGCGCCTTGATGATTTCGTGATAGGCGACGACGTAAGGGATCTTATCACCCCCCGGCACCTCCTGACGCGCCACGTCGGACCGGGCGCCATCGGCACCGATGACATAGCGCCCGGTCAGGCGCATTTCGTTCCCGCTGATCTTGTCGCGGAACACGACATGGGTGCCGTCGGCATCCCGTTCGATCCGTTTGAACGTGCCGGTGTTGCGATGCGCACCGGCACTGGCGGCGCGTTCGCGCAGGAACTCGTCGAAATGTTCGCGGTCGACCATGCCGACGAAGCCGTTCTCGATCGGGATATCGACGTGGCGGTGGCTGGGCGAGATCATGCGTGCGGTGCTGATCTTGGCGACGATCTGGCTTTCGGGGATGTCGAAGTCGGAAATCAGCCGGGGCGGGATCGCGCCGCCGCAGGGTTTGATCCGACCGGCCCGGTCGATAAGGGCCACGGAATGACCGGCGCGGGCAAGGTCTTCGGCCGCTGTGGCCCCCGATGGGCCGCCGCCGACAACGATGACGTCATAGATCATGCTTATTCTCCCGGAACCATGTGTGCGGCCGTCGGATGCGGCGCGCGGTCAAGTGTGCGTGCGGCCATCAGGGCCGCCGCGATGAACAAAAATGCCTCTGCCAGAAAGACGCTGCCAAAGGCTGACGCGTCGGTCATGCTATGGCGCAGAATGTCGGCACAGGCCGCGCCCAAAAGCCCGCCGAACCCGGCGGCAATGGCCTGTGCAGCGCCCCATAGGCCCATGCGTGTGCCTTCGCGCCGGTCGCGCCCTTCGCCCGCCAGCGCCATCATCGAACCGATCGCGGCCACAGCGAAGATACCGTTGAAAAAGCCAAGTGCCACGACGGCTGGCATCAACAGAGTCAGGCCCCAAAGGCCGATCATCGTAATCGCGGCCAGCGTCGCCGCAGAGCCAAGGCACCCGGCGATGACCCAGGCCCGCAGGCTTCCGAACCGCAGGCCGGTGGCGGCGATGCCGACGGTCAGCATGCCCAGAAACACCCCGCCGTTCTGTGCGCCCGACATCGACGTCGATTGCCCCGGCGTGAAGCCGAAGACTAGGCCCGCGTAAGGCTCGAGAATCAATTCCTGCATGAAATAGGCGGTCATCGACAAGAAGACGAAGATCGTGAAGTTACGAGCGCGCGGTTCGGACCAGACCTGCGTCAGCCCTTCGCGGAACGACGCCAGTTCGGGTTCGGGGCGCGCCTTGACCCGGGCTTCGATGCCCCAGACGGCAAGGCAGGTCACGACGACCGCGATCACCGCGACCGCGCCGACAAGGCGGATCAGAAGTCCCGCGGAATAGGGGTCGAGCAGCTTGCCGACGATGACGGCCGTCATCGCGATGCCGAAGACCATCATCAGCCATGTGATCGTTGCCGCGGCCGCCCGTCTGCGCGGCGCAGTGGCCGTGGCGAGCAGGGCGAGAAGCGAGGTGCCCGATGCGCCGACGCCAAGGCCGATCAGGACATAGGCAAAGATCGATACCGCGAGGCCGGCGGCAAAGCCGGTTTCGAAGAGCGGGATGGCCACGGCGGCAAGCCAGCCGCCCATGGCAAGGGTCGCCATGCCGCCGATGATGAAGCGGGTGCGGCGGCCACCCTTGTCGCTGAGAAACCCCCAGCTCGGCCGCGTAATCTGAATTCCGTAATGCAGCGCGACAAGCAGACCGGGAAGGACGGCAGGCAGGGCGAGTTCGACCACCATCAGCCGGTTCAGCGTGGAAGTCGTGAGCACGACGATCGCGCCCAGCGCCATCTGCACAAGGCCAAGCCGTACGATGGAAACCCAGGAAAGCGTCATCCGATCCCCCCGATGCTGCGCACGGCGAAGGCGGTGATCATCATACCCGTGACATAAAGCGACACGCCGGTCGCATTATACCAGGGCGCCTTGGCCTTGGGGTCCTTGAGAAGGGTGCGCATCGCCGCGAATTGCAAAAGCAGCACGGCGGTGACGGCCAGTGCGTGCCACGGGCGGCCCCAGACCAGCAGCATCGAGATCACGATCATCTGGGGGATCGCCATGCCGATACAGGCGATCTTGGCCGCAACCTCGGGGCCAAGCGTCACGGGAAGAGAGCGGACGCCCATCTGGCGGTCGCCTTCCAATGCTTTGAAATCGTTCAGGGTCATGATGCCATGGGCGCCAATTGCGTAAAGCAACGCCACGATGACGACCGGCGCGGCCGGGGCCCCTGCCGCCACGACGGCGGCGCCGGTGAACCACGGCAAGCCTTCATAACACAGCCCGACAAGACCCGGCCCCCACCAGCCGGACCGCTTCAGGCGCACAGGTTCGGCGGAATAGGCCCATGCGGCCAGGACACCGACGACGGTCGCGCCAAAGCCCCACGGACCAAGAAACCAGCCGACAAAAAGCGCCAGGGCCGACATCGCGAGCGCCACCCAAAGACCCCAGCGGCCCGGGATGCGTCCGGACGGGATCGGGCGGTTCGGTTCGTTGATTGCGTCAACGTGGCGGTCGCACCAGTCATTGGCTGCCTGGCTCATCCCGCAGACGATGGGACCGGCCAGCAAGACGCCAAGGATCACCAGACCCCACTGACCCGCGGGCCAGACCCCGACAGAGACGACGCCACACAGATAGGCCCACATCGGCGGGAACCACGTGATCGGTTTGATCAGTTCGAGAAGGGCCGGAAGCTCCGGCAATTTCCGCGTCTGTATGACAGATGTTACAGTCATACTGTCAACCTAAATAGACAGTGCGAGTCGGGCAAGTGAAGTTTCAACTTTCGGTCGGGTCAAAGTGTCTCGGAATCGCGTCATGTTCCGGCGTGCTGCCGGTTTCCGTTCAGCCGTGCTAGGCAGGGCCAGTGGCTTTGCAATTGAGACGGAAAACGATGGCCGATACCCGAACGATCCAGACGATGTGCCCGATGAATTGTCACCCGACGCTGTGCGGGATGAAAGTGACGCTGGACGACGATCAGCTGTTGTCGATCGAAGGCGACCCTGACAACCCCGACAGTCAGGGATTTCTGTGCATGCGGGGCAATGCAGCGCATCAGATCGTCGGCAATGATCAGCGGCTTTTGCGCCCTATGGTGCGCGAAACTTCGGGCACCGGTGACTGGACCCATGTCGGGTGGGATGCGGCCCTGGATCGGATCGCGGGACACATGCAGGCGGTCGGGCGCGAAGCGGTGGGGTTTTGGCAAAGCCACGGCAATGCGGTCAACGACTATGGCGTCGGTTTGAAGCGGGGGCAGATGGACCGGTTTGCCAACCTCTATGGGTGCCAGCGATGGGATCCCGGAATGATCTGCTGGGGGCTTGGCGCGTTCGGCTTGGGTTTGACCGGGGCCATCCAGACCTCGACCAAAGAGGATATGGGCGCGAATTCGGAGATGATCGTGCTTTGGGGGGCCAATTCGGTCAGTCAGGCCAACACGATCAAACATGTCGAAGCCGCCAAGCGTCGGGGTGCGCGCATCGTCGTGATCGACGTGCGGCGGACCGAGGCGAGCGCCTTGGCCGATGATGTCTATCTCGTTCGGCCCGGGTCGGATGCCGCGCTGGCGCTGGCGATGATGCATGTAATCGTGGCGGACGGTACGTGGGATCGGGCGTTTGTCGAAAGCCATACGGTCGGGTTTGATGCGCTGCGGGCGCATCTTGGCCCGATGACACCCGCTTGGGCGGCGGAACGAACCGGGGTGTCGGCCGAGCGGATCGTGACCCTTGCCCGGTCCTATGCCGCAACGCGTCCCGCGATGATCATCGTCGGCGGGTCATCGGTTCACAAGGGGGCCAACACATGGGAAGCCGCGCGGGCGATCGGATGTCTGCCCGCGCTGACCGGGAATTTCGGTACGCCCGGCGGCGGGATCGGCCCGCGTCACGGTGCGCGCAGCCATGGTGCCGGGTTCTGCGATATTCGCGCGGCGGACCGGCGGCTGCCGGGCAGTTACGTGCCCAACCAGATGGAGGCGGTGCTTGAGGCGCTGGAGGACGGGACCGTGAAGGTTCTTTTTCTGCTTGGCTCAAGCTTTCTGTCGGCCTTTCCCGACACGAACCGCGCCCTTGCCGCCCTGCGCAAGGCCGAACTGGTCGTGGCCTATGACATCTTTCCCAACCAGGTCATCCGCGAGGCGGCGCATGTGGTGCTGCCCGGCACGATCTGGCTGGAAGAGATCGGGGCGAAGGCCACGAACACGCATGTCTACCTTTCGGACCGGGCGCTTCCCGCCGCGGGCGAGGCACGGCCGCTTTACACGCTTTACCAAGAGCTTGCTGATCGGCTGAACGTCGACGATGTCTATCCCTGGGCCGATCAGGAAGCAGCTTTGAACGAGGTTCTCGATCATCCCGCAACGGGCCATGCGACCGTCGACAGCATGCGAGCGAATGGCGGGCGCGCGGCGTTGAAGATCAGCCATGTCGCCTATCCGGATCTGGCGTTCGACACGCCGTCGGGGAAGATCGAGTTTCTGTCAGAACGGGCGGGTGAGATGGGTTTACCCACGCTTCCTGTGGCGTCAGCGCCACCCGCGCAGGACGGGCTGGCCCTTGCCCACGGTCGGACCTTTGCGCATTTCCATGCCTTTTACGATCACGCCCGTGCGCTTCCGACACTGGCCGCGCGCGAGGTGGGGCCAGAGCTTTGGGTCGCCCCGGAAGATGCCGCGGCCCGCGCCATCGGCGATGGGGATGCGATCGAGATCAGCAGCGAACTTGGCACATTCACAGCGCGGGCCAAGGTGACCAAGCGGATGCATGCCGGTGCTGTGTGGATGCGCGATGGCTGGCCCGGTCAGAACGCGTTGATCGCGTCAAAGCGGGCGCTGCCAGACACGGCGCTGGAGGCGTTTCCATTTTCGGTGGGGCAGTCGACCTTCGGCGCGGTGGTCGACATACGCGGGCTGTCTGACCAGGACTAGTCTTTGCTCAGAAGGCCGTATTTGCGCAACTTGACGTAAAGGCTTTGCCGGCTGAGGCCCAGCATTTCGGCTGCGGCCACGCGGTTGTTGCGGGTCAATTCCACCGCTGTTTCGATGCACATCTTTTCCACGACATCGGTGGTATCGCTGACGATATCCTTCAATGTCGCCGAACCGACAAGCTCCATCACGTTGCGCATGCCATCATCGCTTACCGATACACCGGGGCGGCGCACGGCATCGACCCGGCTGGCGTCGCGGATCACGAAGACAAGCGCCGGGTTGGCGCGGTCATTGAGGTAGGTGGCCGAGATTTCGACGGCGGTCTCTGCGCCGAATTCCGAGCTAAGCTTGGTGGCATAAAGGCTCATATGCCCCGCGCGCGTTGCGTTTTCGATCAGGACCTTGCTGTCGATCGAGCCGCGGGCCAGATAATCGGCAAGCGATTTGCCCCGGACAAGGGTGACATGGGCGACGTCGGCGAGGTTGAGAAACGCCTCATTCGCCGCCTGGATGACGCCATCACGGTCGGTAAAGACGATGGCGTCCACGCCCTCCTGATAAAGCCCGTTGAGGTTTTCTGTCAGCGCGTCAGGTGTCTGTTCAGCCTCGTCCGCGTTTTCGAGCCGGCATAGAAGGAACCGCTCACCTGCCGCGCGGAACATGACCGGCGACATCAAAAGCGGCTTGCGTGTCCGGCGGGATGTCACTTCGATCGGTTTTGCCGTGTCCGACAGGGCCAGCGACGCCAGCGTGTCGATCAGCTCGCCCTTTTTGCGCGTTTCGAATTCTTGCGCGAAGGCGTTGTTGCCAAGATCCGATGGCTTGCCGCCCAAAAGCGCACAGGCCGGGGCGTTGATGTCTGTGATCTTGCCCGTTTCCATCGACACGAAAACGACCGGATCGGGAATGCTGTCCATCAGAACCCGGAAGCGCGTGTCGAATTCACGCTGCGCCTCGTAATCGCGTTCGAGCGCCATTTGCGCGCGCACAAGCTGCTGCTGCATTTCGGCGATGGGGCGCAGGTCGCGGCCCAGCATCAAAAGCGCGCCGTCGGGGCCGATCTGATGAAGGGTGTACCGTACCGGGAATTCCCAGTCGCCGCTGTCGGAATGGTTCAACTCCATCCCGCGGGCGGGGGCCGTTCCCGAAGAGAACGCCGTCAGCTGTGCCTCGAGCTTGGGCACGCTTTCAACGGTCAGGAAATCGCGGATGTCGTTGCCGACCCAATGGCTGAGATTTCCGAAGTGCGGATGGGTCGGATTGACGAGAACGCTCAGCACCTGGCCGACATCCGAAATCACGATGCCGATGTCACCGGCGGTCGCGATGATATCGCCAAGAACGTCCGGTCCGATCAAGGGAATCGACCCGCTGTTCCAATATCTGGTTCCGCGGGTACTCACCTTGCCGTCTCCATGCGATGCGGCATTGTCATCGGTCAGCCCGATCTCACGCGCTGCGCTGCGCCTGGATTGGAAATCTTCAGACCGCATAGCTGTAACGCATGGCGGGGGTCGGTTGTAGAATGGTCGGCACCGGTCAGCTTCTTAATATCTAGTCCACTTGTCATGACCGCGCCGCCAACGACAATCGGCGTTGGTTTTGCAGCCGCCCGACGGGTCTTTTCCACCAGATCGCGTACGTGATCCAGCTTCTCGGTTCCGCCGACTGACAGGAAGATAGCATCGAATTGCCCATGGGCAACCGCCCGAAGGGTTTCGTTAAGATTGTCGCCCAATCGCAACCGGACAGAGATGCCGGCGCGTCGGAATTGTTCGGTCATCACCATGGCGCCGAGCGTGTGGTATTCGTCTGGCACAACGATCACGAGTACGGAATGCGCGACCTTGCGTCTGCCGGTGCGGTCACGCGGGGTTTCGACGATTTCGCGCAGCGAACGCTGCAGGCGGGCGACGGCGATTGTGACGTCGGCAAAGCTCAGCCCATCGCTGCACCACGCTTCGCCAAAACGGCGCGCGGCTTCCGGGATGTAGAATTCGAGGATGTCGTCGCTTGGGATGCCGGAATGCAGCAGGTCGCGGATCGCCGCGGACATATCGCTGCCCACCTCGCCCCGCGCCGCCCGCATCAGGCCGACGACGAGATTTTCGGAAAGAGGCGCGCGACCCGTCGCCCGTTTTGACGCCAACACCTCAATCGCGCGCGAGGCAAGCGTTTCCACAGTCGGGTCCGCGATGCCTTCCAAGGGCTTGCGGATATGATCAGGGCCGTCGGTCATTGATACTTTCCAGCGACCTAATGCGTCAGATGCACGTGACATGAGTCGGTCTTTGGCGCGTCGCTTGTGTAACAGTTCCTTACCAACCCTAAAATGTCAAAGAGAATTGACAGTCTGATTTAGCAAAACCGGCCAAAACCGGCCAAATGCACCCAATTACTAACTAATTTATTGGGTTTTTCGCCCGTTTCGCCTGCTTTTCAAAGACTGTCAGGTTTCGGCCCGGCCGATCTCTCAATGTGTAAGTTATAATTGACACTTTTGCTGGTAGGTGGCTAAATTGAGCTTGGCAACGCCTGCTGGGAGTTTTGATTCATGTCCATCGAGAGCGCGTCCGGTCCCAAGGGATCGCGCCTCTATACAGAGGCCGAGCGTGCCCGCCGCGACGCATCGGTCTGGACGATTGTGCAGGGGGTCCTGGCGCCCGCGCAGTTCCTGGTTTTCGCCGTCTCTCTGGTGCTTGTTCTGCGCTATATCTGGACCGGTGAAGGATACGAGGCCGCGACGGTTTCCATCGTCATCAAGACCGGCTTTCTCTATGCCATCATGGTCACCGGATCGATCTGGGAGAAGGTGGTTTTCGGCAAGTGGCTTTTTGCCCCGGCGTTCTTTTGGGAAGACGTGTTCAGCTTTGTCGTGATCGCGCTTCACACCGCGTATATCATCGCCTTATCAATGGGTTCGCTTGAGCCGAACCAGCTTATGCTGCTCGCGCTCGCGGCTTATGTGGCCTATGTGATCAACGCCGGACAATTCCTTTGGAAGCTGCGCGTGGCCCGTCTTGAAGGCGAGGTGCCGGCATGACCGAACTGCCCCGCATCCCGGCGTCCGGTGGCTGTCGCGACACGCCGATCTTGAAGGAACGCGGACAGCGCGAAGTGTTCTGCGGGCTGACCGGAATCATCTGGCTTCATCGCAAGATGCAGGACGCGTTTTTCCTTGTCGTCGGGTCGCGCACATGCGCGCATCTTCTGCAATCGGCGGCCGGTGTGATGATCTTCGCCGAGCCGCGTTTCGGCACCGCGATCCTCGAAGAATCAGACCTCGCCGGGCTGGCCGATGCGCATGATGAACTTGATCGCGAAGTGGCGCGCCTTCTGTCACGGCGGCCTGACATTCGGCAGCTGTTCCTTGTCGGATCCTGTCCGTCAGAGGTCATAAAGATCGATCTGGCCCGTGCGGCAGAACGCCTCAGCAAAGTACACAGCCCGCATGTCCGGGTCCTGAATTACTCGGGCTCGGGGATCGAAACGACCTTTACACAAGGCGAAGATGCGTGCCTTGCGTCAATGGTGCCTGAGCTGGCGACAACGGACGCGCGGGAGCTTGTTCTGGTCGGTGCGTTGCCGGATGTCGTGGAAGATCAGGCGCTTGGGCTGCTGGAGGCGATGGGCATCGGCCAGGTGCGCTGTCTGCCTGCGCGCCGCGCGGACGCCGAGCCGGCGATTGGCCCCAATACGGTTTTCGCGCTGACCCAACCGTTTCTGGGCGATACGCATGCAGCACTTGAGCGGCGCGGCGCCCGGCACATCCCGGCCCCGTTCCCGTTTGGCGATGAGGGCACGACGGCATGGCTGCGTGCCGTCGCCGATGAATTCGGCGTCAGCGACGAGGTGTTCGAGAGTGTGACCGCCGCCCCGCGCGCCCGCGCTCGCAAGGCGATTGCCGCGCAGGCGGCAGAGTTGAACGGCAAATCGGTGTTCTTCTTCCCCGACAGCCAGCTTGAGGTGCCGCTTGCCCGGTTCCTCACACGCGAATGCGGAATGGATGCGATCGAGATTGGATCGCCGTTCATCCACAAGGGTTTGGTCGGACCTGATCTTGACCTGATCGCCCCCGGCCCGGTGATTTCCGAAGGGCAGGACGTGGACCGGCAACTTGACCGCGCCCGTGCCGCCGCCCCCGACCTGACGGTTTGCGGGCTTGGCCTTGCCAACCCGCTGGAGGCCGAGGGACTGGCCACGAAATGGGCCATCGAGCTCGTGTTCACCCCGGTGCATTTCTACGAACAAGCCGGTGATCTTGCCGGTCTCTTCTCTCGTCCGCTACGCCGCAAGGCCAAGCTGAAGCTCGAGGCCGCGGAATGAAGCTGACGGTCTGGACATATGAAGGCCCGCCGCATGTCGGCGCGATGCGTGTCGCGACCGGGATGAAGGGCCTGCACTATGTTCTGCACGCCCCGCAGGGCGACACCTATGCCGACCTGCTGTTTACGATGATCGAACGGCGCGATCACCGCCCGCCCGTGTCGTACACCACGTTCCAGGCGCGCGACCTTGGGTCGGACACCGCCACGCTGTTCAAGACCGCCTGCCAGGATGCCTATGATCGGTTCAAGCCGCAGGCGATCATCGTCGGCGCGTCCTGCACCGCCGAACTCATTCAGGATGATCCGGGCGGATTGGCCGCGACCATGGGCCTGCCGGTGCCGGTTATCCCGCTGGAACTGCCCAGCTATCAGCGCAAGGAAAACTTCGGCGCGGATGAGACGTTTTTCCAGATCGTCCGCCATCTGGCGCAGCCGCAGGAACGCACGGCCCAGATTACCGCGAACCTTCTTGGGGCGACGGGGCTTGGGTTCCGCCATCGCGACGATATCGAGGAAGTGACGGCCTTGCTGCACGACCTTGGCATCGGCGTGAATGTCATTGCCCCGCTGAACGCGACGCCCGCCGATATCGCGCGCCTTCCGGCCGCGCATTTCAACGTGCTGATGTACCCCGAAACCGGCGAGGCCGCGGCCCGCTGGCTTGAGCGCAGCCATGGCCAGCCTTTCACCAAGATCGTGCCGATCGGCGTCGGCGCCACCCGCGATTTCATCGAGGAAGTGCGCGGGCTTACCGGCGTGACGGCCAAGGCAGACGAAAGCCGTCTGCGCCTGCCCTGGTACTCAAGCTCGGTTGACAGCACCTATCTGACCGGCAAGCGCGTCTTCATCTTCGGCGATGCGACCCATGTCAAAGCCGCCGCGCGGATCGCGCGGGATGAGATGGGGTTCGAGGTTGCGGGGCTTGGGTGCTATAACCGCGAATTTGCCCGCGATATCCGGGCGCTGGCCAAGGAATATGGCGTCGAGCCGCTGATCTCGGACGATTACCTCGAAGTCGAGCGTGCGATCGAGATCGCGCAGCCCGAGATGATCCTTGGCACGCAGATGGAGCGGCATATCGGCAAGCGTCTGGGCATCCCCTGTGCCGTCATTTCCGCCCCGGTGCATGTGCAGGATTTCCCCGCCCGCTACAGCCCGCAGATGGGTTGGGAAGGGGCCAATGTGCTGTTCGACACGCTTGTGCATCCGCTGGTGATGGGGCTGGAAGAGCACCTGCTGCACATGTTCCGTGAAGACTTCGAGTTCCATGATGACGCCGGGCCAAGCCACCACGGCGGCAAGGCCGCGCCCCGTGCCCCGGTCGCAGAGGCTGAAGTTGGGGTGACCGCACAAGAGGCCCCGGATCAGGTCCGGGGCGAGGCCGGTATCCATGTGGTCTGGCTGCCCGCCGCCGAAAAGGAACTCAAGAAAATCCCGTTCTTCGTGCGCGGCAAGGCCCGCAAGAATACCGAAACCTTCGCCAGCGAACGCGGCGTGGCCGAAATCAGCGTCGAGACGCTTTACGAAGCAAAGGCCCATTATGCGCGATGACAGCCACATCCCCGGCTATCGCGTGGTGATCGTCACGCTTGATGCCCATGCCGCGGGGCCTGCGGCACGGGTGTCGACACGGCTGGCCGCGGAGTATCCGGGCCTGTCGGTCACCGTGCATTCCGCCGCCGAATGGGCCGAAAACGCCGATGCGCTTGAGCGGGCGAAAGACGCGGTGCGACATGCCGATATCGTCGTCTCGAACCTTCTTTTCATCGAAGAGCACATCACCGCCATCCTGCCAGAGTTGCAGGCACGGCGCGATCACTGCGACGCCATGATCGGCATCATCGCCGACCCGCAGATCGTGCAACTGACGCGCATGGGCGACCTTGATATGTCCAAACCCGCCAGTGGGGCGATGAAGCTTCTCAAGAAGCTGCGCGGGTCGGGCAAGCCATCGGCCTCATCCGGTGAAAAGCAGATGAAACTGCTGCGCCGCCTGCCGAAGATCCTGAAATACATCCCCGGCAAGGCACAGGACCTGCGCGCGTGGTTCCTGACGATGCAATACTGGCTGGGCGGGTCCGACGATAATGTCGAGGCGATGATCCGCTTTCTGGTGTCGCGCTATTCGCATGAGGCGACGTGGCGTGGACGCGAGGCTGCGGCCCCGATCGATTACCCGGATGTTGGGCTTTATCACCCTGATCTGCCCGGGCACCGCATCGTCACCGATGTGGCCGCCCTGCCGAAACCGTCCAAGCCGGTGGCAACGGTCGGTTTGCTGATGCTGCGATCCTATATCCTTGCCTCGGACACCGCGCATTACGACGCGGTCATTCGCGCCTTCGAGGCGCGTGGGATCGCTTGCGTCCCGGCCTTTGCCGGCGGGCTCGACGGGCGCCCGGCGATTGACGCGTATTTCAAGGGCAAGATCGATGCGATGGTGTCGCTGACCGGGTTCTCGCTGATCGGGGGGCCTGCCTATAACGACAGCAACGCGGCGGTCGAAACGTTGACCGGCCTTGATATTCCCTATATCGCCGCCCACCCGTTGGAGTTTCAGACGCTGGGTCAATGGGCCGCCTCGGATGGCGGTCTTGGACCCGTGGAAACCACGATGCTGATCGCGCTGCCAGAGATCGACGGGGCGACGAACCCGACGGTCTTTGCCGGGCGGCATGGGGACGACGGGTGCAAGGGCTGCCCGCAGGGGTGCCGTGCCGAGGGCGCGCATCGTGAAATGGCGCCCTGCCCGGAGCGGATCGAGAAGCTGGCCGAAAAGACATTGCGGCTGGCCACCCTGCGCCGGTCAAAGCCGCAGGATCGCAAGCTTGGGATCGTTCTTTTCGGGTTTCCGCCGAATGCCGGGGCTGTTGGGACGGCAGCCTATCTTTCGGTTTTCGAAAGCCTTTACAACACGTTGCATGCACTGAAGGCGGAAGGATATGACCTTGAGCCGCCCGCAACGGTCGAGGATTTGCGCGCGGCGGTTCTGAAAGGAAACGCGGCGCAGTACGGTCAAGAAGCCAATGTCGCCGCACAGGTGATGGCCGATGACATCGTGGCGCACACGCCCTGGCTTGACGAGATCGAGGCGCAATGGGGCCCGGCCCCGGGCCGTGTGCAAAGCGACGGGCGCGGCGTTTTCGTGCTGGGCGTGCAGTTCGGTAACGTGTTCGTCGGGGTGCAGCCGACCTTTGGGTACGAGGGCGATCCGATGCGCCTTCTCTTCGAAAAGGGCTTTGCACCGACCCATGCCTTCGCCACGTTCTATCGCTGGCTGCGCAACGATTTCGGGGCCGACGCCCTGCTGCATTTCGGAATGCATGGTGCGTTGGAATTCATGCCCGGAAAACAGGCGGGGATGGGGCAGGCCGATTGGCCCGACCGTCTGATCGGCGAGATGCCGAATGTCTATCTTTATGCCTCCAACAACCCGAGTGAGGCGACGCTTGCCAAGCGCCGGTCGAACGCGGTGACCGTGACGCATCTGACGCCGCCGCTTGCCGCCTCCGGTCTTTATAAAGGGCTTGCCGAGCTCAAGGACAGCCTGACGCGCTGGCGTGGATCGGATCCGACAAGCGGTGAGCGTGCAGAACTCGAAGCCCTGATCCGCGATCAGGCGGCGGCGGTTGATTTGGACGGCGTCGCACCGGACGCGCTTTGGCTGCGGCTTCTGGAAACCGAAGATGCGCTGATCCCCGATGGATTGCACGTGGTGGGCCGCCCAATGGACGATGCCGCCCGGGCCGAGCATCTGCGCGTGATGAGCGATCAGAGCGAAGAGGCGCAAACGCGCGCCGCGGCACTTTTGGCGAAGGACAGCGAACTTCCCGCGCTGCTGCGCGCGCTGGGCGGGCACTTTATTCCGCCGGTGCCGGGCGGTGACCTGATCCGGTCGCCCGAGGTTTTGCCGACAGGCCGCAATATCCATGCCTTCGATCCATTCCGCATGCCCACGGCCTTCGCGATGCAGGATGGTGCGAAACAGGCGCAGTTATTGCTTGAAACGCACGACGCGATGCCGCGCACGGTGGCGCTCGTGTTGTGGGGCTCGGACAATATCAAGTCGGATGGCGGGCCGATTTCGCAAGCGCTGGCCCTGATCGGGGCGGTGCCACGGTTCGACAGCTACGGGCGGCTTTGCGGCGCGGATCTGGTGCCGTTGGAAGAGCTTGGGCGCCCGCGCATCGATGTCGTGATGACGCTTTCCGGGATCTTCCGGGATCTATTGCCCTTGCAGACACGGATGCTGGCCGAGGCGGCGTGGAAAGCCGCAACCGCGGACGAGTCGCTTGAGCAGAACTTCATCCGCGCGCACGCGCTGGCCTACGCCGAAGCGATGGATTGCGACATGGAAACCGCGAGCCTGCGGGTCTTCTCAAACGCGGAGGGCGCCTATGGGT
>JABDPT010000179.1 GCA_013042605.1 Paracoccaceae bacterium
GGCCCAGAAACGCCAGATGCAGCGGCCAGCCCGCCAGAAAAACGGACAATGCCGCCAAGGCCCCGCCGCAGACAGTGAAGGACGCCAACGCGCGGTAGTTGCGCGCGGCGAGCCAAAGCAGGGCAAAGAGCGCCGGATAGACCTTGATCGCAGCGGCCAAAGCCAGCGCGGCACCGGCGGCGCCCTTGGCATTCGCCCGGCTGCGTTCGATGGCCAGAACGATCAGGAAACTAACGGCGATCTGCGGCTGGTTCTGCTGCAGCGCGGTATAGCCGACATGTGTCGTCAGCATCGCTGCCGCCGCAATTCCGACCCAGAGCCAAAGCGCCATTCCAGGGCGGACGGCGCGCCAGGCCAGCGCGATCATCCCGCTGAGAAGGGCCGCGTTGATTGCGGTCGCCAGGGGCAGGAGCCGGTCAAAATCAACCACGCCGCCCAATTCCCCGGCCAAGGCGGCCCAGATGGGCGGATAGAGGAAGGGATAAAGTCGATCCGACCCCTCGCGCGCGGCCTCGACCGCGATCCACGCTTCGGGCGGGCGCATTGTAAAGACGGCTTCCGGTGCGGGGTAGACGGCGGCGAGATTACCGGCGGCAAACATCTCTCCGGCCAGCCATGTGGCGTAAAGGTCGGGAGACGGTCCGTTCCCGGCGGTCAGCCAGAACAGGACCGCGCACAGAACTACGGCGCTGATATTCAGGGCACTATTGCTCATCACCGGTCAGATGTTGCCTCATCCCGCCCGCTTCGGGGCCTTTTCCCGGTGAAAACACGCTTTCGTGGCAATAGTTTGGCGTGGCCCGCTTATTCGGCGGCGTGTCGCAGCCCTTCTTGCGCGTTGGGGTAAAGGTAATCGCGGGTCAGCGGCACAGCATCTTGTCGGTGGGCAAGCTGAACCTGAAACACCGCCTGCCGCCCATGGCGAAAGGTCATTTCGCAGATGATCAGGTAGTACCGCCACATCCGGCAGAACCGTTCGTCGTAAAGCTTGCGCGCGGCATCGATGTTCGCCTCGAACCGCTCGCTCCATTGGCGCAGGGTTTCGGCATAGTGCAGGCGCCATATTTCGACATCGGTGGCATAGAGATGTTCCTTTTCAAGCGCGGCGGTCATTTCCGACAGGGCCGGAACGTAACCCCCCGGAAAGATGTACTTTTCAATCCACGGGCTGGTAGTGCCGGGCGGGCGCATGCGGCCGATCGTGTGGATGAGGGCAATGCCGTCGGGTGACAACCTGTCTGAAACGTTGTGAAAATACTCGCGGTAATGCGGCACGCCGACATGTTCGAACATGCCAACCGACACGATCCGGTCGAAGGTTTCGGTCACGCGGCGATAGTCGGTCAGCCGAAATTCGACCTGGTCGGACAGGCCCGCCTCGGCGGCGCGGGCGGTGGCGATCTTGTGTTGTTCTTCGGACAGGGTGACCCCGATGACCCGCGCGCCGTAATCGCGCGCCAGCGTCAATGCCATCCCGCCCCAGCCGCAACCGATATCAAGCACGCGCATGCCCGGCTCGATCATCAGTTTTCCGGCGATATGCGCCTTCTTGGCCGCTTGAGCTTCATCGAGGGTAGCGCCGGGATGAGTGAAATAGGCGCAGGAATACTGTTTGTCGGCATCTAGAAAGAGATCGTAAAGCTCGGCCGAAAGATCATAGTGATGGGCGACATTCGCCCGGGCGCGGCCCATCGGGTTGAACTGTTTTGACCAGCGCAGGGCCTTGCGCACACGGTCGATCGGCTTTTGCCACCAGACCCCCCCGCTTTCGGCGGCATTCGCGACGATCATGGCCAGAAAGCCGCGCAGATCGTCGCCATCGATGGTCATCATGCCATCCATGTACGCCTCGCCCACGGCAACTTCGGGGTTGAGGATGATTCTGCGGGCCAGATCGGGTTCGGTGAAGCGGACGGTTACGGGTGTTCCCGTCCCGTCGCCATAGGTGCGCCGGGTTCCGTCCGGCATGATGATGATCAGGCTGCCATGGCGCAGAAATTTCGCGAGCATGGCATCAAAAAGCCCATTCCACATAACTTACCCCCTTCGGTGCCACTGCACCGTCCCTGGCGTTTGCGTAACTGGCTGCTCTGCCTCTCGGTTTTGACCTGAACGATAGTGTCCCCAAAAGCATGCCAGCTGTAAAGCCACGGCTACTTTGTCCGGCAATAAGCTGCCGGAGTTGACCTACATCAATTCGGTCGGGGCGGGGCTATTTGATATATGTCAATTTAAACTGACATCCAATGTGTCAGATTTTTCTGACAACAGGGGAGTCCGGCCATGCGTATCTTGTTCATTCACCCGAATTATCACTCGGGCGGGGCGGAGATTGCGGGAAGCTGGCCACCGGCATGGGTGGCCTATCTGTCGGGCTCTCTCAAGACCGCCGGGTTCGATGATATCCATTTCATCGATGCGATGACCAACGACGTGGACGACGCCACCCTGCGTGACCGCATCGCCGAGATAGAGCCGGACGTTGTGGGCGTCACGGCCATCACGCCGTCGATCTATGTCGCCGAACGCGCGCTTGAAATCGCCAAGGAAGTCGCACCGGACGCCGTGCGCGTGCTGGGCGGGGTGCATGCGACCTTCATGTACAAACAGGTGCTGAGCGAAGCGCCCTGGATCGATGTGATCGTACGGGGCGAGGGCGAAGAGATCGTCACCGAACTGATGCGTGCGATCGACGAGGGCCGCTGGCCCGCCGACCGCCGCGCCATCAACGGGCTGGCCTTTATCGAGGATGACAAGATCGTGGCGACGCAAGCCGCCTCGACCGTCAAGAACCTCGACGGGATCGACCCGGACTGGACGATCCTCGAATGGGAAAAGTACATTTATGTGCCGTTGGGTGTGCGCGTGGCGATCCCGAACATGGCGCGGGGCTGTCCCTTTACCTGTTCCTTCTGTTCGCAGTGGAAATTCTGGCGCGACTACCGCGTGCGCGACCCTCTCAAGGTCGTCAATGAGATCGAGCGGCTGGTCAACGATCACGACGTAGGGTTCTTCATCCTTGCCGACGAGGAGCCCACCATCAACAAGAAGAAATTCGTCCAGTTCTGCGAAGAGCTGATCGCGCGCGGACTGCCCGACAAGATCAAGTGGGGCATCAATACACGCGTCACCGACATCATGCGCGACAAGGACCTGCTGCCGCTCTATCGCAAGGCGGGGCTTGTGCATGTGTCGCTGGGCACCGAAGCCGCCGCGCAGATGAAGCTTGATAAGTTCAACAAGGAAACCACCGTCGCCGAAAACAAGGAGGCGATCCGGCTCTTGCGCGAGGCCGACATCTTTGTCGAGGCGCAGTTCATCGTCGGGCTCGACAACGAAACCGCCGAAACGCTGGAAGAAACCTATCAGATGGCCTGGGATTGGCAGCCAGACCTTGCCAATTGGGCGATGTATACGCCCTGGCCCTTCACGCCGCTTTTCCAGGAGATCCGCGATCAGGTCGAGGTGTTCGATTTCTCGAAATACAACTTCGTGACCCCGATCATGAAGCCCGCCGCCTTGACGCGGGGCGAGCTTCTGGATGGGGTGATGAAGAATTACCGGCGCTTTTACATGCAAAAGGCGCTGTTCCATTACCCTTGGCGCGGGACCGGGTTCCGCCGACGGTACCTTTTGGGATGCCTCAAGGCCTTTCTCAAGGCCGGGGTGAGCCGCACCTTCTATGATCTTGGAAAGGCGGGCTATTGGGGCCCGCAGACCAAGGACAAGGTGGATTTCGATTTCGACGAGACCCGCACCATCGCCGAGGCGCAGATGGAGGATTGGGAGGCCGCCGCCGACCGCGCCGCCCGTGCCGCCGAACGCCGCGAAGCGGTGAAGGCGCAGATGAAGGGCCGCGCCGAAGAGCGCAAGGTGATGGCCTGCGGCGGGGGCGATCAGCAGATGGAAGATGCCTGACGGGGCCGCCCCTTCGGGGCTGATCGGGCCCAATGCCCTGACCCAGCTTTTGCCGCTTCTCGAACAGGCCGGGGGCGAAGACCTGCGCGATGCGCTGCTTCTCGAAGCGGGGATCGTGACCTTGCCGGACATGACCGGGCTGATCGATGAGGCCCCGGTCGCGCGGCTGCATCAGGTGATGCGCGCCGAACTGCCCGAGCTTGCGCCGTCGCTGGCGTGGAAAGCCGGGGAACGGACGGCGGATTACATCCTTGCCAACCGCATCCCGCATGGGGTGCAGATGCTGCTCAAGATCCTGCCGTCCGCCATCTCGGCGCCAATGTTGGCGCGTGCGATTGCGCGGAATGCCTGGACCTTCGCCGGGTCGGGCGCGTTCGAGGTGCGCTCTCTCAGGCCGGTGACCTTCGCGATCCGCGACAACCCGGTGGTGCGGGGCGAATTTGCCGCCCACACGCTGTGCCATTGGCACGCCGCCGTGTTCGAGCGGCTTTTTCGCTTGCTTGTAGATGACCGGTTGCGCGCGCGAGAAGCCGCCTGTTGTGCGATGGGCGAGCGGGCCTGCGTTTTCGTCATCGCCCGTCCGTGAGGTCAGAGGGGGCGCTGCCCCCGCCGCGATGCGGCCCCCCGGAATATTTTTCGCCAGAAGACCAGAGGCGTTATCGCCTTGCTTCCCTTGACTTCCGCGCGATCCCCGTATGTATCGGCGCGAACCTGATCTGACCGCCCAAGGGGACAGCACCGATGCACGCATATCGCAGCCATACCTGCGCCGACCTTAACGCCGAACATGTGGGCCAGACCGTGCGTCTGGCCGGTTGGGTGCACCGCGTGCGCGACCATGGCGGCGTGCTGTTCATCGACCTGCGCGACCATTACGGGATGACGCAGGTCCTGGCCGACCCCGACAGCCCGGCCTTTTCCGAGATCGAAAAGGTGCGCAGCGAATGGTGCATTCGCATCGATGGCGAGGTTAAGGCGCGTGACGAAAGCCTGATCAATCCCAAGATCCCGACCGGTGAGATCGAGGTTTTCATCCGCGACATGGAAGTGCTGGGCGCGGCCGAGGAATTGCCGCTGATGGTCTTCGGCGATCAGGAGTATCCGGAAGAAACCCGGCTGCGGTACCGCTTTCTCGATCTGCGGCGCGAGAAGTTGCATGACAATATCATGCTGCGCAGCCGCGTGGTGGCCGACCTGCGCCAGCGGATGTGGGACAGCGGGTTCACCGAGTTTCAGACGCCGGTCATCACCGCCTCTTCGCCCGAAGGAGCGCGGGACTTTCTGGTGCCGTCGCGGCTTCACCCGGGCAAATTCTATGCGCTGCCGCAGGCCCCGCAGCAGTTCAAGCAGCTGATCATGGTGTCGGGCTTTGACAAGTATTTCCAGATCGCGCCCTGTTTCCGCGACGAGGACCCGCGCGCCGACCGCTCGCCCACCGATTTCTACCAGCTTGATATGGAAATGAGTTTCGTCGAGCAGGAGGACATCTTTGCCACGATGGAGCCCGTGCTGCGCGGCGCGTTCGAGGCGTTCGGAAACGGGCGCAAGGTCGACACCGATTGGCCGCGCCTCGCCTATCGTGACGCGATGCTGTGGTACGGGTCGGACAAGCCGGACCTGCGCAACCCGATCAAGATGCAGATCGTGAGCGAGCATTTCCGCGGCTCGAACTTCGCGATTTTCGCCAAGCTACTGGAGCAGGAAGGGACCGAGATCCGCGCGATTCCCGCGCCGGGGGGCGGGAGCCGCAAGTTCTGTGACCGGATGAACGCCTATGCCCAGAAAGAGGGGCTGCCGGGGATGGGGTATATCTTCTGGCGGGAGGGTGAGAACGGGCAGGAAGCCGCCGGCCCGCTCGCCAAGAACATCGGACCGGAACGCACGGAAGCCATTCGTCAGCAGCTTGGCCTGGGCGTTGGCGATGCGGCGTTCTTTCTTGGCGGCAAGCCCGCGACTTTCGAGGCGGTGGCGGGGCGCGCGCGCAACGTGATCGGCGAGGAATTGAACCTCACCGAACAAGATCGTTTCGCCTTTGCCTGGATCGTCGATTTCCCGATGTACGAGGCCGATCCCGAAACCGGCGAGATCGACTTCAGCCACAACCCGTTTTCGATGCCGCAGGGCGGGATCGACGCGCTTGATGGCGAGCCGACAGAGATCTTGGGCTGGCAGTATGACCTTGCCTGCAACGGGTCGGAACTGGTTTCGGGCGCGATCCGGAACCACAAGCTTGATCTGATGTATCGCGCCTTTGCCTTGGCGGGCTACCCGCCCGAGGAAGTGCAAAAGCGCTTTGGCGGCATGGTCAACGCCTTCCGCTATGGCGCGCCGCCGCATGGGGGATGCGCGCTTGGCATCGACCGGATGGTGATGCTGCTGGCCGATGAGATGAACATCCGCGAGGTCATCATGTTCCCGATGAACCAGCGTGCCGAAGACCTGATGATGGGCGCACCGAACGAACCGACGCCGGAACAGTTGATGGAATTGGGCCTTCGGGTGCTGCCGCGCGAAGAATAAAACGACGGAAACCCGCGCCAGTGCCGTAAAACCTGTCATGAACCGCCCCGCCGGGGCGCAGCGTGAGAGGTCTGGCCATGGTGTCCTTGGCAACGATTTCGGCAATCAGGTTCGGCTATGGACCGGCCGGGCGCGGGGTTCCGCGGGATGCAGATGCGCATCTTGACCGGTTGAGGCGGGGCGACCGCATCGCGCGCCGGTATCCGGCACCGGGGCTCGACGACGCCATTTCCCTTGGCCAGAAATACCGCGCCGCACAGCGCGCGGCGCAAGACGGCACATCGCGAGACCAGAGAGCCGAGTTGCGCCGGGCCCTGCTGCGGTCGTTCGGGGGCGCGTTGGTCGCCAGTTTCGCGCGGATCGCGGAGACTGACGATCCGCTGCGCGAGCGGCTGGTCTGGTTCTGGGCCGATCATTTCACCGCCACGCCGAAGAACGTGCTCTTGCGCGCGGTGGCGGGCGATTACATCGACAGCGCCATTCGCCCGCATGTCACCGGGCGCTTCGCCGATATGCTGATGGCGGTGATCACGCATCCGATGATGCTGGTCTACCTCGATCAGGTCGCGTCGGTCGGGCCGGGGTCACGGGCAGGCAAGCGGCGCGGCCTCGGGCTGAATGAAAACCTCGCCCGCGAGGTGATGGAACTGCATACGCTGGGGGTGGCGGGCCCTTATAGGCAGGCCGATGTGCGCGCCCTGGCCGAGCTTTTCACCGGGCTTACGGTGTCGCCGGATCGCGGGTTCGTCTTCCGGCCGATCCTGGCGGAGCCGGGGGCGGAGACCGTGCTTGGCAAGACCTATGGCGGGCAGCGGGCGAAGCTTGAGGATATCCGGGCCGTGGTCGAAGATCTGGCGCGGCATCCGGCCACTGCCGAGCATGTTTCGGCCAAACTGGCCACGCACTTCGTGGCTGACAGGCCGGATCCGGACCTGGTCGCGGCCATGGTGGCCGCCTGGCAGGGTAGCGATGGCGATCTTGCAGAGGTGACCGCGGCGATGTTGCGCCATCCGGCCGCCTGGGTCGCCGAGTTCGGCAAGGCGCGTCAGCCGATGGACTATCTTGCGGCGTCGATCGTGGCGCTTGGGATCGATGGGAAGACGCTGACCGATCTCAAGGATCGGGAAATTTTTCTTCTGGCGCGGCCGCTTCGCGTGATGGGTCAGCCGTTCATGCAGGCGCCCGGCCCGGATGGCTGGCCCGAGGCGGCGGATCACTGGATCACGCCCCAGGGGCTGGCTGCGCGTATCGCGTGGTCGG
>JABDPT010000231.1 GCA_013042605.1 Paracoccaceae bacterium
ATGCGGTGGTGATCGACGACCATCACGTTGCGCGGGCGTTCTTCAATTTCTCGAACCTGTTCCTGATCCTCTTTGTCCTGATCGCCATCGCGACTTCGGGCTACCGGATCCGGCGACAGGGTCGCAGCCACCTGATCGCGCTTTTGGCGACCTTTACGGTGTTGCCGCTGATGCTTGCCGTGCCGTTTTACGAGGCGGTGCGCAACACGACCTATCTCAACGCCTATGTCGAAATGGTCTCAAGCCTGACCACGACCGGGGCGACCCTGTTCGAGCCTGAGCGTTTGCCCCCCTCTGTGCATCTCTGGCGGGCGCTTGTGGGGTGGATGGGCGGCTTTTTCGTCTGGGTGACGGCGGTGGCCATTCTCGCGCCGCTGAACCTTGGCGGGTTCGAAGTGCGCTCGACCGCCGCCATCGGGCAGGGGGCCTCGGGGGCGACGCAGATTTCGCGCGTGGCCGATGCCTCGGAACGTCTGACCCGGTTCTCCATGCGGCTTTTCCCGCTTTATGCCGTGCTGACGCTGGTGCTTTGGATTGCGCTGATTGCGGCGGGCGACACCCCGCTTGTCGCGATTTGTCACGCGATGTCGACGCTTGCCACGTCGGGCATCTCGCCCATCGACGGCACGCAGGGAAGCACCGCAAGGCTGACCGGAGAGATCGCGATTTTCGTCTTTCTCATCTTCGGCCTGTCGCGCCTGACCTTTGCCGCCGATGAGCGCCCCGAAGGCCTTCGGTCCTTGGGCAAGGACCCCGAATTGCGCCTTGGCCTCGCACTGGTCGCTGTCGTGCCGATCTTCTTCGTCCTGCGGCATTGGGTCGGCGCCTATGACGTTTCGGAAGAGCAGAATGTCATCGCGATCCTTCAAACGCTTTGGGGCGGGGCCTTCACGGTGCTGTCCTATCTGACGACGACAGGCTTTGTCAGCGGATCATGGCAATCGGCGCAAGCCTGGTCGGGGCTGGAAACGCCGGGGCTTATCCTGATGGGCCTTGCAGTCTTCGGGGGCGGTGTCGCGACAACGGCGGGCGGCGTGAAGCTGTTGCGGGTCTATGCGCTTTACAAGCACGGGCTGCGCGAGATGGAGAAGCTGGTGCACCCAAGCTCTATTGGTGGCGCCGGTCAAACGGCGCGGCGGCTGCGGCGCGAAGGGGCTTATGTCGCCTGGATCTTCTTCATGCTCTTCGCCATGTCGATCGCGCTTGTGATGGCGCTCTTGTCGCTGACGGGCATCAATTTTGAAGATGCGCTGGTTCTGACCATCGCGTCTTTGACCACGACCGGGCCGTTGACCCAGACCGCCGGAGCAGAACCGATTGTGCTTGCCCAGCTTGATGAAAGCGCGCGCCTGATCTTTGCTGCCGCCATGGTTCTGGGGCGGCTTGAGACGCTGGCCATCATCGCCCTGCTCAATCCCGATTTCTGGCGCGCCTGATCGCGCTGCGTCAGATCGCCGTCTAAGAGCCTGTTTTTTGGGCTGGAATATGGAGCAATCCGTCGCCATAGTGGCGCCACGACGCGCGCCCAAAACGGCGTTGCCAAGAAAAAAGGCTTTGAAAATCATGGCTTCGGACAGACAGAATTTACAAGATGCGTTCCTGAATCATGTCAGGAAAACCAAGGTTCCGGTTACAATTTTCCTTATCAACGGCGTCAAATTGCAGGGCGTGATCACGTGGTTCGACAACTTTTGTGTTCTCTTGCGCCGCGATGGGCAGTCGCAGCTTGTCTATAAACACGCGATTTCCACCATCATGCCGTCGCAGCCGATCAACCTTTACGACGGCGAAGAATAGCCCCGATGGACACGCGCGACACGGGGGCGATGCGCGCCTTCGTGCTGCATCCCGATCTTACCGGCACGCCCAACCGCCGCGATGCGTCGATGGCGCTGGCCGAGGCTGTGGCGCTGGCGGCCGCTTTACCCGAGCTTGAGGTGGCGGGGGCGGAAGTCGTGCGCCTGCAAAAGGCGCAGCCGGGGCTTTTGTTCGGGCGCGGCAAGATCGAAGAGCTGGGCAGCCGGTTCAAGGCAGAAGATATTGGGCTTGTCCTGGTCGACGGGCCGGTTACGCCAGTGCAGCAACGCAATCTCGAACGCGAGTGGGGCGTGAAACTGCTCGACCGAACCGGGCTGATCCTTGAGATTTTCGCCGACAGGGCCCGCACCCGCGAAGGCGTGTTGCAGGTGGAACTGGCCGCACTCAGCTATCAACGCACGCGGCTGGTGCGCGCCTGGACACACCTTGAACGCCAGCGCGGTGGGCTTGGCTTTGTCGGCGGCCCCGGCGAGACGCAGATCGAGGCTGACCGCCGCGCCATCGACGAAGCGATCACCCGCATCAAACGGCAATTGGCCAAGGTAACGAAGACGCGGGCGCTGCACCGCGCCGCGCGCGCCAAGGTGCCCTATCCGATTGTCGCCCTCGTCGGCTATACCAACGCGGGAAAATCCACGCTTTTCAACCGCATGACCGGCGCGGACGTGTTGGCCAAGGACATGCTTTTCGCCACGTTGGACCCGACGATGCGGGGTGTTGTCCTGCCCACCGGGGGCGAGATCATCTTGAGCGATACGGTGGGCTTTATTTCAGACCTACCAACACAGCTTGTCGCCGCCTTCCGCGCGACGCTGGAAGAGGTGCTGGCCGCCGATCTGATCTGTCATGTGCGGGATATCTCGCACCCGGAGACCGACGAACAGTCCGCCGATGTCGCCGCGATCCTGGCAGAGCTCGGCGTTGACGAAACCGTGCCGCTTCTTGAGATGTGGAACAAGATCGACGTCGTTCCGCCCGAGGAGCGCGCGGCGCTGGAAAACCGCGCGAACCGGGATGAGAACGTGCTGACCCTGTCCGCGCTGACCGGCGAAGGGCTCGACCAGGCTCTTGCGACCATTTCGGAACGGCTTGAAGGCGAGCGGCGCGATGAGGTTGTCGTGCTTCCCTATAGCGACGGGCGTGGGCGGGCATGGCTATTCGAACAGGGCGTCGTGAAGGACGAGCGCCAGCAAGAGGACGGGATCACGTTGAAGGTCTCGTGGACGCCCCGGCAAAAGGCTCAATTCAAGGCGCTCGGCGGGAAAGACTAGGCGTCTAGCGGCCCAAACCGGCAAAGGTCCGGCGCGCATCGGGCCCTAGCCCGAACCAACCGGTCATGACCTGATCAAGATGGTTGGTGATACGCACCCGCTGGGTTTGCCCCTGTTGTGCGGCCAGAATGGCAGAGACGCCGACATAAGCCTCAAGATCCGCCTGAATGCGGGTCGGTTCGATCAGCGGATCGCCATTACGGTCGAAGATCTGCACGGTGTAGGTGATGTTGTGTACGGCGGAGGGCGCGCGCGCGACAGCCGCCGGAGTGACCGCATGAAATTGCTGCAAAACCACCGCGAGCGTCACCGGCTCGCTGCCGTTCAATCGGGCCGCCGCCCGCCCGATACCGGTCTCTAGGATGTCCTTGACCTGTGCCCGCCGGTCACCCGCCAGATCGCCGTGCCAGACGATATCGGCATTGGGCGCGTAAAGAGACGTCGCCTCTGACAACGTGAGGCTATCGGGGATCGTCACGACCACCCGGTCCACGCGCCAGTCCCGGCTCACCTCGGCGTCGATCGGCTCGTCATAGTCAACGGCCCAGGACCCACTGCACGCCGCCAAAGCAAGGCAGGAAATAAAAAGTAAGACGCGGTGTATCATCTTGTTCTCTCAGTCTTCATTGCAGCGCAGTGCTGTCGTCCAGAAATGTTAACGCAGTCTTATAACGAGTTTTGCATAGGTTTGCGGGGAAAAAATGCCACAGGCGGCCCGTCAGCGCGGAATCAGCCGGGTTATGCCGACCGCCGCCGCCCGCGCAAGCTCTGGATCAAGCGACATGGGGATGTATTCGCCCCGCCGCCAAAGCTCGCCCAGATCGTCGTAATGGCGCGACAGCGCGTGACCCGACTGCCCGGTCGCGGTGACGAAAACCGAACTGTCGGGATCGGCGAAATCATAAACGCCCCGATAGCCCGCGCCATGCGTATTGATGAAGGGATCGGGGCCCGTGCCGCGCGTAACACCCCGGTTCAGCGTATTATCCCCACCGCTTGTTGACTGCCGGATATTGACGAACCAGTTCAGGAATGGCGCCTCGCCCAGCACCTGATGATCGTGGCGCGCCTCATGCGCGTCGCCCCAGCGCAGGCTTTCAAGCGCGGTTCCATAGCGTTCGGCAATCCACAAAAGCGCGTCGTCCAGTGCAAGGCTCGCGATCTCGGAACAGGTTTCGCGTTCGGCGGACCGGATGACGTCGCACCACACACCCGCCCCGCCGATATCGCGAAACACGCGTTCGATAAAAACCGGCTCTACATGGATGAATTCCGCCGCCAGCGGGCCGCCGAGTTCGTCTCGGATCAAGCGCTCCTGCACTGCGCGTAGCCAGGCGGCATAGATCAGCGGCTCGGGCAGATGTTCGTTCATCTCGCCGTTCCAGTTGGCCAGCAGTGTCAGCGCCCGCTGGCGTTGGCGTTCCTGAGTGCCCTCGGGCGCGGCCTCACCGGTGAACCACAGATCTGCCCCGATCAACGGCAGCAACGCCCGCGCGGTGGAAGACACGGTATCAAGCTGCGCCTCGACGAAGCTTTCGCGCGTGTGCACTTCGCGCCCTTGCATCAACCGGCGCCATCGCTGCACCCGCTGGGTATCGCCCCAGTCGAAACTCACGTGAAAGGGAAAGGGCCGGTCGATGATCTTGTTGTTGGTATTGCCCAA
>JABDPT010000025.1 GCA_013042605.1 Paracoccaceae bacterium
TCGCGCCACCGGTTCACAATCGGATACCGCCGGTCCAGCCAGAACGCCCGCTTGGTCAGCCGCGTTCCCGGCGCCGACTGGAAGCGCTTGTATTCGCTGATGTAAATCAGATGCTCCACCCGCTTGACCGTGGCCCGGTCAAAGCCTTCGGCCACCAGTTCGGCGACGCTTGCCTCGCGGTCGATGAGCCCGCTCAGGATCGCGTCGAGCACGTCATAGGGCGGCAGGCTGTCCTCGTCCTTCTGATCGGCGCGCAGCTCGGCCGAGGGCGGTTTGTCCATCACCCGCGGCGGGATAACCTCGCCCGCCGGGCCCTTCATCCAGTCACGGTGGTTGGCATTGCGCCAGCGGCAGGTTTCGAACACCCGGGTCTTGTAAAGGTCCTTGATCGGATTGTACCCGCCCGCCATGTCGCCATAGATCGTCGCATAACCCACCGCGACCTCGGATTTGTTGCCGGTGGTCAAAAGCATCTCGCCGAACTTGTTCGACAGCGCCATCAGAAGTACCCCGCGCAGGCGCGACTGGATGTTCTCTTCCGTCACATCCGGTGCTGTGCCTTCGAAAAGCGGGGCCAGCGCTTGCGTTACCGCCGCCCGCGGCCCCGAGATCGAGATCTCATCCAGCCGCGCGCCCAGCGCCTTTGCCACCGCCGCCGCATCCTCGAGCGAATGGGCCGAGGTGTATTCCGAGGGCAGCATCACGCAGCGCACGTTCTGGGGACCCAACGCATCCGCCGCAATCGCCGCCACCAGCGCACTGTCGATCCCGCCCGAGAGCCCCAGCAAGACCTTGCCGAACCCGGTCTTGCGGCAATAATCGGCCAGCGACATGACCATCGCCCGGTAATCTTGTTCCCACGCGTCGGGAAACACGACCTTTTCGCCGGGCACCACCCGCCAGCCGTCGGGCGTTTCCACGAAATCGACCTGCGCGATCACCTCGTCAAAGGCGGCGAACTCGGCGGCCAGCACCCCGTCTGGGTTCAGCGCGAAACTCGCCCCGTCAAAGACCTGATCGTCCTGTGCCCCGACCATGTTGAGATAGACCAACGGCAGCCCCGTCTCGACCGTGCGGGCCACCATGTGGTTGATCCGCGTGTCGTACTTGCCCCGGTAATAGGGCGAGCCATTGGGCACGATCAGGATCTGCGCCCCGCTCTCGGCCAGCGTCTCGGCCACAGGTTCATGCCACGCATCCTCGCAGATCGGAAAGCCCACGCGCACCGGCCCGACCGAGACCGGGCCCTGAAGCGGGCCCTGCTCAAACAGACGAACCTCGTCGAACACCGTCTCATTGGGCAGTTCATACTTGAGAACCCGCGCGGTGACCGCGCCGCCCTGACAAACCCAATAGGCGTTGTAGAGCTTGCCGTTCTCCAGAAACGGCCCCCCGACCGACAGGGCTGGACCATCGGCGCAGTCGCGGGCCAAAGCCTCGATCGTGGCCATCGCATCGCGCGCGAAACCGGGCTTCATCACCAGATCCTGCGTCTGGTAGCCGGTGATGAACATCTCGGGCAACGCAACAAGATCGGCCCCGGCCGCGCGCCCGGCGTTCCAGGCATCGCGCGCCTTGGCGGCGTTTCCGGCCAGATCGCCCACGGTAGGGTTCAACTGGCCGATCGTGACTCGAAACCCTGTGCTCATCGCGTTTCCTTCATCATCCAGAGCGGTTTAGCAGAACCCCGCCCGAGGGAAAGGGCGTGCCCGCGAAAACCGTTGCGGGCCATTGCGCGCTCACCTAGGATCGCGATGTCTTCGATCAGATGCCCGACAGAGGCAGACGAGCGCAGGAAAGGGAGCCTTGAATGACACGCAAATTCGTCGCCCGAAGCACGGGGCTGGCCCTTGTGGCCGTCCTTGCCGCCAGCATGAGCCTGGCCCAAAGCGACGGAGAGGTCGTCACCAAGCAATATGACGATGGCGGGATCTACGAGGGGACGTTCCGCGACGGCAAACAGCACGGGCAAGGCACCTATCGCCTTCCCAACGGCTATGAATACAGCGGCGAATGGCAGGATGGCGAGATCCGCGGCCAGGGCGTCGCGCGCTTCCCCAACGGGTCGGTCTATGAGGGCGCCTTCGCCGCGGGCAAACCCGAAGGCACCGGCAAGATCACCTTTGCCGACGGCGGCGCCTATGAAGGCGAATGGCTGGATGGCGAGATGACCGGCGAAGGCGTGGCGGCCTATGCCAACGGCGTGCGCTATGAAGGCGGGTTCCTCAACGCGCTGCACCACGGCACCGGCCGGATGGATAGCCCCAATGGCTATGTCTACGAAGGCGATTGGGTCGAAGGCGTGAAGGAAGGCACGGGCCGCATCACCTATCCCGACGGCGCGGTCTATGAAGGCACGCTTGTGATGGGCAAGCGCGATGGCGAAGGCACGCTGACCATGCCCGATGGACTGGTCTATACCGGCGCGTGGAGCGACGGGCAAATCGACGGTAAGGGCCGGCTCGCCCAGCCCAACGGCGATGTCTACGAGGGCGATTTCGTCGCCGGACAGCGCCAGGGCCAGGGCCGCGTAACTTACGCCAATTCGGATGTCTACGAAGGCGGGTTTCTCGCCGACAAACGCCACGGTCAGGGCGTCTTCACCGCGACCGACGGGTATATCTACGACGGCGCCTGGGTCGAAGGCGGGATCGAGGGCGAAGGCCGCGTGACCTATCCCGACGGGTCGGTCTATGTCGGCAGCTTCAAGGACGGCGTGGCCGACGGCATGGGCAAGATCACCTATCCCGACGGCTCGACCTATGAAGGCAGCTGGGTCGCGGGTGTGATCGAAGGATCGGGAAAAGCGACCTATGCCAACGGGCTTGTCTACGAAGGCGAGTTCCGCAACGCCCGCAATCACGGGCGCGGCGTGATGACCTATACCGACGGGTATCGCTATGAGGGCGACTGGGTCGACGGCGAACGCGAAGGCCAAGGCGTCGCAACCTATGCCGACGGCACCGTCTATGAAGGCGGGTTCGTCGGCGGTCTGCGCGAGGGCACCGGGACGATCACCATGGCCGAGGGCTTCAGCTATACCGGCGAATGGGCGGATGGCGAGATCAACGGCCAGGGCGTCGCGACCTATGCCAATGGCGATGTCTACGAGGGCATGTTCGTGAACGGACGCCGCGAAGGCACCGGCACGATCCGCTATGCCACCGGCGAAGTCGCCGAGGGCACCTGGGTCAACGGCGCGCTGGCCCAGCCCGAAGCCACCGAAGAGGCCCCCGCCGAAACGGAGTGATCCAGACGACGCGCCCAAGGGCGCGACACGATGCTGGCAGGCCCGTCCCGGCCTGCGATGCCTCCGGCGGGAATATTTCCGGCCAGAAGACGGGGTCAGACCAGCTCTTTGGCATCGAGCCGGGCGAGGAAGGCATCTGCGTCCTTCAGCACGGTATCGCGCCGCGTCTCGTCCATCCGGTCCCATGTCCGGTACATCTGGGCCATGCGCGGGTTTTTCGCGAAGCGGTCGCGGTGACGCATCAGGAAATGCCAGTAAAGCAGGTTGAAGGGGCAGGCCGCGGGTCCGGTCTTGTCCTTCACCTTATAGGCGCAATCGCCGCAGTAATCCGACATCCGGTCGATATAGGCGCCCGAGGAGACGTAAGGTTTCGAGCCCACGACACCGCCATCGGCGAACTGGCTCATCCCCACGGTATTGGGCGCCTCGACCCATTCGAAGGCGTCGATATAGACCGAGAGATACCAGTCATGCACCTGCGCCGGGTCCACGCCCGCCAGAAGCGCGAAGTTGCCGGTCACCATGAGCCGCTGGATGTGGTGGGCATAGGCGTCGTCCCGGGTCTGGGCGACCGCGTGCGAAAGGCAATTCATCCGCGTTTCTGCGCCCCAATAGAGGTCGGGCAGCGCGCGGTCGTGGCCCAGTGAGTTGCGGGTGGGGTAATCGGGCCCTTCGCGGAAATAGATGCCGCGCATGTATTCGCGCCAGCCGATGATCTGGCGGATGAACCCTTCGGCGGCGTTGATCGGGCAGGCGCCGTCTTTCCACGCGGCCTCGACCCGGCGGCAGACCTCGAGCGGATCGAGCAGGCCGATATTGAGATAGGCCGAGAGCAGCGAGTGATAGAGGAAGCGGTCGGATTGCAGCATCGCGTCCTGATAATCGCCGAAGCCCGGCAGCGCGTGGGCGATGAAATGGTCAAGCACCTCGCCCGCCTGTGCGGCGTCGGTGGCATAGCCGAAGGGGCGCAGGGCGCCGAAACTGTCACCGAAATTGGCGTCGACAAGGTCGAGCACCTGCCGGGTGGTATCATCGGGGTCGAACCAGAGCGGCTTGGGAGCGAAGAGATCCCCCTTGGCCGGTTTGCGGTTGTCGTGGTCGTAATTCCACTTGCCGCCCGCGGGTTTGTCCCCCTCCATCATCAGCCCGGTCTTGCGGCGCATCTCGCGATAGAAATACTCCATCCGCAATTCCTTGCGCCCCTCGGCCCAGGCGTCGAATTCGGCGTGACTGGCGATAAAACGGGTGTCTTCAAGCTGTTCCAATGGGATCGGCAGGTCGCCCAGAAGTTCGATCAGCCGCCATTCGCCGGGGCGGGTGGCCAGCACCCGTTGCGCGCCGGTTTCCTCGGCGCGGCGCAAAAGCTCACCGGGGATGGAGCCGGCGTTGTCGGTATCGTCATAGGCGGTATAGGCCACCTGCCAGCCGTCCTCGCGCAGCCGCGCGGCGAATTTGCGCATCGCGGCGAAGATCAGCGCGATCTTCTTGGGGTGGTGGCGCACATAAGCCGCCTCATCGCGCACCTCGGCCATGACCACCACATCGCGCGCCTTGTCGGCGGCGGCAAGCGCCGCGACATCCGGCGTCAGCTGGTCGCCCAGCACCAGGACAAGGCGGGTCACCACGGGATTTCGCGCCCGGCATAATCGAAGAACCCGCCGGTCTGGTCCGGGGTCAGCGCGTCGATCACGCCGATCAGGTTCTCGGCGGCCTGCGCGGGCGGCACGGTGGCATGCGCGGCCGCGTATTTGGCGGTGAACGCGGTTTCCACGGTGCCCGGATGCAGGCAGACGGCAATCGCCTCTTTATGCGTGCGGGCCAGTTCGATGGACGCGCCGTGGATCAGCTGGTTCAACCCGGCCTTGGCCGCGCGGTAGCTGTGCCAGCCGCCCAGCCGGTTGTCGCCGATAGACCCCACACGCGCCGAAAGCGCGGCAAAGGCCGACCGCCCCTTGCGCGGCAAAAGCGGTAGCGCGTGTTTCATCACCATCAGCGGGCCGATGGCGTTGAGCGCGTATTGATCGGCCAGTGCCTGTGGCGTGACCGTGCGCAGGGATTTCTCCGGCTCGGCCCCGTCGATCACCAGCGCGCCGGTGGCCACGAAGACAAGGTCGAACGGCCCGGACAGCGCGCCAAGATGGGCGGCGATGCTGGCCTCGTCCGTCACATCGAACCCGTGGTCGCGGCGCGACAGGCCCGTCACCGCCACGCCCTTGGCCGCAAGCCCCGCGCTAAGCGCCGATCCGATACCGCCCGAGGCGCCGATGACAAGTGCGTTTTCAAACATGACCGTCACGTAAGCCGATGACACCCTGGGTCAAACCGCTATTCTGCCGGTCATGTCACAACCCACGATCTATCACATCCCCGTCTGTCCGTTTTCCCAGCGCATCGAAATCCTGCTTCGGCTCAAGGGCCTGTCCGAAGCGGTGGATTTCCATGTGATCGACATCACCAAACCACGGCCCGACTGGCTGTTGGAGATGACCGGTGGCACCACCGCCCTGCCCGTTCTGCGCGATGAGGCGGGGCGCGTTCTCAAGGAAAGCCTTGTCATCCTGCGCTATGTCGAGGAGCGATTCGGCCCGGCGCCCGGCGCGCAAACCGACCCCATGGCACGGGGGATCGAACGGCTGATGATCACACGCGAGGGGCCGTTCGGCATGGCGGGGTATCTTTACGTGATGAATCGCGACCGCGCGAAGACGGGTGAAAAACGCGCGGCCTTGCTGGACCACTATCGCTGGCTCAACGACTTTCTGGTGCGTCACAATCCGGACGGCACGTGGCTTTTCGACACCTATGGGCTGGCCGACATCGTCTATACGCCGCTTTTCATGCGGTTCTGGTTTCTCGACTATTACGAGGGGTTCGATCTTCCGCAAACGCCCGAGTTTGCGCGCGTCACCCGCTGGCGCGACGCCTGTCTGGAGCATCCCGATGCCCAGCAGGTGAGCTATGAGCAAATCGTCAAACTCTATTACGACTATGCCGTGGGCGCGGGCAACGGCGCCCTGCCTGAGGGGCGCGAACGGTCGTCTTTCGTGTTCGAGCCTGATTGGCCGGGCCGCCCGATGCCCCCGCGCGACAAGTACGACCGGATCGCCTCGGATGCCGAGCTTGGCCTGATTGCGGCGACGTAACCCCTGGCCGTTGGCCAGAGGGCCGGGCCGCGCTAAGTCTGTTGCATGCGCTGGTTCGCCCTTCTCACCTTTCTCTTCGCCACGCCGCTTGCCGCGCTCGAACTTACCTTGCGTGATTTCTACGAGCTTGACCGCCCCGCGAGCCTTGAATTCGACCCCGATTTCTGTGGCCTCTGGATCGCCAATGAAAGCCGCGAGGCGGTGCTATACACCCTCGATGGGTTGGAGCTGCGCCGGGTGTCCAGCGATCTGCCGCGCATCAAGGCGATCGCGCTTGAGGGGTCGAGCCTTCTGGTCGCCGATGGGTTCGGGCGGTTTCAACGGCTGACGCGGGATGGCGAGACATTGGGCGAACCGTTCCGGCTGGGACGGGCGCTTGATACCGAAGGGATTGCGCTCGCCGCCGATGGGACGATCCTGTCGGTCGAGGACGAGCCGGGGCATCTGTTGTGGCAAGGCGCGGACGGAACGGTCAAGCGGCGGATCGACGGCTATGCGGTGGACCCGATCATGCACGAACCGCAGGGGATCGAGATCGATCACCGGAACGGTCATATCCTTGTGACTGACGACTGGGAGGGGACCAACAGCCTGTTCGAGTTTTCGCCCGAGGGGGAGTTGCTGGGCATCGCCCCCCTGCTGGCCTATGGCCGGGATCCCGAGGGGATCGCGCTGCGGCCCTCGACCAACACGCTCTTTATCGCCTTCGACGGCGGCGCACGGATCGCGGCCTTCGATTATGTGCCGACCGGCGGGATCGATGCCGACGCAGCCGTGCCGGGGGCGGATTGCGTGATGTTCTGAGCCGGGCAAGTCGATAGTCCCGGGCAAATCAACGCTTTTCTTTTCGCGCGGCTTTTGCCATCCTCTGCGCCATGACACCGACGACACATATTCCGCACGCGGCGCCCACGGGCGCCCTGCTGTCGTCGCTTCTTCTCCTTAGCCGCCTCTGAGCGTGCCTTTCGGCGCGACCGCTCAGAGGAGGAACAGCGCCACGAAACGCTAAGGACAAAGTGAGAAACCAATGACCGACAAAAACCGCGTGTTGATCTTCGACACCACCCTGCGCGACGGCGAACAATCCCCCGGCGCAACCATGACGCATGACGAAAAGCTGGAAATCGCGCAGATGCTCGACGAGATGGGCGTCGATATCATCGAAGCGGGCTTTCCCATCGCCTCGGACGGCGATTTCGAGGCGGTGAGCGATATCGCCAAACAATCGAAAAACGCGGTGATCTGCGGGCTGGCGCGCGCCAATTACAAGGATATCGACCGCTGTTGGGAGGCCGTGAAACACGCCGCCAAACCGCGCATTCATACCTTCATCGGCACCTCGCCGCTGCACCGCGCCATTCCGAACCTCACGAAGGACGAAATGGCCGAGCGTATCCACGACACCGTGACCCACGCCCGCAACCTTTGCGACAACGTGCAATGGTCGCCGATGGATGCGACCCGCACCGAATGGGATTATCTCGCGCGCGTGGTCGAGATCGCGATCAAGGCCGGGGCCACGACGATCAACATCCCCGACACGGTGGGCTACACCGCGCCCAACGAAAGCGCCGACCTGATCCGCCGGCTCATCGCCGAAGTGCCGGGCGCGGACGACGTGATCTTCGCCACCCATTGCCACAACGACCTTGGCATGGCGACCGCCAACGCGCTGGCCGCCGTGGAAGGCGGCGCGCGGCAGATCGAATGCACGATCAATGGCTTGGGCGAACGTGCGGGCAACACCGCGCTGGAAGAGGTGGTGATGGCGCTCAAGGTGCGCCACGATATCATGCCCTATACCACCGGCATCGACACCACGAAGATCATGAACATCTCGCGCCGGGTGGCCACGGTTTCGGGCTTTGCGGTTCAGTTCAACAAGGCGATCGTCGGCAAGAACGCTTTCGCCCATGAAAGCGGAATCCATCAGGACGGGATGCTCAAGAACCCCGAAAACTTCGAGATCATGCGCCCCGAGGATGTGGGCCTGAAGGAAACCAACCTTGTCATGGGCAAGCATTCGGGCCGTGCGGCGCTGCGCGCCAAGCTCAAGGACCTCGGGTTCGATCTGGCCGACAACCAGCTCAACGATGTGTTCGTGCGCTTCAAGGCGCTGGCCGACCGCAAGAAAGAGGTCTTCGAGGATGACCTGATCGCGCTGATGCGCGACCAGGCCTCGGGCGAGGTCTATGACCGCATTCAGGTCAAGTTCCTGCGCGTGATCTGCGGCACGGAAGCCCCGCAATCGGCTGACCTCACGCTGACCATCGACGGCAAGGACCACCAGATCACCGCGCAGGGCGACGGCCCCGTGGACGCGACCTTCAACGCGGTCAAGGCGCTTTTCCCGCATCACGCGCATTTGCAGCTTTATCAGGTGCATGCGGTGACGGAAGGCACGGACGCGCAGGCAACCGTCAGCGTGCGGATGGAAGAAGACGGCCGCATCGTCACCGGCCAGTCGGCCGATACCGACACGGTGGTCGCTTCGGCCAAGGCCTATGTCAACGCGCTCAACCGCCTGTTGGTGCGGCGCGAAAAGTCCGACCCGGATTCGGATGTGAAATCGGTCAGCTACAAGGACGCGGGCTGACCGGCACGTCCCCCGACACTCTCACGCCCCGGCCTTCGAGCCGGGGCCACGCCGCACGGCGCCCTTACGTTCTGTTCTTCTCGAACTCATCGGAATCGTTGCCGCGCGGATAGGGTATGTCCGGCACCGGCACGCCCAGATGCGCGCAAAGCGGCTCCCACCCGTCGCCCAGTTCGTGAACAAGCAGCCGATCGGCCGGAACCGTCGCCTTCACCGCCTCGACATTGGCGTTATAGACCGCCATGGCGTGCGCGGGATCGGAGCCACGCCCGCCGAAAACCTGTTCTCCGATTAACATACGGCCCAGCGAGTCCGGATCATGCGGCTCTTGGGTCAAAGGCAGGATCGTCTTGGAATAGCTGGCATACCAGCTTTCCGGCGTCCGCCATGTCAGCACGACCTTGGCTTGCGGGTTCAGCGCCACAAGCTCAGGCCAGTAATGCGCTGTCGGCCAATCGACGCAGGATGTGAACCCCGCCAAAAGACTGTCCCAGCCGATATCCTCGCCCCGCGCCCTGGCCCGCCACAGCCTGATCTGTTCGGGGTCCGAGATGACCTCGAACATGTGATGCGTGGGCCCCATCCCCAGAATGTTGAGCGCCTTGCGCAGGCTGTCCGTGCCCGTCCGGCCAAACCCCGCTCCGATCACCTTGAGATCCATGTCTGACCCTCGCTCAATAGGCCCGCGCCCGGTCCACGACATAGAGAAACGGCTCCCCCGCCTCGCCCCGCCGGACATTTTCGGCCACCGTTTCGCTGGCGGTTTCGGCGCGCGTTTCGCTGGCCACATGCGGGGTGACGGTGACGTTGGGGTGCGCCCAATAGCGGTGGTCGGGCGGCAACGGCTCCACCCGGAACACATCAAGCGTCGCATGCGCCACGTGGCCCGCATCCAACGCCGCCAAAAGCGCATCATCGTCGATCAGCGCCCCGCGCCCGGGGTTCAATATCCGCACGTCTTGGGGCATCCGCGCCAGCGTGTCGGCGTTTATCAGGTTTTCCGTGGCCGGGGTCAGCGGCAGCAACAGCACGAGGATTTCGGAGGTCGCCAGCACCTGATCCAACCCATCCGCCCCGTGAAACGTGGTCACGCCGTCCAGAAACTTCTCGCTCCGGCTCCAGCCCGCGACCTGAAAATTCAGCGCGGCCAGCGCCCCCGCACAGGTTGCCCCAAGCTCGCCCAGCCCCAGCACGCCCACGCGGCGATTGCGCGCCAGTGGCGGAAAGACCGGCGCCCAAGTGCCATCCTGCGCCGCAAGACAGGCATCGATCCCAAGGTGATAGCGCAGCACATGCCCCGTCACCCATTCGACCATCCCTTCGGTCAGCCCGGGCTCGACCATCCGGCAAAGCGGCATGGTCAGCGTCTTGTTCCCGACGATGCTTTCCACCCCCGCCCAAAGGTTCAGCACCGCCTTGGCGCGGGTATAGGGGGTGAAATCGGTCAGCGGGCTGTTGGGCGTGTAAACGATGTAATCCACATCCTCGGGCGCGAACTCTTCCCGCAGATCGACCTCAAGGCCCACCGCCTTGAACGCCGCCCGCAACGGCCCTTCATATTGAGGCCATCGGCTGGAATGCGCGGCGAAGAGAACGTTGATCATCGCCCGCGCGGCCTGTGCACATGGGCCGATTGCACCAGCCCGAAGGCCACCAGCAGAACCAGCATCGCCGACCCGCCATAACTGACCAACGGCAGCGGCACACCCACCACCGGCGCCAGCCCCATGACCATCGACATGTTCACCGCGAAATAGAGGAAAAACGCCGCCGCGACGCCGTAGATGAGCAGCGCCGAATACCGGTCGCGATTGGCCATCGCCGACAGGACGCAGAACAGGATGATAAGCCCGTAAAGCACCAAGAGAGAGAACGCGCCGATAAAGCCGAACTCTTCGGCCAGCGTGGTGAAGATGAAATCGGTGTGCTTTTCAGGCAGGAAGTTCAGCCGCGACTGCGTGCCTTGCATGAACCCGCGCCCCGAAAACCCGCCCGAGCCCAGCGCGATCTTGGATTGCGTGATGTGATAGCCCGCGCCAAGCGGGTCCTGGCTGGGGTCCAGAAACGTGTCGATCCGCCGGTATTGATAGTCCTGCAAAAGCTGCCAGGGCGTACCGCGCGACGTGAAAACCGCCGCCACCAGCCCACCGGCCGCCGCGATCACCGTGCCGAAATACCACCAGCTGACCCCCGCGACGAACATCACCAGCCCGCCACCCGCCACCAGCAGGATCGAGGTGCCCAGATCGGGCTGGATGATGACTAGCGCGGTCGGGATCAGGATCAGAACCAGCGGGATGAGCACCCAGACCGGGTGCGATACCTTCTTGGGATCGAGCCAGTCGTAATAGGCCGCCAGCACCATCACCAGTGTGATCTTCGTCACCTCGGATGGCTGCAACCGCATGAAGCCAAGGTCGATCCAGCGCTGCGCGCCCATGCCCACGGTGCCGAAAAACTCCACCGCCAAAAGCATACCAAGAGACACCACATAGGCCAGCGCCGAGACGTTGCGCCAGAACCAGATCGGCACCATCGCGACGAAAATCATCGCCGCCATGCCAAGGCCGAAACGCTGCATCTGCGGCTCGGCCCAGCGGTCAAGCCGCCCACCGGCCACGGAATACAGCATCAAGAACCCGATCGACGCGACCGCCGTCAAAAGCAGGATCAGCGGCCAGTTCAGGTAAAGAACCTTGCGCGCGCCCGCTGGCACGGTTTTGACGTTGTATTCAAGATAGCTCACGCGCGCGACCGCCCCGGGACCGGCGGCGCCGGGTCGGCCAGCGTCATACTTTCATACATGGTGCGAATACGCTCGCGCTGGCTTGTCGGATAGGCATCGAGCGGCGGCACCCCGCCATATTGCGCAAAGGCCAGGATGTCGCGGGCAATCGGGGCCGCCGCACGCGACCCGCCGCCGCCATGTTCGACCACTACCGATACCGCATAACGCGGGTCGGTATGGGGCGCATAGCCCACGAAAAGCGCGTGATCGCGCCGTTCCCATGGCAGGTCCTCGTTGCGGAACACGCCCTGCGCCCGCTCGGCGGCGGTGATGTTGCGCACCTGGCTCGTCCCGGTCTTGCCCGCCATCTCATACCCTTCGGTCACGATCCGCGATCCCCGCGCCGTGCCCCGCTGGCCGTTCGACACGTTGATCATCGCCCGCCGGATCGCCCGCAAATGCGCAGGTCTGATATCCAGCGGCGCAGGCGGCTCGGCCCCCTGCTCGACCCCGCCCAGCGTTTTGATCAGGCGCGGGTTGATCGCCAGACCGCTGGCCATCCGCGCGGTGTACACCGCCAGTTGCAGCGGCGAGGTCAGCGTAAAGCCCTGCCCGATCGACGCGTTCAGCGTATCACCGACACGCCACGCCTCGCCCCGGCGCACGGCCTTCCACTGCTGCGTGGGCGCCAGCCCCTCGGCCACCGCCGACATCGGGATGTCATGGCGCATGCCCATGCCAAGCTTGTTGGCCATGGCCGAAATCTTGTCGATGCCAACCCGTTGAGAAACATCGTAATAATACGTGTCACAGCTTTGGACGAGCGAGTTTTCAAGGTTCATATGCCCGTGCCCGCCGCGCTTCCAGCAGTGGAACCGCCGCCGCCCAAGCTGATAATATCCCGGGCACCAGACCGTTTCTTCGGGCCCGACAACGCCCGCTTCCAACGCCGCCAGCGCCGTCACCATCTTGTAGGTCGATCCGGGCGGATAGGTCCCCTGCACCGACTTGTTGCGTAACGGCACATAGCGGTCTTCCTGCAAGACCCGATAATCGGCGCTCGAGATACCGCGCACGAACTTGTTGGGGTCATAGGCGGGCGCCGACCCGATGGCCAGAATATCGCCGTTGGTCACGTCGATCACGACGGCGGCGGCACTTTCCCCGTCCATCCGCGCCTGCACGAAATTCTGCAACCGCGCGTCCACGGTCAGCTGAATATCCTGCCCCGGTATCCCCTCGTCCCGGCCCAGTTCGCGCATCACACGACCTGCGGCATTCACCTCGATCCGCTTGTTGCCCGCCTTGCCGCGCAAGGGCTTTTCCAGCTTGTTCTCAACCCCGATCTTGCCGATCTGAAACTTCGGGATCTGCAAAAGTGGGTCATCATCGTCGATCCGGCCCAGATCGAAATCGCTGACCGGGCCGACATAGCCGATCACATGGGCGAAATCGGCCTTCATCGGGTAAAACCGCGACAGGCCCACATCCGGCGTGATGCCCGGAAGCGCGGGGCTGTTCACCGCGACCTTGCTGAACTCTTCCCATGTCAGACGGTCGGCCAGCGTGACCGGCACGAAGGGGCTGCGCCGGTTCATCTCGCGGATCGCCCGCTCAAGCTCGTCCTCGTCAAGCTCGACGATCTGTTGCAGCTTGGCGATCACGTCATCGACGTCGCCCGCATCCTCGCGCACGATGATGATGCGGTAATTCTGGGCATTATCGGCGATGATCACGCCGTTGCGGTCATAGATGATCCCCCGCGGCGGCGCCAAAAGCCGCATGTTCACGCGGTTTTCCTCGGCCAGCAGGCGGTATTCGTCGGCCTCT
The DNA here is from genome assembly GCA_013042605.1 of Paracoccaceae bacterium. GTDB lineage: Bacteria > Pseudomonadota > Alphaproteobacteria > Rhodobacterales > Rhodobacteraceae > JABDPT01. Next base: position 13,548 of record JABDPT010000025.1, read on the forward strand.
TCGATCTGCATCTGTCGCATCCGCAGACCGAGCATGCCCATGAAGGCAAGCTGCAGCCCGCCCACGACAAGGCCGCGCCGCGTCACGACGCGGGCGTTTTCCTCGATATCCTTCGGGCTTTGCCTCACAGCTTGTGTCCCAATTGATCGACCGCCCCCGGCGACATCTTTTTAAGCCCAAGTCCCTTGGCCGAGAAGAGCACCACCAGCGGATATGACAGGATTGTCATGATCATCTGGATAAGCAAGAGGCCAAGCGGCGGCTGGCTGACCGCGAAAAGCGCGAGGATCAGCATATTGCCCAGCGTCATCATCACGATGACACCGCCCACCAGCACCCATTCGAAGAGAAAGGGCAGGTCCCGCGCGCCCGCCTCGCGGCTGCGCAGGAATTCCAGTGCAAGAACCGTGCAGGCCGCCCAAAGCCCCAGCGGGCGCAGGAAGAGCACATCCATCAGCAGCATCACCACCGCCACCAGCACCACCGGCACGTAATCGGGCCGCCGCAACACCCAGGCAAAGGCCAGAAGCAACACAAGGTCCGGGCCGGGAAGGCCGCCGGGCCCCGCATCCAGCGGCAAGAGCCGCGCGAAGATCACGATGAAGGCAAGGGCCGCGAAAATCGCGCGATAGCGCCAGCGCCGGGTGACGATCGTCTCAGCCATCTGTAGCATCCTCGCCCTGCGCCAGCGTGCCCGGGCTCGGCAGTTGCGGCCCGATTAGCCCGCCGGGGGCGCTGATGGCCTCTGCCGGGCGCGACCGAAGCACGCGCAGAAACTCCAACCGCTCGTAATCCGCCGATAGCCGCACGCGCAGCCGCTGATCCGGCCCCGTCACAAGCTGCCCCACCAAAAGCCCGGCGGGAAACACCCCGCCATCGCCCGACGACACCACCCGGTCGCCTGGCCGCACCATGTCGAGGTCTTCGATGAAGTCCACCGGCGGCAGCGCCGAATTATCGCCCGCCAGAATGCCGCGCTGGCCGGACGGTTGCACCGTCACCGGGATGCGGCTCCCCGGATCGGTCAACAGGATGACCCGCGCCGTCGTCTGGCCCACGCCCGAAATTCGCCCCACAAGACCCAGCCCGTCGGTCGTCGCCCAGCCATCGCGAATGCCGTCGCGCGCGCCCACATTCAACAGCACCGATTGCCGGAAGGGCGACCCGCTATCGGCCAGCACCACGCCGGTGACGAAGGTCAGCGACGGATCAAGCCGCACCTTGTTGAGGTCAAGAAGCTTGGCATTCTCCTGCTCAAGCTGAAGGGCGGCTTCGCGCCAGGCGCGCATCTGTTGCAGCTCACGGCGAAGCTCTTGGTTTTGCTCGTAAATTCGCGCATAGGATTCGAACCCCTCGACCATGCCCGCGACATTCGTCACCGGCACCAGCGCCCAGTCCATCGACGGCACGAAGCGGTCCACAAGCATCGCGCGAAACCGCTCGGCCCGCGGGCTGTCGATGCGCCACAGCACGAAGAGCGCGAACAGGAACAGCACCACCCCGCCCACTAGAATGCGACGGATCGGTCGGACGTAATCGTCGTTGCTGCCTCGGTCTTTTGCCACGGGTCTGCTCCGGGCCGGACAGGGGCCGGCCTCGCGTTAACTGTCGTAGTCTATCACATGGCGCAGTTGTTTTTCATATTCCAGCGCCTTGCCGGTTCCCATTGCCACGCAATTGAGCGACTCGTCGGCCACCGAAATCGCCAACCCGGTCTGTTCGCGCAGCGCCAGATCAAGCTCACCCAGAAGCGCGCCGCCCCCGGTCAGCATCACGCCCCGGTCCACGATATCGGCGGCCAGGTCGGGCGGCGTGGCTTCGAGCGCGGTCATCACCGCCTCGCAGATCTGCTGCACAGGCTCGGCCAGCGCCTCGGCCACCTGCGCCTGGTTGATCTCGGTTTCCTTGGGCACACCATTGAGCAAATCACGCCCCCGGATCTGCATCGACGACCCGCGCCCGTCATCGGGCATGCGCGCCGTGCCGATCGAGGTCTTGACGCGTTCCGCCGTCGCCTCCCCGATCAGAAGGTTATGCTGGCGCCGCAGATAGCTGATGATCGCCTCGTCCATCCGGTCGCCGCCGACGCGAACCGACCGGGCATAGACGATATCGCCCAGCGACAGCACCGCAACTTCCGTGGTTCCTCCGCCGATATCGACGACCATGTTGCCGGTGGGGTCGGTGATCGGCATGCCCGCGCCGATGGCCGCCGCGATGGGCTCGGCGATCAGGCCCGCGCGCCGCGCGCCCGCCGACAGCACCGACTGGCGAATCGCGCGCTTTTCCACCGGGGTCGCGCCATGGGGCACGCAGACGATGATCTTCGGCTTCGAAAAGGTCGAGCGGCGGTGCACCTTGCGGATGAAATGCTTGATCATCTCTTCGGCCACGTCGAAATCGGCGATCACCCCCTCGCGCATCGGGCGGATCGCCTCGATGCTGCCCGGGGTCCGGCCCAGCATCAGCTTGGCGTCTTCACCCACGGCGAGCACCTGCTTGCGCCCTTCCTTGACGTGATAGGCCACCACCGACGGCTCGTTCAGAATGATCCCCTTGCCCTTGACGTAGACAAGCGTATTCGCCGTTCCTAGGTCGATCGCCATATCCGACGCAAACAACCCGCCGAAAAGTGCCATATGAAGCTATCCTGTGTGCCGCTGCCCGAAGATGCGCGTTCTGGACTTATCCGCGCTTTGGGCCGTTATACGGGTGGATTGGTTAACGTAAAAGATCGAAAGGCGAGAATTCGCTTGTATTGTTCCCCCGTTGCACGCCCGCCGCGCCAGCCCCCCGTCTTCTGGCCTGAAATATTCCGGGGGAACCGCCCCTCGGGGCGGTGGGGGCAGCGCCCCCTATCGCAGCTTCGGCGGGGCGTCGGGGTCCATGCCCGGCGCCTTGGGCGCTTCGGCCTCTTCCGACACCGGCAGATCGAAGCGAAGCGCCACGCGCGCCAGCCGCGCCGACACCGGGTCGGAGGCGGCAAAGAACGCGACATCCATCTCGCCCGCCTCCACGCCGGAAAAGATCAGCGCTTCGCCGGCGGCCTGCGCCAGCGCCTCGCGGGCGCCGGGATGCGCATCGACGAAGGCCAGCATATGGCCGCGCCGTCCGCCCTCATAGGTCACCGACGCCAGGTAGGCAAAGCGCGCCAGACCCGCGGCGGCGGGCAGTTTGGCATCAAGCGCCGTGATCAGCGCCTCGGGCAGGCCCTTGGGCGCGCCCAGTTCTTGCGGTCGCGCCTCCACCGCCTGCGGTTCGGTGCGCAACGTGTCGGCCAGCCAGACCACCGCTTCGGCCGGGATCAGGATCGACGAGGGCGCAACCCCGAGGTTCAGGCCCAGCCCAAGCCCCTGCCCCGCCAGCATCTCGACCAACGTGCGCCCCGAAAGCCGCGCCTGATCGGCCACGCCATCGGCAAAGGCGGCCAGCCGGTCCTCGCGGTCGAAGGCCAGCACCACGTTGCCTTCCTCCAGCGCGAAAACCTGCGGGCTGATCTGCCCCTCGGTCTCTTCGAAGGCCAGCAAAAGCGACAATTCGGCATCCACCAACCGCTCGTAAAACCGCAATCGCGCCGCGTCGTCGTCCGGCGCGGCCTCCATCGCGGCATGGGCGGCATCCAGCCGTGTTTCGTCAGTCATCCAGAACCTCCCGCACCCGTGCGCGCAGCGCGGGCAGCACCTCATCCCCGAACCACGGGTTGCGTTTGAGCCAGCCCGTATTGCGCCAGGACGGATGAGGCAAGACAAAGCGGTCGGGCGCATGGTCGCGCCAGCCCGCCACGGTGCGCGTCACGCCGGCGCGCGCCGCCTGCGCGCCCAGATGCCAGCGATGCGCGTAACCGCCCACCAGCACCGTCACCCTGATCCGCGACAGCCCCGCCATCACCGGCCCGTGCCACGTCTCGGCACAGATTTTCGGCGGCGGCAGGTCGCTTCCCTTGGCGTCATAGCCCGGGAAACAGAACGCCATGGGGACGATGGCCACGCGGTCGCGGTCATAGAACGTGTCCGCATCGACCCCAAGCCAGTCGCGCAACCGGTCACCCGACGGGTCGGCAAAGGGCACCCCCGCCTCATGCACCCGCGCGCCGGGGGCCTGCCCCGCGATCAAAAGCCTGGCACCCGGGCGAAACCACACCACCGGGCGCGGGGCATGGCCCGTGGCCGTGGCCGCGAACCGGTCGGTGCACAGACGACAGGCGGTTATCCGGGCAGGCAAATCCTGTTGCATGCCCGCTAGGTAAGACGTTGCGGACAGGCATGCAAATTGGGGCTTGCATTATTTCGATGTTTCTAGAAATATAGAGTCATGAGCACGAATACCCCTCCCCCCGACCGCATCGCCGAGATTGCGTCCACCTTCGCCGCCCTCGGCTCGGAACAGCGCCTTGGCGTGCTGCGCGTACTGGTGCGCGCGGGCCCCGACGGGCTGACCATCGGCGAGCTGGGCGCGCGCAGCGGGGTGACCGGCTCCACGCTGACCCATCACATGAAGATCCTCGCGCAGGCCGGGCTTGTCACGCAGGCGCGTCAGGGCCGCAAGATCATCTGCGTCGCCGCCGCCTATGACACGGTGCAGGACCTGTCGGGCTTTCTGCTTTCGGAATGCTGCGCTGACAGCGCCGCCCCGCACGAAGGACACGACCCCAATGGCTGATATTCCCACCCCCGCCCCGCTGCCCCGCCTGTGGGCGCGGATCGACAAGGTCTGGCTTCTGGTCGCCGCTATCCCGCTTCTCGTCTGGGCCTTCGATCCGCCCGCCGCATGGCCCACGGTCACCGGCGCTGTCGAGGCGCTTGGCCATACCGGGCCCTTCATCCTGTTTGCGGTCGCGGCCATCGGCTATCTCAAGGCCACGGGCTCCGAAGCGCTTCTGGCAAAGGCCTTTCAGGGCCGCGAAACCCGTATGATCATCATCGCGGCCATGGCCGGTGGCCTGTCGCCCTTCTGTTCGTGCGAGGTTATTCCCTTCATCGCCGCCCTGCTCGCCGCGGGTGCACCGCTTTCGGCGGTGATGGCGTTCTGGCTGGCCTCGCCGTTGATGGACCCGGCGATGTTCGCGATCACCGCCGGCGGGTTGGGCTTTGACTTCGCCGTCGCCAAAACCGTCGCGGCCGTGGCCCTTGGCCTGGGCGGCGGGCTGGTGGTCATGGCGCTCAGGAACACTGCCCTCGTGCAGGATCCCCTGCGCCCGGCCGAAACCAAAAGCTGCGGCTGCGGGCCGTCGCCGTTCACGGGCACACCGGTCTGGCGGTTCTGGCACCACGCCGACCGCCGCCGCGCGTTCTTCGACGCCTTCCTGTCGAACCTGCTCTTCCTCGGCAAATGGCTGGCGCTGGCCTATCTGCTTCAGATGCTGATGATCCGCTATATCCCGGCCGATGCCGTGGCCGCGGTCGTCGGTGGCAGCGGGATCGGCCCGATCCTGATCGCCAGCCTTCTGGGTGCGCCTGCCTATCTGAACGGATATGCCGCCGTGCCGCTGGTGGCGGGGCTGATGGAACAGGGGATGAGCCCCGGGGCCGCGATGTCCTTTGTCATCGCCGGGGGCGTCAGCTGTATTCCCGCCGCCGTCGCGGTCTGGGCATTGGTCAAGCCGAGGGTCTTCGCGACCTATCTTGGCCTGGCCCTGATGGGCGCGATACTGGCGGGCCTGACCTGGAACATGCTGGCCGCCTGACCCCCACCTCCCGCGCCGGAAAAACCAGCACCGGTTGCCTCAGGCCACCCGCTCCGTTAATTGACAAAGTAAATCGGGGGACAGACCGGCATGTATCGCGTCTGGAATTTCGTGACAAATTATTCGATTCTGTTGATTTCCGGCGCAGTGATCGCCCTGATCTGGGCGAATATTGACCCCAACGGCTACCACGATTTCGTGGAATTCGTGCTGGTCGACGATTTCTTCATCGGCCACCCCCATGCCGACGAACTTGGCCGTATCCACCGCACCCTGACGCTGCATTATCTGGTCAATAACGTGCTCATGGCCTTCTTCTTTGCCATCGCCGCCAAAGAGGTCTGGGAGGCGATCATCCTCAAGAACGGCTCGCTGCGCGGCAAGAAGGCGGCCACGCCGCTGGTCGCCACGCTGGGCGGCATGCTTGGCCCTGTCACGATCTATCTCGGACTTGCCGCCTTGCTCGGCTCTGATGTCTATGACGCCGTGGCCCGCGGCTGGGCCATCCCCACGGCCACCGATATCGCGTTTTCCTATATTGTCGGGCGCATCGTCTTCGGCGCGGGCCACCCGGCGGTGCGCTTCCTACTGCTCTTGGCGATTGCCGATGATGCCGCGGGGCTGATCATCATCGCGGTCTTCTACCCCTCGGGCGATCTTTCGCCGCTCTGGCTTTTGCTGTCGATCTTCGCGGCGGTGGGCGTGTTCGTTCTTTTCAACTGGTTGCCACGCAGGCGCGATGTCGGCAACGACGCCCGTCCGCATTCCACCTGGGTGCGCAAGAAACTGTCGTTCTGGCCCTATCTCGCCGCCGGGTGCCTAAGCTGGTACGGCTTTCAGGAAAGCGGGTTGCATCCCGCACTTGGCCTGCTGCCCGTGGTGCCCACCCTGCCCCATGCCGACCGCGCCTTCGGGATCTTCGCCGAGGCCGAGCAATACCTGACCGACCTTCTGAACCACGCCGAACACCTGCTCAAACACCCGGTCGAGATTGTCCTTTTCTTCTTCGGCCTGATGAATGCGGGCGTCGAGTTTTCGGCAATCTCCGCACCGACATGGCTGGTTCTGGCGGGTCTTCTTGTGGGCAAGCCCATGGGCATCCTGCTTTTCGGCTGGCTGGCCGCGGGTCCGATGGGCCTTGGCCTTCCGGTGGGGATGCGGGTGGCCGACCTTTTCGTTGTGGGCTGCGTCGCGGCCATCGGGTTCACCGTTTCGATTTTCATCGCGTCGGTCGCCTTCGACGGCGGCCCGGTTCAGGACGCGGCCAAGATGGGCGCTTTCTTCAGCTTTGCCGCCGCGATCATCTCGATCGTCGCCGGAAAGCTCACAAAGGTGGAAAAACGGGCCATTTGATTCCGTATTGGAAACATACCGGCCGGTTTCGCCATGACGTCAGCGCGCGGAACCCTGCCACCGGCAATCTGCGGCGTGGCATTGCCTAAAATTCATGCTATAGCCAATCGTTAAGAAAGCTTGGTTAAAAAAGCTGAAATAGGTCCGGGCAGGTCCGCATGATCGAATTCAGAGATGTCAGTAAGTCCTTTTGGACCGGCACGCAGCGCAAGGTCATCCTTGATCGCGCGTCCTTCCGCGTGGACCTTGGCAACTCGCTTGGCATTCTCGCGCCCAACGGCACCGGCAAGACCACCGTCATCAACATGATGTGCGGACTTGAGAAGCCCGATGAGGGCGAGATCGTCCGCAACTGCCGCGTGTCGTTCCCGCTTGGCTTCATGGGCGGTGTGATGGGGCGGTTGTCGGGCAAGGAAAACGCCCGCTTCATCGCCGGGCTCTACGGTCTCGATCCCGACTATCTCGAGGCGTATTGCCGCTGGCTTTGCGAGCTCAAGGAATATTTCGAAATGCCCGTCGGCACCTACAGCGCGGGCATGCGCGGGCGACTTTGCTTCGCGCTGCTGCTTGCGCTCGATTTCGACATCTACCTGATCGACGAAGGCATGCCCGGCGCGACGGATGCCGAATTCAACCGCAAGGCCGGTCAGATCCTGCGCGACCGGCTTGAGAAGTCGACCATCATCGTCGTTTCGCATCAGGCATCGACCCTCGAAAAATTCTGCCGCTCGGCGGCCGTGCTTCTGGATGGGCAGTTGCACATGTTCGATACTCTTGAAGAGGCCAAACAGCTTTATGACTACCAAACCCAAGGCTAAGCGCTTTCGCATCCGCCGCCGGACGACCGAACCGGGGCCCGAGGCCGCCGCGCCATCGCAGGGGCCGGCATCCTCTGACGACGGCCTGCCGCCCACCGAAGACGGCTTTGGCAGCGAACCCTTTCCGACGGCCCGCGCGGCCCAGGGCGGCGATGTCGCCGCCGAGATCGACGCCATCCGCAAAGAGGGTCTGACCGGGCGGCAATTGCGCATGGCGCGCCGTCTGGCCCATAAACACGGGCTGGCCCCCACCTCTGACTTCGACGCCGTGCGACTGTTGCGCAAGGCCGGGATCGACCCGTTCAAACGCGAAAACATGCTTGAGCTTGTGGTGGCCGACCCCGATCCGGGCAAATCCGCCGGGAACGTGCCGCAGACCGGCACCGCGATCTCGACCGACGTGGCGCCACCGGGCGAAGCGCGGATGCGTGAAATCCTTGAGATCCAACAGGATATCGCCCGCCGCCGCCGTCGTCGCGTAACCGCCCTCATCGCGCGGCTGGCGGCCTTCGTTCTGCTGCCGACCTTCCTTGTCGGCTATTACTACACCGTCGTCGCCACCCCCATGTACGCCACCAATTCCGAGTTCGTGATTCAACAGGCCGACTCGCCCGGTGGGGCCGGCATGGGCGGGCTTTTGTCGGGTACGGGCCTCGCCACCAGTCAGGATTCGATCACCGTCCAAAGCTATCTGCAATCGCGCGAGGCGATGCTGCGGCTTGACGAAGACCTTGGCTTCCGCGCCCATTTCAGCGACCCGATCATCGACCGCGTGCAGCGTCTTGATACCGATGCCACCAATGAAGCGGCCTACAAGACGTTCCGCCGCAACGTGAAGATCGGCTATGACCCCACCGAAGGGATCGTGCGGATGGAGGTGATCGCCGCCACCCCCGAAGTCAGCGCGGCCTTTTCCAGCGCGCTTATCGGCTATGCCGAGGAACAGGTCGACAACCTGACCCAGCGCCTGCGCGAAGACCAGATGCAGGGCGCCAACGAAACGTTCGAGGAATCCGAGGCCAAGATGATCGCCGCCCAGAACCGCGTTCTGGAACTGCAACAACAGCTTGGGATCCTCGATCCGGCCAGCGAAAGCTCATCCCTGATGGGCCAGATCGGCAGATTTGAAACCGACTTGGCCGAAAAACGTCTGGCGCTGCGCCAGTTGCTCGACAACCCCGCGCCCAATCAGGCCCGCGTGTCGGGCGCCGAGGGCGATATCGAACGGCTCGAACTCTTCATCTCGGACCTGCGCAAGCAACTGACGGAAGACACCGCCGGTGTCGGGTCGCTGGCGGCGATGACAAGCCAGCTGCGCATGGCCGAGATCGACCTCGAAACCCGGACGCTGATGATGCAGGAATCACTTCAGGCCATGGAAAGCGCGCGGCAGGAAGCCAACCGGCAGGTCCGCTATCTGTCGCTGGGCGTGAACCCGATCCCGCCGGATGAACCCACCTATCCGCGCGCCTTCGAAAACACGATGCTGGCCTTCCTGATCTTTTCGGGCATCTACCTGATGGCCTCGCTTACCGCATCGATCCTGCGCGAACAGGTCTCTGGCTAGGCGGCAATACGCCTGATTGATCAAATGGCTTGTCGATTGGCGCGTCTGGTCATATCTTTTGACCAATCGCGCGAGGAAACCCCATGCCCTTCACCAAGGTTCAGTCGGAAAAACTGGCGCAAGCCGTCGTCAAGCAGATCGAGTTGCTGATCCTGCGCGGCATCCTGCGCCCGGGCGAGCGGCTGCCCTCGGAACGCGAACTGAGCGAACGCATGGGCGTCTCGCGCCCCAGCCTGCGCGAAGCGGTGGCCGAACTGCATGACAACGGCCTTCTGGAAACCCGCCCCGGGTCTGGCATCTATGTCGCCAACGATCTGGGCGCGCGCTATTCGCCCGCCCTCACCCGGCTTTTCTCGGCCCATCCCGACGCGGTCTTCGACTACATCGCCTTTCGCCGCGACATGGAAGGGCTCGCCATCGAACGCGCCGCGCGGTTCGGCTCGGAAACCGATCTCAAGGTCGTCGACACCCTCTTTCGCAAAATGGAAGCCGCGCATTCCAAGCGCGATCCGTCGGAAGAGGCCGGGCTTGACGCCGAGTTTCACATGGCCATCGTCGAGGCCTGCCATAACGTCGTGATGCTGCACATGATGCGGTCGATGTTCGATCTGCTGCAACAGGGCGTGTTCTTCAACCGCCAGATCATGTTCAAACAGCGCATGACCCGCGACATGCTTCTTGACCAGCACCGCGCCATCAACGACGCCCTGCAAGCCCGCGACCCGGCCGCCGCCCGCGCCGCCGTTTCCGCGCATCTCGATTTCGTGGAAGCCGCCCTCATGGGTCAGCAAAAGGCCGACCAGAACGAAGCCGTGGCGAAACAGCGGTTCGAGCACGAACAGATGCGGTGACACGTTGGCCTCTAAAGGCCACGCGCGTCGCCGACCTTCGTGACCCGCGCCATCGCGGCGATCGGCACCAAACCTCACGCAAGAATTGACCTTGATCACTGCCGCAGCGGCGAACTGTGATGTGATTGCCCCGTTAGCCATATTGGCATCAAGGGCATTACATGCAGACCGAACATCCGAAAATTCAGCAGCTCAACCGGCTGGACCTGCGCAATCTCGCAGCCGCCAGGGACCTCTTCACCGAAGATGTCGTCTGGCACTATTTCAATCCGAATCTGCCGGACATTGAGGGCGATTACACCGGACTGGATGGCATTCGGTCCTTCTTCCAGAACATCGGCGGCAGGTCGCGCGGCACCTTCAAGGTCGAGCCCGTTTCTGCCACCGCCGTGGGCGATGAGCTTGTCGTCGTCCACGCCCGCGACACGCTGATGTTCAAAGAGCGCCCAAAGACCCTCGATGTCGTTGTCGTCTGGCGTTTCAAGGCCGGACGCATTGCCGAAGTGTGGGACATCGTCCCCGAAAAACCGACGGAGGAATAAATGCTGGACACCAACCAAAGCCATTGGGACGCCATCGTGATCGGGTCCGGCATGGGGGGCATGAGCGCCGCCGCCGCGCTGTCCAAGGTCGGCCACAAGGTGCTTCTTCTCGAACAATACTCGACCCTTGGCGGCCTGACGCACAGCTTTTCGCGCGACGGCTTTTCCTGGGATGTGGGCATCCATTATCTTGGCTGCGTCGCCCCGGACGACCGCGAACGCGGAATGATCAACTGGCT
>JABDPT010000232.1 GCA_013042605.1 Paracoccaceae bacterium
GGGACGGGTTTGCGACCCGCCCGTCCTGCACGAGGCTTCGCAAGCCTCTGTAGGTCGCTTCGTGGCTCAGCTGTAACCGGGCGGCGAACTCGACCACGGAGCCTTCGAGCAGGCCCGCGACCAACCCTGCCATCACCCGATCCTCTGCGCGCCGGATGCCGACGATCTCCAGCATCTGTCGCTGCGCCTGTATCTGTCGAGCAGCCTGGCGGCCATAGGCGCGCGCAAACTCCGGGTCGGCAAAGGCGGCCAAAACCGCGGCCTTGTCGATCCGGACCAACGCCCCGGCCTCTACGAAGACCGCATCGCAATGATAGACCTCCGAAAACACGGAAGCTTCGGCAAAGCTTGTTCCGGCTTGGGCACGGTGAATGATGAACCGCTCGCCATCTGGGCCGACCCGCTCGAGATGCACGCGCCCGGTTTGCACGACATATAGACCGTGGGTGGGTCCACCTTGATGAAACACCACATCGCCAACCGCGCCGGAGATTGGGCGCAGGGCTGAGCTCGGGATATGATCATAGGGGTTTGGCAACATATGATTGAAATCATATTGTGATGCGCCCGCCCCTGCTAGCGTAAACATGACAACACCCCATTGAAGGACCCGTCCATGCGTCTCATTCCCCTCCTCCTTGCCATAGTGATGGCCGCACCCGTGGCCGCGCAGCACGCCCATTCCGCGACTGGTCACGATATGGGCGGACCCCAGGAAACCGGGCAATCGGCCTTCGCCGCCCTGGCGGAAATCGTGGCGATCCTGCAGGCCGATCCCGAGACGGATTGGGAGCAGGTCGATATTGCCGGATTGCGCCGCCACCTTGTCGATATGGATCTTCTGACCACGGACGCCGTGGTCACCCGCATCCTGCGCCCTGAAGGCGCGCGGTTCGAGATCCGGGGGACCCCACGTGTCCTAGAGGCCATCCGCGCCATGGTGCCGGCACATGCGCCCTTTCTCGCAGCCGAGACCGGCTGGGACGTTGTCACGGAGGATCTCGACGATGGGGTGGCACTCATTGTCGATGGAGATATCGCGCAGATTCAGGGACTTGGCTTCTTTGGCCTGATGGCGCTTGGTGCACATCACCAGGAACATCATCTGATGTTGGCCAGTGGTGCGGCGCCTCATCGCTAGTCGGACGAGACCTCTCATCTACGCGTCCGCGAAAGCTTGTCTCGCTTACAAAACATTACACGAGCGCCGTTGACCTTCCTGCGCTCTAGCCACGTAGAATACGTGACATGACCACCACGTCTGAGGACACAACACGCCGGGATTTTTTATTCTACGCCACAGCAGGAGCGGGCACCGTGGCTGCTGGCGCTGCCGTCTGGCCGCTCGTGGACCAAATGAACCCCTCCGCTGATGTTCGTGCGCTTGCAACAATTTCCGTCGATATCTCCGGCCTTCCTCCCGGGACACAATTAACCGTCAAATGGCGTGGGAAACCGGTATTCATCCGGCACCGGACAGAAGCGGAAATTGCTCAGGCACGATCGGATACCGTGTCTGCGCTTCCAGACACCGACGCTCGAAACCCCAATCTTCTCGATGATACAACAGCGAATGACGCAAACAGATCGATCCCCGGCCACGAAGCCTTCCTGGTCATGATCGGCGTCTGCACGCATCTGGGATGTGTGCCCCTGGGAGATGGTGCTGGGGACTTTGGCGGTTGGTTCTGCCCGTGCCATGGGTCGCATTACGACACCGCGGGAAGGATCCGCAAAGGCCCGGCACCAGAGAACCTGCACATTCCACCGCTGTTGCTCTCAGAGGACATGGTGCTGACCCTCGGATAGCGGGCGCAGCGCGTTCAACCCTAAAAACAGCCCGGTCCAGAAGCAATGCCGCCGAATGTATCGGCGGGCATTTTACAGACTGGCTGTCCCCATCCAGATTAGCGCGCCCACCCAGACCCAGGTCTTGACCGGATGTGGCACACCGATCGCCAGGAGCATCGCAGCAATGGGCAAGCCCCAGGCGATTAACAGACCAGGAAGTGTCGTCAGAAGATCGGACCTCTCCTTCGGCGCCATGGCGTTATCCCGCACAGCAGCTGAGTTTGGCCACGTCCTTGTCGAAGGTCTGCGCGGCGAGCTTCAGCCCTTCAACCGTGGTCAGATATGGGAAGATCGTCTCCCCAAGCGCCCGTGCGGTCATGCCGAACTTAAGCGCCATGGCCAGTGTTTGGATCGTGTCCGACCCCTCCGGTGCCGCGATCTGGCCGCCCAGAAGACGGTCGGTCTTGGCGTCTGACACCAGCTTGATCACGCCGCGAGTGTCGCGCGCCGCGGCGGCGCGCGGGACGTTGTCGAGCGTGATCGCGCTCGTCTTGACGTCATGCCCCGCCGCCTTGGCCTCAGCCTCCGAAAGGCCAACTCCGGCCACCTGCGGGTCGGTGAACACGACCCAAGGCATCGCCGCGTTTTCATAGCGCATCGGCTCCAGTCCAAGGGCGTTGTTAGTCGCGACCTTGGCACCATAGGCGGCCATATAGACAAACTGGTCACGGTCGGTGACATCGCCCGCGGCCCAGACACCGGCCCGTGTGGTGGCCATGTCAGCATCGACCTTGATAGAGCCGCGCGCGTCGGTTTCAATCCCGAGGCCTTCCAACGCGAGACTCTCGGAATTGGCCACGCGTCCGGCGGTCACGACCAGCCGTTCGGCGAACATAACGTCGGTCTCGCCACCCCGTTCGACAGTCAGAGTGACGCCGCCCGCAGCCTTCGTGACCGAGACGTAAGCAAGACCGGTCTCGACCGCGATGCCCTCTGCCACTAGCGCTTGCGTCAGCGCCTTGGCCACCTCCGGCTCGGCCCCGGGCAGAAGGCGCGAGCGGGTCACCAGAGTGACCTTCACCCCCAGCCTAGAGGCCATCTGCGCCAGCTCGCAGCCGATATAGCCGCCGCCCAGCACGATGATGCTTTCGGGCCGGTCGGGCAATGTCAGCAGGCCGGTGGAATCAAGCGTCTCCACGGTGTCGATACCCTGGATCGCTGGCACATGCGGGCGCGAGCCGGTGGCGATCAGAACGCGCGGGGCGGAAATGACCCGTCCGGCGACGGCGACGCCACCCTCGACCAATCGCGCCGGACCTTCCTCGATATAGGTGACGTTCTCATAGGCGGGCAGCAGGTCGATGTATTTCTTGTGCCGCATCTCCGCGACCAGATCACTCGTGCCTTTCACCACGGCGAGCCAGTCCACGGCGTGGGTGCAGGACGCAATGCCGGGGAACCGGACGGCGGACGCACCGCCATGCGCCGCCTCGGCCGCGCGGATCATCGCCTTGGACGGAACGCAACCGACATTCACACAGGTGCCGCCGATTGTGCCGTGCCCGACGAGTGCCACCCGCTTGCCGGCCTCGGCCGCGGTGATCGAGGCGGAGAATCCAGCCGAGCCGGCGCCAACGACGATCAGGTCATAGCTGTCGCTGCGGGCGTCTTTGGTCGTGCAGCAATCATGCGCCTTGACGGTTTGGTCCATGTTCATTTCCTTTTCCTCGTTACCGTTGCCACCAGTTCAGTCGCGCATCCCGACAGGGTCAGACTATTCTTCAAATCCTGATTTCGCCCCAGATCTCAGTCCACCAGACCGCTCCCTGCCCGTGCCGATGACGCCCGTTTTCAAAAGGGCATTCGAAGATTTGTCTTCTGAAGGCATCCTATTCTCTATCCTCATGTCGGGCGCATGGCACCCGTCCTTCCCTGCTCAGGACTCCCCTGCCTGGAGCACCTCGGCCGGATAGCCGTTGGCCAGAACCGCTTCGATGATCATGTCTGGGTTGGCCGCCTGATCGTCGAAGGCCACGATGTAAGTGCCCGTGCCAAACTCCTCGCCGTCCTGGAAGTCGATGATCTCGACCGTGGGCACGCCGCGCATGGCCGCCGCGACGGTGAACGAACAGGTCGGGCATGTGAGTTCGCCGACACCGACTTTGATGCGTTGTTCTTCGGCACTGGCGGGCATTGCGGCCAGAATGCCAAGGGTCGTGAGTGCGAGATGGAGATTTTTCATGGATTGAGCCTTTCAATAGGACAGGATGTAGGGCGCTAGGGACGGGAAGATCATCGCCACGGCAACGATCGCGGTGGCAACCCAGAGAATGGACCGCATGAGTGTTCGGTTCATCGGATGCGAGCAGGTGCCGTCGGCGCAGGCCTCAGCCGGGATCGGGCGATACGCCTTGTAAAAGCCGTAGCCGATGAAGGCGACACTCAGCGCGAAGGTGATCCACTTGTATTGATAGAACGCGCCCAACTGGGCAATGAACACGCCGGTGACGCCGAAGCTCACCAGCACCAGCGGTAGGATGCAGCAGGAGGTCATGGCCAGCGCGCCCAGCACACCAAGCCCGGTTGTCGCCCATGCCTTTTTGTCGGCTGCCGGTGTTTCGCCCATTGCCGTCTGGCGGCCGGCAGATGTGGTTTCAGTCATGGTTCGAATCATCCTTGCCTCAGTGATGATCACAATCTAAGGTCTGTAGCTGGTACAGGCTCAAGGGGGCTGACGTGAAAAATCATCACAGATCGGTGAAGGTCCTCAGGCGCGGAGATCTGGCCAAACTGACCGGCTGCAACCTCGAGACCATCCGCTACTACGAGAACATCGGCGTCATGCCCGAGCCGCCGCGCTCCATCAAAAACTATCGTGTCTACGATGACAGCCATGTTGCACGCCTGCGCTTCATCATGCGCGCGCGCGAACTGGGGTTCACGCTCGACGAGGTTCGCGATCTGCTCGCATTGGTCGATGGCGGGGCTCAGACCTGCGGCGAGGTGCAGGCTCTTGCAAATGCGCATCTTGCCTCAGTCCGCGCCAAGATCGCCGATCTCAAGCGCATCGAACACGTCCTGTCGTCCACCGTGGCGCAATGTAGCGGAGACGATGTGCCCGAATGCCCCGTCATAGATGCGCTGACGGAGGTGGCCTGACGGATCACACTTGTGGACGTCCACGCCTGTCAGCCAGACGGACTAAGGTGGCAGCGCCGTTGCCGGGACCACCGTCACCGCGGGCAAGCAGACATGGCTCGGGCTTCGGTGAAGCCCAGGCTATCACGCTGACGTTCCTTCGGGCCTTTCAATTATCCTTGCGAAATTGACGGGATCGGCTCTCCTGCCCACTCGAAAGTCCAAGTGTCGCCTTGGCGAACATTTTGGACCAAATGGGGACGGAGCGCGACCAGGCAGTGCCCGCCGTCCTGTCGGGTGGAGGGATAAAGCAACCCGTTTCCACCCGAGCCAAGCACATCCTGTGCAAGTGATTGACCGACCGGGTAAGCTATTGCCGGGTCCGGATTCAATGCGTCGTC
>JABDPT010000233.1 GCA_013042605.1 Paracoccaceae bacterium
CCACCTCGTTCCCCGACCACCCGGGAAGACCCCAGGCGTCGTAGTCATCGACACGGCCGCGAAACCAGACCATGGAATTGAGCGACCCCGACCCGCCGATCATCCGCCCGCGCGGTACGCCGATCCGGCGGCCACCGGCATTGGCCTGCGCCACGGTGCGGCGCTTCCAATCGCGGTCGGATCCCAGAAGGTTGATCAGGGCAAAGGGGATTTTCACGCGCAGATCGTTATCGGGCGGACCCGCTTCGATCACGGCGATGGTGCCGGGCGTCTGTCGGGCAAGGCTGAAAGCGGCGGTGCACCCGGCCGATCCCCCTCCGACGATGATATAGTCGAACTCCATGCGCGCGACCGCCCCCACCAAAGGATGGGCGGGCCCGCGAAGGCCCGCCCGTTGTGTCGTTTATTCGAGGATACCGGCTTCTTTGGCCGCCGTCGTGTAAGAAGCTTCGATTGCCTCAAGCGTTGCCGCCGCGTCCCGCTCACCTGTGAAGAAGGCGGGCAGTTCGTTGCCAAGCGCGGTGTGCATCAGGCCCATCTGGCTTGTCGACGGATAGGACGGAGGTGCCGGGTTGGCGGTGGCCGTGGCAATCGCGCCTTCGGCCATGCGGTTCGGCTCATACCCCGCGATCAGCCAGATCGCGTCGTCGTTCGCGCCTTGGACCATTTCGGTATCGAGCCCCTCCATCGCCACGCGGAAGGCCGCGTCAGCCTCTTCATCGGTGATGTTCTTGGCGATCACGATGCCATCCCACCAGAGCGTCGTGGCCGGGATGCCGCCTTCCATCGCCATCGGCGCGGCTGCGGCATAGACCTTGCCCACCACCTGGCTTTCATCGGGGTTGTCCATCGCGCCACCACGGCTGGCCCAAAGGTTGGCCATGGCGATCTTGCCCTGCTGGAACTGCTGCTGAACATAGGTGCTGTCGGACACCAGAACCTCGGGGTCGGTGTAGTCGAGCATCGCCTTCATGGTTTCGAGCGCCTTCATCCCGGCTTCGGAATTCACGGCCGGGGTGCTGTCGTCATTGACGAACTGGCCGCCGAAACCCACGAACATGTTGTTGAAGTCCTGTGCGAGGTTCCAGCCCGACTTCATCGTCGCGCCAAGCGGGTAATCGACCACACCGGCGGCCTTGATGGCCTCGGCGGCTTCAAGCGTTTCGTCCCAGGTCGTGGGGACAGCCAACCCGAGATCATCGAAGATGTCCTTGCGGTACATCAGGTGCTGCGTGTTCACCATCATCGCAATCGCCATCACCTTGCCGTCGATGCGGATCAGCTGGTTGGGCGACAGGTTCTGACCGTATTTGGCGACCAGATCGTCCAGCGGACGGATCGTGTCTTCGTTCAGAAGCGGAGTGATCGTGCCGTTGGACACACCGCCGATGTGATAGAGCGACGGGTTGGCGGCAAAGGCCGCAGGCTGTTTGGTGCGGAATTCCTGATCAAGCTCTGCTTCGAAGTTGCCGCATTCGGCCATCGCGTCCGTTACCGATTTCCAGGCTTCGAAACCCGCCGACAGCGACTTGATCGGAACGGTGTTTTCGAACGAGCAGGCCAAGGCTCCGCCGGTCATCGCAAGGCTTGCGGCACCCGCAAGCAAAAGTCGTTTCATCATCATCTTGTCATCTCCCTGACGATTGACGGGTGTGTCTTGCAAGGCCGCACCCTTTATGTTCTTCGCGTCTCCGCGACTTTTTCGGCCGGGCGTTAGTGCCCGCCCATGCGTTGCCCCGTCTTCGAGTCGAAGAGGTGGCAGATGCCAACCGGGATCGAGATATCGACAGGGTCGTCGATCTCGGCCCGGTATTCCTTATGCGCCTTCACGCTGACCAGCGCGCCGCCCGCGCGTACGGTGATCATCGTGGCGTCGCCCAAAAGCTCCATCGTGTAGACCTTGGCCGATATCTGCCCCGCCGTTTCGGCAATCGCCGCGTCCTCGGCCCGGAAGCCAAGGGTCACGGGGCCGTCGAGCCCGGTCAGTCCGGCGATTGAGACGTTCTTGCCGGTGAAGGTGCCGCCCTGAAGCTCGCCCTCCATCAGGTTCATCGCCGGGTTGCCGATAAAGCCCGCGACGAAGGTGTTGGAAGGATTGTCATAGATGTCGACCGGCGTGCCGACCTGTTGGACGACGCCCTGCTTCATTATGACCACGCGGTCGGCCAGCGTCATCGCCTCGATCTGGTCATGGGTGACGTAGATCGTGGTGACCTTGAGTTCGTGGCTCAGGTTCTTGATCTGCGCCCGCGTCGACACCCGCAGCTTGGCGTCGAGATTGGACAGCGGCTCGTCCATGAGGAACACGTTGGGTTCGCGCACGATGGCGCGGGCAAGAGCCACGCGCTGGCGCTGGCCGCCCGAAAGCTCGGCCGGTTTGCGGTGCAGGAACGGATCAAGCTCGACCATCGCAGAGGCCCGGCGCACGCGCTCGTCATGCTCGGCCTCGGGCACTTTGCGCACCTTCAACGGGAAGCGGATGTTGTCGTAGACGTTCATGTTCGGGTAAAGGCCGTAGCTTTGGAACACCATCGCGATGTCGCGGTCCTTGGGGTCGAGATCGTTGACGACATGGCCATCGATGATGATCTCACCCTCGGTCGCTTCTTCCAAACCGGCGATCATGCGCATGGTGGTGGTCTTGCCGCAGCCGGACGGGCCGAGAAGCACCAGAAACTCCTGATCTTCGATTGTCAGATCGAATTTCTCGACACCGACAAAACTGCCCCATCTCTTCGAGACGTTGCGCAGTTGGATCTCGGCCATTGCGGCACCCCCTGGAGTTCCGTGATTTTTGCACACGTTTGCAAAAAGGCTAGACTCGCTTGCCGCCATTTGCCAAGACATTTTTTGACGGCGGCGTTTTCGGCTCGCCCGTGAAAGGTTCAAATGCCTGATATCCGTGTAGAAATGCAGTCCGCGCTTTCCGCGCTTGTGGCCGCCCCGGCGGCTGAGTTCGACAAAATCGCCCGCCGCGTGATCGCTGACGACTCGGTTTGGGATATCGCCCATCCGATCAACCGGCTTGCCGGACGGGACGCGATTGTCGAAGGCTTTCTGGCACCGCTGCGCGCCGCGCTATCGTATGTCCGGCGGCGGGATGAGATCTTCATCGGCGGGCAGAATATCCGGCATGAAAAAGGCGACTGGCTTGCCGCGGTCACGCATTATGTCGGCACGTTCGATGCCCCGTTGGCTGGATTGAACCCCTCAGGCAAACTTGCGTTCCTGAGGTCCGGTGAGTTCTATCGGCTTGACGGCACTCAGATCGTCGAAGCCAAGATCATCATCGACCTGCCCGATCTGGCCCGTCAGGCCGGACGCATACCGTTTCCGCCAATGCTGGGGACCGAGATGCTGTTTCCCGGCCCGGCGACCCATGATGGCGTCTGCCCAACTCACGGCAACGGCGCGGAAAGCCTTGATGTGGTGCAGGCGATGCTTGGCGATTTGCACGTCTACGATCCCGACACTGGCAATTCAGTGGGCCAGACCGGCCATGACGGGCGTTGGCATGACGACATGCTGTGGTACGGGCCCGCGGGCATCGGGTCGAATTACCGGTGGGAGGGGTTTGTGAGCGACCACCGCGCGGCCTTTCTTGCCGCCTTTCCGGATCGCAAGGGGGGCAACCATTACTGCCGTATCGGGGATGGGAACTATGCCGCCGTGTCCGGCTGGCCGTCGATGACAATGACCCATGTGGGCGATTATCTGGGCGTGCCGGCCACCGGTAAGGCGCTGACGCTGCGGGTAATGGATTTCTATCGCTGCGACTTCTCGCAAGGCGCGGGCAAGATCATGGAAAACTGGGTCTGCCTTGATTACGGCGACCTGTTTGATCAGATGGGCATCGACCTTATTGCGCGCGCGAACGCGCTTGGCTGACGACCAGAGACAGCGCGAAAAGCGCTGCTGCGGCGGCCACGATCGACGGACCCGCGGGTGTGTCGAAGGCCAGCGAGCCCTGTAGACCGCCGACAACCGAGATGGCCGCGAGGGCCACGGCGGACACCGCCATGCCTTCGGGACTGCGCGAGATGCCGCGCGCCGCCGCCGCCGGGATGATCAGCATCGCGGCAATGAGAAGCGCCCCGACAACCTTGATCGCGAGCGCCACGACCACCGCCATCGCGAGGGTGAGGACGAGTTGTTCGCGTTTGGGGTCGATACCGGCCGAGGACGCCAGATCGGCGTTCAGCGTCGCGGCCAGAAGCGATGACCAGCGCCAGGCCAGCAACGCGCAGACCGCAAGCGCCCCACCCCAGATCACGGCGAGATCGCCCACCCCCACCGCCAGAATATCACCGAAGAGATAGGCCGAAAGATCGACGCGAACCGCGGGCACGAAGGAAATCGCCACGAGGCCGATGGCCAGCGCCGCGTGGGACAAGACCCCAAGGCTCGTGTCCATCGCATGGCCGCGCGATGCAAGCGACGACACCGCCAATGCCATGGCGAGCGCGACGAGGGACGTGCCTGCGAAGACCGAAACATCGAACGCGAGGGCGAGCGCCACGCCAAGTACGGCGGCATGGGCTGTCGCGTCACCGAAATAGGCCATTCGCCGCCAGACCACGAAACAGCCCAAGGGCCCCGCGGCCAGCGCAAGTCCGATCCCGGCGAGTGTCGCCCGCACCAGGAAATCGTTCAGAAGTGCGATCAATGAACGTGCTCCGGTCCGTGGTCATGATCGTGATCATGGTGGTGCTGATAAAGCGCCAGCGCCCCGCCCGTCCCTTCCCCGAAGAGCGCGCGATATTCCGGCGCGTCCATCACCGCATCGGGCGCGCCCTCACAACAAATATGACCGTTGAGACAGATCACCCGGTCCGTGGCGCTCATCACGACATGAAGGTCGTGACTGACCAGCAGGATGGCGCAGCCCATCTCTTGCCGCACCTCTTCAATCAGCCGGTAGAATGCGGCGACCCCGGGTTGGTCGAGGCCCTGCGTCGGCTCATCGAGGATCAGGATATCGGGCCGGGCCAGCAGCGCCCGCGCCAGAAGCACCCGCTGGAACTGCCCGCCCGAAAGCGATGAAAGCTGCTTGTCCGCAACCGTCGGCACGCCGACCCGGCGCAGCATTTCCACGATCAGCGCAGTGTCTTGCCGCCGGGGAAGCGACAGGAACCGCGCCACTGTCATGGGCAGGCTGGCATCAATGGCCAGCTCTTGCGGGACATAGCCGATGCTCAGCCCCCGCTCTCGCGACACGCGCCCCTTGGTTGGGGTCAGAACGCCAAGGATCGTCTTTATCAGCGTCGACTTGCCTGATCCGTTCGGGCCGATCACCGTCACGATCTCACCGCGTTCGATCCGCATCGTCAGATCGCGCAACGCGGGCCCGCCGGCATAACCGACCGTGACGCCCTCTACGGAAATCAGGCTCATGCCGGCGACCCCGCGGCACAAGCGGGGCAGGTTCCCACCGCTTCGA
The DNA here is from genome assembly GCA_013042605.1 of Paracoccaceae bacterium. Lineage (GTDB taxonomy): Bacteria > Pseudomonadota > Alphaproteobacteria > Rhodobacterales > Rhodobacteraceae > JABDPT01. The sequence continues at coordinate 5,441 of JABDPT010000233.1, forward strand.
TATTCATGCGCGAAACGGTGAAGCCGATATGCGCGGCCTCTTTGCGCAGGGCGGTCAATACCGGTTCGGCCGGTGCTTCGGCCACGCTGTCGCAGCTTTCGCAAATGAAAAAGGCGGGAGCGTGGGCATCGCCGGGATGGGCGCAGGCGGTAAAGGCGTTCAGCCGCCGGATGCGATGGGCAAAGCCGTGTTCGACCAGAAACTCAAGCGCGCGATAGGCGACGGGCGGTTGTGCGCCAAACCCATCGGCGGACAGCCGTTCGAGCACATCATAGGCCCCCAAGGCCCGATGCTCTTCGAGCAGAATTTCAAGGGCGCGCCGCCGTACAGGGGTGAAGCGCAATCCCTTGTCACGGGCAACAGCCTCGGCATGGGCGAGGGCCGCCCCCCGGCACCCTGTGTGATCATGCGCGTGAAAGGCTTTTGCTTCGGCCATGTTGCCATCTCTTGTTATGTTATTACATTTCTATTTATAAGCCATCGCACCGATTCACAAGGATGACCTGATATGCGCCTGCCTGCCCTAGTTGCAACGATTCCCCTTTTGGCCACGCCTGCCGCCGCCCTTGACGTGGTGGCCGATACGCCGGTGGTTCATGCACTGGTCAGTTCTGTGCTTGGCGAAGAAGGCACTGCGACGCTCTTGCTCGATCAAGGCAGCGATCCGCACAGCTTTCAATTGCGCCCCACTCAGGCCCGTGACCTTGAGACCGCAGATATCGTGTTTTGGGTCGGCGAGGAACTGACGCCTTGGCTTGGCCGCACGTTGCAGACCGTCAGCGGCGGGGTCGAAGAAGTGGCCTTGCTGCATGTTCCGGGGGTGCGCGTACGCGAGTTGGGTGAAGAGACCGACGAAGACGGGCATGATCACGGGCACAGCCATGGTCACGATCACGACCACGGCGCACTGGATGCCCATGCCTGGCTAGACCCGGCCAATGCACAGCGATGGTTGGCCGCGATTGCCGCTGAGCTGTCCGAACGCGCGCCGGAAAAAGCAGATGTCTTTGCCGCGAATGCAAAGACCGAATCCGCGCGGATCGACATGATGTCGGCCAGCATCGCCGCAAAGCTCGCCCCGATTGCCGGGCGTCCTATCGTCACGTTTCACGATGCCTATGCGTATTTCGCCGACGCTTATGGCGTCACGGTCGCGGGCAGCATCGCACTTGGCGATGCCGCAGCCCCCGGGGCCAAGCGCTTGCGCGCGTTGCAGGACGATATCGCCGAGGGCGGGATTGCCTGTGTCTTCCGGGAACCGCAGCACAACGCCACGATTGCGGAAGCGATTGCAGAGGATGCCGGGGTCGGCATCGGAACGCTCGATCCGTCAGGGTCGACGCTAGAGCCGGGACCCGGGCTTTATCGCGCCATGATGCAAGGTCTGGCCGAAGAAATCGCGCGCTGCGTGACCGAAGCGTCCTAGCGAAGCCGGGCCTCGGTCGCCGCGTCAAACAGCATTACCCGGCTGTCGTCGAAGCGTAGTCCAACCTTCGATCCTTCGACCGACCGCTCATCGCCGCGTTCTTCGACGATCATCTTGGCGCCGTTCGGCCCAACCAGATAGGCAAAGGACACGCCGCCCAGCGCCTCGGTCAGTTCGACGGAGTGGGTATCGCCCGCCTGGTCGATTTCCATGTGCTCGGGCCGCAAACCGACGGACACGGTCGCCCCGTCCGACGGCAAGGCCACCGAGGTTTGCACTGTCTTGGCAAGGCCCGGCACCTCGACGGTGTCGCCTTTGACGGTCCCCTCGAAGAAGTTCATCGCCGGGGACCCGATGAACCCGGCGACGAACCGGTTGTCAGGATCGCGGTAAAGATCGAGCGGTGCGCCCACCTGTTCTATCCGCCCGGCGCGCAGCACCACGATCTTGTCGGCCAGCGTCATCGCCTCGACCTGATCGTGGGTCACATAGATCATCGTCGCGCCGATTTCCTTGTGCAGGCGCGCGATTTCGACCCGCATCTCGACGCGCAGTTCGGCGTCAAGGTTCGACAGCGGTTCATCGAAAAGAAACACTTCGGGCCCGCGTACGATGGCGCGGCCGATGGCGACGCGCTGGCGCTGACCACCCGACAAGGCGGCGGGCTTGCGTTTGAGGTACTCATCCAGCTTCAGGATCTTGCTGGCCTCACCCACCTTTTGACGAATATCGGCGGTCGGGTGCCCATTCATCTTCAGGCCGAAGCCCATGTTATCCTCGACCGTCATATGCGGGTAAAGCGCGTAGGTCTGGAACACCATCGCGACGCCCCGATCCGACGGATCAAGCCTGGTCACGTCGCGAGAGCCGATATGCATCGAGCCTTCGGTGGTTTCCTCAAGCCCCGCAACCATCCGCAACAACGTGGATTTGCCGCAGCCCGACGGCCCGACGAAGACGCAGAACTCGCCATCGTCGATGGTCAGGTCGACCCCGTGGATCACCTGCGTATCGCCGTAGCGCTTGACGACATTTTCCAGTGTTACACCCGTCATGTCAGGCCGCTCCCATCACTTGTTTGGTTCTTGTCTGTTCCGGAAAGCGCCAGCTCTCCACCGTTTCGGCAATCTCTTGTGCCGTATGCTTCAGGTCGGGCGCATAGGCGGTCAGACCGTCAAGCGTGTTATGCGCGGTCGAGGTCGTGACCGACATCGCCCCCAGCACCCGGCCCGATCGGGTCAGGATTGGCATCGCGATACAAATGATGCGCGGCTCATGCTCTTCGCGGTCGAAGGCATAGCCCCGCGCGCGGATCGCGGCGAGTTCGGCCTTGAGCTCTTCGGGCGTGCCCAGCGTGTGTTCGGTGAAGCGGTGAAACGACTGCATCTGAAGCACCCGCTCAAGTTCGTCCTCGGGCAGAAAGGCCAGCATCGCCTTGCCGACACCGGTGCAATAGGCGGGGCCGACACGGCCCGCCTGGCTGAACATCGCAATCGGCTGGGCGGGGTCGCGCTTGTCGACATAGAGAACGTGGCCGTGATCAAGTTGGGCCAGATGCACCGTTTGACCGACCTTGCGCGCCAGCTTGTCGACAAACGGCCGGGCGACCGGTGCGATGGACGACTGCTCCCATGCGGCATGGGCCAGTTGCACCAGGCGCAGGCCCGGCGCATAGGTCTGGCGGTCGGGGTCATAGGCCAGCATGCCCTGATTGGTCAGCGTCTGAACCAGCCGATAGAGCGTGGCCTTTGGCATGTCGCTGTCATCGAGAAGCTCGGAAAAGCGGACCGGACGGCCGAATGCCGCGATCTGGTCAAGCACGGAAACCGCCTTGCCCACCGTGCCATCGCCGGACTGCACGCGCGCCATCATGTCCTCCCTACGTCGAAAGCTGTTGTGATCGGTTTGCTTTGTCTCGACTGTTGACAAGCATAGCCACAATGCGGTTATGATTTCAATATCCAAAACCGAGTTTCAAATAATGAAACTCATCCCATAGTGGAACACCAGGGAGGACACCATGCGTTCCATGCTTAAAGCGTCCATTGCGGCGCTGGCGACGACTGCCGTCATGGCAGGCGCCGCGCTTGCCGGTAGCCACGGCGCCAAACTTTCGGGCGATCTCGTCATTTTCTCGGACATGTCCAACCCCGCGCCACGTGCGGTGATGGAAGGCATGGTCGAGCGCTTCGGCGAAATGCACCCGGATCTGAACATCGAGCTGACGGTCATCGACCGTGAGGCCTATAAGACCCAGATCCGCAACTTCCTGTCGGCCAACCCGCCGGATGTCGCCAACTGGTACGCCGCCAACCGGATGAAGCCCTATGTAAACGCCGGGCTCTTCGACGACATTTCGGACATGTGGACCGGCAAAATCGGCGAAGAACTGGCTTCAACCAAAGGTGCGATGACCATCGACGGTAAACAATGGGGTGTGCCATATACCTACTACCAGTGGGGCGTGTATTACCGCAAAGACATCTACGACGAGTTGGGTCTTTCAGAGCCGGCCACGTTCGATGAAATGAAGGCAAACTGCCAAGCGATCATCGATTCGGGACGCAAGTGCTATACACTTGGATCGCGGAACTATTGGACGACTGGTGGCTGGTTCGACTATCTGAACATGCGCACCAACGGTTATGATTTCCACGCTGCCCTCACTGGTGGCGAGATTCCCTGGACCGACGATCGCGTGAGGGCGACCTTCGCCAACTGGCGCGAGTTGATCGATATGGGCGCATTCGTCGACAATCACCAGTCCTACAGCTGGCAGGAATCGCTGCCCTTCATTGTTAACGGTGATGCGGCAGAAATTCTGCTGGGCAACTTCGCCGTGGCGCCACTGCGCGATGGCGGTCTGGATGACAGCAAGCTCGACTTTTACCAGTTCCCGGCAATCAACCCGGACGTCGAACTGGCCGAGGACGCGCCGACGGATACGTTCCACATCCCGTCGGGCGCCAAGAACAAGGAAGCCGCGCGTGCATTCCTTGAGTTCGTGGTCTCGGCCGACAACCAGACGCTGATCAACAACGGTTCGAACCTTGGCCAGCTTCCTGTGAACGCGAATTCCGGCGTCGATGACGACAAGTTCCTGAAAGAAGGCTTTGCGATGCTGTCGTCGAATTCGCCCGGCGGTGTTGCACAGTTCTTTGACCGTGACGCCCCGGCCGAAATGGCTGCGGTCGCCATGGAAGGCTTCCAGGAATTCATGGTCTTCCCGGACAATCTGGACGACATCCTGGGCCGCCTCGAACAGGCTCGCGGCCGGATTTACTAAACCAATCCCGGGGTGGGCGTTCGCGCCCGCCCCAACCACCCGACCGACCTATCGCCGCCCATCTGCTGGCGCTGTCCCGAGACAGACCCATCACATGCGCAGCGCTCACGCTCAGGGGGGCCCATGTCCACAACCGCCATGCCAATTACCGAGATTGCCCCGCAACGCTCTTGGTACAAACGCAACGAGATCGCGGTCACGCCGTGGCTGTTTCTGGCGCCCGGCGTGCTGTTCTTTCTGTTCTACGTCATCTTCCCGATTTTCCAGTCATTCAACCTGTCGCTTTATCGCTGGGACGGGTTGGGAGAGGCGCAGTTCGTGGGGCTTGCCAACTATCAGGAGCTGTCCACGGACCGGGCGTTCGAGACCTCGCTTTGGAACAACCTGAAATGGCTGATCCTCTATCTGCTTGCGATCCCCGCGGGGCTTTTCATTGCGCTGTTTCTCAATCAGACTGTGACGGGCATCCGGCTTTACAAGTCGCTGTTCTTCTTTCCCTTCGTGATCAGCCAGATCGTCGTGGGCCTTGTCTTCACATGGTTCTATGACCCGACCTTCGGCCTTTTGAACGTGATGCTGGGCTGGGTCGGGCTTGGCCCGATCAATGTGCTGGGCGACCCGACGCTGGTGACCTATGGCATCATCGCCGCTGGTCTGTGGCCGCAGACGGCCTATTGCATGATCCTGTATCTGACGGGTCTGAACGCGGTCGATCCCGAACAGATCGAAGCGGGGCGGCTTGATGGCGCCAAGGGCTGGAAAATGCTGTGGTACATCATCATCCCGCAACTCAAGCCCGCGACCTTCATCGCCTTCGTGGTGACGATTATCGGGGCGCTGCGATCCTTCGACCTGATTTCGATCATGACCAATGGCGGGCCGTTCGGATCGTCACGGGTGCTGTCGTTCTATATGTTCGAAAAGGCCCTGTCGGAATACGGGTTCCGCATGGGCTATGGCGCGGCCATCGCGGTGGTGCTGTTCCTGATCATGCTATTCTTCATCGCCTACTTCCTGTGGTCGATGTTCCAGGAAGAGAGGGCGCGCTGATGTTCCCGACACCGATCGAAAAGACCCCGCGCGCCTGGCAACTGACCTATCAATCATTGCTGCCGCTGGCCTTGCTGATGTGGCTTCTGCCGCTTCTTGCCGTGGCCCTCTTCTCAGTGAAACCCGAGGCCGATTTCGTCGGTGGCGGGTATTGGAGCCTGCCGAGCTATTTCGCCGGTTTCGAGAATTATGGCCGGGTGTTCTTCGATAGCGATATGCCGCGTTACCTGATGAACTCGGTTCTGATCACGATCCCGACCGTGATCGGCTGTGTGATCCTGTCGTCGATGACCGGCTTTGCGCTGGGTATCTACAAGTTCAAATCGAACATCTGGATTTTCTTCATGTTCGTGGCGGGCAACTTCGTACCCTTTCAGATCCTGATGGTGCCGGTGCGGGACCTCACGCTCGACCTTGGGCTTTACAACACCAAGACCGGCCTCGTCCTTTTCCATATCGCGTTCCAGACCGGGTTCTGCACGCTTTTCATGCGGAACTTCATCCGCGCCCTGCCCTTCCCGCTGATCGAGGCGGCGCGGGTGGAAGGCGTGTCGGAATGGCGGATCTTCTGGTACGTGGTGTTGCCATTGATGAAGCCCGCCATCGCCGCGATGTCGGTGTTGATCTTCACCTTCATCTGGAACGATTACTTCTGGGCCGTGGTCCTGACGCAAGGGGCCGAAAGCCAGCCCGTGACGGCCGGGATCACATCGTTCAACGCGCAGTATCGCGCGGCCTATCACCTGATGAGCGCGGGAAGCATCGTTGCCGCCCTGCCCCCCGTCGCCATGTTCTTTTTGATGCAGAAACACTTCATTGCCGGCCTCACTCTGGGCGCCGTGAAGTAGGACCAAGACCCATGCCGAAGAAAATCGCCTTCATCGGCGCTGGCTCCACGATTTTCATGAAAAATATCGTAGGTGACGCGCTCCACTTTCCTGCGCTTTCCGATGCGACCTTTGCGTTGATGGATATCGACACGAGCCGCCTTGAGGAATCCGAGGTTGTCGCAAAGAAACTCGTGGCCACCATGGGGGCCGCGGCGCGGGTCGAGACCACGACCGACCGCCGCCGTGCGCTTGATGGCGCCGATTTCGTGGTGACCGCGTTTCAGATCGGGGGCTACAAACCGTCGACCGTGATCGATTTCGACATTCCGCGGCAATACGGGCTGCGCCAAACCATCGCCGACACGCTGGGGGTGGGCGGCATCATGCGGGGCCTGCGCACCGTGCCGCATCTTTGGGCCATCGCGGCGGATATGGCCGAGCTTTGCCCCGATGCGCTCATGCTGCAATACGTCAACCCGATGGCGATCAACACATGGGCGCTGGCCGAGCGTTACCCGCATGTCAAACAGGTGGGCTTGTGCCATTCGGTGCAGAACACGGTCGAAGAGATCGCCCATGACCTCGACCTGCCGAAGGACGAGATTCAGTACAAGGTCGCGGGCGTCAATCACGTGGCCTTCTTTGTGAAGTTCGAGCATGGCGGCCAAAGCCTTTACCCCGCCTTGCGTGAAGGCTATCGCGCGGGGCGCCTGCCCAAGCCGCCGCTGCATCACAAACGCTGTCCCAACAAGGTGCGCTATGAGGTGATGGAGCATCTTGGGTACTTCTGCACCGAAAGCTCTGAACACCTTGCCGAATATGTGCCGTGGTTCATCAAGGATGGGCGCGAGGACCTGATCGAGCAATTCGGCATTCCGCTTGACGAATATCCACGGCGCTGTGTGGAGCAGATGGCAGACTGGTCGTCGCAGGCCACCGCCTATCGCAGCGCGATGGAGATCGAGATCGAGAAGAGCCATGAATTCGCCGCCGAGATGATGAACGCCATCGTCACCGACGCGCCTTATGTCGCCTATGGCAACCTGCCCAATCACGGGCAACTGCCACAGCTGCCGTTGGGCGCGGCGGTCGAGACGCCTTGCCTTGTGGATGCCAACGGCGTGCAGCCATCGGTCGTCACCGACATCCCGCCGCAACTGATCGCGCTGATGCGCAGTCAGATCAATGTGCAGGAACTGACGGTGCGCGCGCTGACCGAGGAAAACCCCGAATACCTCTACCACGCCGCCATGATGGACCCGCATACCGCCGCCGAGCTTGACCTGCGCCAGATCCGCAGCCTCGTAACCGATCTGCTGGCCGCACATGGCGACTGGGTGCCCGAATGGGCGCGTGTGAGAAAGGCGGCCTGATGATCCGAATTTTCCCAGACAATTCTTTACGATCCTTCGGCGAAGGATCGAAACCATGACAAATCGTCGCTCATCCAACTGGTATGGAAAGCTCGACAAGGACGGGTTCATTCACCGGTCGTGGATGAAGAACCAGGGCTTTCCCGATCATGCCTTCGATGGGCGCCCCGTCATCGGCATCTGCAACACGTGGTCGGAACTGACCCCCTGCAATAGCGGGCTGCGCGTGCTGGCCGAAGC
>JABDPT010000236.1 GCA_013042605.1 Paracoccaceae bacterium
GTCTCATACGCGTTGAGCCGACAGCCGTGATTGGAAAAGACGGGGGCGCGCCGGTCCATCAGAGCGTACCCAGGAATTCCGGGGTCAGGTGGCCGGTGAAGACGTGGGCCGTGGGGCCCGTCATCCAGACACCATCTTCGCGCCAGAAGACCGAAATCCGGCCCCCGTCGAGATCAAGCGTCACCGAACGCCCGGTCAGCCCGCGTCGCGACGCGGCCACCGCCACGGCACAGGAGGAGGAGCCAGAGGCGAGGGTGATGCACGTCCCACGTTCCCACACCCGCATGCGCAGATTGTCGGGGCCGGTCAGCTGGGCAATCTGAACGTTGGTGCGTTCGGGAAAAAGCGGGTGCGTTTCGTGCGCTGGACCGAAGCTGGTCAGATCAATTGCGCTGATATCGTCAACGAAGAACGTGCAGTGCGGGTTACCCATGCCAGTAGCAACCGGGTCACCATCGATGGGAAGATGAAGCGTGTCGGTTTCCTTGGCGAGCGGGATGTCGCGCCAGTCGGTCATGGGTGCGCCCATGTTCACACGGGTCAGCCCGTCATCCGCACGCTCGGCCTGCAAGACCCCGCGTTCGGTTGCAAGCCTAAGACTATCGACACCGCGCCCCGCCATCTCATGCTGCGCGATGCAGCGGGTGGCGTTGCCACATGCCGCCGAAAGCGACCCATCGGCATTGTAGAAGGTGAGGTGCAGGTCGGCGTCGCCCGCATCGTCGATCAGGGCCAGTTGATCAAACCCGACGCCCCGATGCCGGTCGCCCAGCGCACGGGCCAGCTGCGCGGTCATTTCGACCGGCGTTTCGCGGCGGTCGATCACCACGAAATCGTTGCCGAGGCCATGCATCTTCATGAAGGCCAGACCGGGATATGCTGCACGCGCGTTCATCGGCGGGTATATAGCGCGCGCCCGTTTGTTTTGAAAGCCATGAGGCTGCGCGGGATTCTCACTTGACGCAAATCCGACCCGACGTTAGGGAGGCGCTTCGAGTGGGCCGTTAGCTCAGTTGGTAGAGCAACTGACTTTTAATCAGTGGGTCGCAGGTTCGAATCCTGCACGGCTCACCACTCTCACAAATCCCTCGCACCGCACCGGGCGGCTGTCCTTTTCGGCGCATCACGCCAGCGCGAAGATGTCCTTATACGTCTCGCGCAGCACGTTCTTTTGCACCTTGCCCATCGTGTTGCGCGGAAGTTCGTCGAGCAGCACCAGCTTGCGCGGGTGTTTGAAACGGGCGAGCGATGCGGCGACCGATTGGCCGATGGCTTCGAGATCGGGCCTCGCGCCCGGTGCGGGGACGATCAGGCCCAGAACGGTTTCGCCAAAATCCGCGTGGGGCACGCCGATGACCGCGCTTTCGAGGACGCCGGGCTGGGCGTCGAGCACAAGCTCGATTTCCTTGGGATAGATGTTGTAGCCGCCGGAAATGATCAGGTCCTTGTTGCGGCCGACGATGTGGACATACCCGTCCTCATCGATTGTCCCGAGATCGCCGGTGATGAAAAAACCATCCGGCCGAAGTTCGGCGGCGGTCTTTTCCGGCATCTGCCAGTATCCCTTGAAGACGTTGGGTCCGCGCACTTCGATCTGCCCAACCTCACCCTGAGGCAGCGTTGCGCCGGTGTCGGGGTTGGTGATCTTCAACTCTACCCCGGGAAGTGGGAAGCCGACGGTTCCGGCACGCCGCTCACCGTCATAGGGGTTCGAAGTGTTCATGTTGGTCTCGGTCATCCCGTAGCGTTCGAGAATGCGGTGACCCGTTCGCTCTTCGAATGTGACATGGGTTTCCGAAAGAAGCGGGGCGCTTCCGGACACGAAAAGGCGCATGTGCTTGGTCAGATCGCGCGTGAACCGCGGGTCGTCGAGCAGGCGGGTATAGAAGGTCGGCACGCCCATCATCGTGGTGGAACGCGGTAGAAGTGCGATCATCCGGTCGATGTCGAATTTCGGCAGGTAGATCATGCTGCCGCCCGCGATAAGCGTGACATTCGTGGCGACGAAGAGCCCGTGGGTGTGGAAGATCGGCAGCGCGTGCAACAGCACGTCGGTGTCGGTAAAACGCCAGTAGTCGACCAGTGTGCGGGCGTTTGACAGAAGGTTGTTTTGCATCAGCATCGCGCCCTTCGATCGCCCGGTGGTCCCTGACGTGTAAAGGAAGGCGGCAAGATCGTCCTCGGTCCGGTCGACCGTCGCGAAGGTGTCGGGCTGGCGGACTGCGACGTCTGTCAGCGTTCCGGTTCCATCGCCATTCAGCGTCAGGATTTGCGCGCCAAACGCCGTGGCGACGGGGGTCAGATCCGGTTCCGACCTTGCGTCGCAGATCACAAGCGCCGCGCCGCTGTTTTCGATGAAATAGCTCAGCTCGTCGACGGTATAGGCGGTGTTGAGTGGCAGAAAGACAACGCCGGCCTGCACGCAGGCGGCATAGAGCGCCAGTGCTTGGGGTGACTTTTCGACCTGTGCAGCAAGCCGGTCGCCGGGCCTTACCCCTGTTGCAGTCAGGGCGTTGGCATATTGCGCAGCGAGGGCGAGAAATGAGGCGTGGGTCAGCGTCGTGCCGTCTTCAAGGTGCAGGAACGCCGTGGCCTTGCCGGCATGTCGCCCGAAGAGTTCATCATAGAGCGGGTTCGCCATCAGCCTTCCTCCTGTCCGAGGATTTTTCGGGCCGCCGTACTGAGCGACCGAATCTCCGTCGAGGTCGCCACGGTGCGAGAGGCCGCGAAACGCTCGTGGTTTTGAGAGATCTTCGCCAGATCGTAGAGGTAATTCACCATCACACCGCCCGATTGACGCTGGCCCTTTTCCGATGGGTCGGCATTCGCGTGAACCTTGTGCACGAGGGCACCGTTTCCAAGGTGGAACCGCGCGACGGGGTCGAGCGGCAAACCATCTTCGCGCTTGGCGGCGACAAGGTAATGGGCGGCGAGGGCCTTGAGCTGTGCATCGTCGGCTGGGTGCGTATCCGGATTCTCGGATACCAGCCAGTCCTTGAAGCCCGGAATCGGTGAGAGCGTCACGAAGGTCTTGAGCCCCGGCATCTGCAATGACAGGTCACCAGCGACCTGTTTGATCAGCGAATTGCCGAAGGAAATGCTAGCAAGCCCCGCCTGGCAATTCGAGATGGAATAGAAGATCGCCGTATCGGCCTGATCCTCCGGGATCGCGTCGCGGTCTTCGGACAACAGGGCCTGGACAGACCCGGCGACGCCTTTGGTCAGGGCCACTTCGACGAAGATCAGCGGTTCGTCCGGCATCGCCGGGTGGAAGAAGGCAAAGCAACGGCGGTCAGACGGTTCGAGCCGCCGGCGGAGGTCGTCCCAGCTGTCGATGGCGTGCACCGCCTCGTAGGCGATGATCTTTTCAAGGATATGGGCCGGGCTTTCCCAGTTGATCGGGCGCAGCACCAGAAAACCGCGATTGAACCAGGACACAAACAAGTGCCGGAAATCGAGGTCGAGCGCGGCGAGTGCGGGGTCACCCTTGCCAAGGCGAAGAAGATCGGCCCGCATGTTGACCAGGCGTCCGGTGGCGCCGGGCACCATGTTCAGACGCCGGATAAGCTCTTGCCGCTGCGGCTCTGCCGCCGTCATGAAGGCGCGGTAACTGTCCTTGCTGGGCATGGCCTCGTATTGGGCAAGGCAGGCTCGAACGGTCTCTGGCGCGATGTTCATGTCGTCGGCCAGATGCCTGAAGAAGGCCAGCTTCTCATCATCGTCCATCGCCTCGTACCGGTCGAGGATTTGCCGACCAAGCGCCCGTCCCGAAATCTCGCCCGCCGCGCCGACAAGGGCCAGCGCAAGCTCGTCGGTTGAGCGTTTGTCATCCGATGCCGGTCCGCTGAAGCGCACCTTGCGCTCGAACACTGTCGAAAGGATATCGGCGAACATCGTCATCTTGCGGGACCCATGACCGTGTCGGGCAGCCAGGTTGCGAGGCCCGGGAAGAGGCAAAGCAGCACGATCGCGACCACCATGCAGGCCACAAAGGGCAGCGACCCCTTCAGGATGGTCTTTAGAGAGATGTCCGGCGCGATACCGTTGATCACATAGAGGTTCAGACCGACCGGAGGCGAAATCAGCCCGATTTCCATGTTGATGGTCAGGATCACGGCGAACCAGATCGGGTCGAAGTCCGCCGCGATGATGATCGGCAAGAGAATGGGGGCGGCCATCAGGATCACCGCGACCGGCGGCAGAAAGAAGCCGGCGATCAGCAAGAAGACATTGATCGCGCCCATCAGGACCCAGCGGTTCACGTCCAGCGTTCCGATCCATTCGGCGATGGATTGGGTGATGAAAAGCGAGGACAGCATATAGCTGAACACACCTGCCGCGCCGATGATGAAGAGGATCATCACCGATTCCTTGGTCGAATCCCGCAACACGACCCACAGGTCTCTCGGGTTCCACAGCCGGTAGATGATCATCGCGATCAGCAGGCAGAGCAGCGCCCCGACCGCCGCCGTTTCCGACGGCGTGGCGACGCCGCCATACATGGCATAGAGAACGCCGATGATGATGACGATGAAGGGAAGGACACGCGGCAGAATCTCGAACTTTTCCCGCCAGGTATAGCTTCCCGCCGACAGGACGGACGCATCGCCCGAACGCCATGTCGAATAGAGCGACCACGCCATGAAAAGCGAGACCAGCAGCAGCCCCGGGATGACACCGGCCAGAAACAGCCGGCCAATCGAGGTTTCGGTGGCGATGCCATAGACGATCATCGTCACCGACGGCGGGATCAGGATGCCAAGCGTGCCGCCTGCGGCGATGGACCCGGCGGCCACGGCATCGGGATAGCCGCGCTTGCGCATTTCGGGGATGCCCATCTTGCCGATGGCCGCGCAAGTCGCGGGCGACGATCCCGACATCGCCGAGAAAAGCGCGCAGGCCCCAAGGTTCGACACGACAAGCCCGCCGGGCACGCGGGTCAGCCAGCGTTCGAGCGCTTCGTAGAGGTCGGCACCGGCCCTCGTTGACGCAATCGCCGCGCCCATGATGATGAACATCGGGATCGACAGAAGGGCGAAGTTGTCGAGTTTGCCGAACAGGATCTCGGGCATGAGCTCAAGCGACCGCATCCCGTCGAAGACGATCAGGAAACCCGCCGAGACGATGAGCAGGCCAAGCGCGACCGACACCCCGGAGAAAAGAACGAAGATCGTCGCGACGGCGACAAAAGCGCCAAGAAGCAGCGGGTCCATTACGTATCCTCCAATCCGAAGGGCTTGTCCGTTTTGATGAGGACGGCGACGAGATCGGCGACAAGCTGCAAAAGAAACAGGCCAAAACCGACAGGCAGGGCGAGATAGGGGATCCAGAGCCGGACACCCCAGACGGTGTCAGACCGCCAGCCACGTTCCCAGGCCAGGTGCCAGTATTCGTAGCCGTAGAAAAGCATCACCCCGACAATGGCGATCGACAGGCTGAGCGTGCAGATGCACATGACGAAGCGCGCCCGGGCAGGCAGTGCGAGCGGGACAAGATCGACATTCACATGCCCGCGCAGGCGCTGGACGTAGGGAAGCCCGACCAGCGTGGCGGCGATGACGAGATAAACGACCGCCTCTGTCTGCCACACGGTCGACCCGTTCAGAACGAACCTGACATAGATCATCTGGCAGGTGATGAGCACGGCTGAAACGATCATCGCCGCAGAGCACCATCCGGCAACTGTCGAGATTGCGGCAACGGCGCGCAAGAAGGGGTTGTTACCGACGCGGGCAACCGCTGCGGAGCTTTGGACCGCCATGGGGCCTCCATCAGTTCAAGTCAGGTGTGGGGCGGCGTCGTTCGCCGCCCCGATCAGGCATCACTCGACGGCAAAGGCCATGTCGAGAAGTTCCTGTCCGTCCGGCACATCTTCGAGGAACGCCTTGTAAGACGTTTCCTGGGCGATGGCGCGCCAGGCTTCGAAGTCTTCTGCCGACATCTCGGCGATTTCCACGCCATTGTCGCGGAACACCTCTACCGATGCGGCATCCTGCTTTTTGGCCTCTTCAAGATAGAAGGATTCGGCCTTTTCGGCGGCAGCCATCAAAGCGGCCTGCTGATCTTCGCTCAGACCCTCAAAGGTCGATTTGTTCATCAAGAGTGGCTGATACATGAACCACAGCGCCACGTCCGACGCCGGGGTATAGCACGCGACCTGCTCATAGATGCGGAACGACACGAAGGACGAAGACGACGTGTTCGCAGCGTCCAGAACGCCGGTTTGCATGGCGTTGTAAATCTCTGAAGACGACATCGAAGCGATCGACGCGCCGGCACCCGCAAGCATCTGTTCGAACGCCTTGCCAGCGGCGCGCGTCTGAAGCCCGGCAATGTCTTCGGGGCTGGTGATGCACTTGTCCTTGCCGGCAAATCCACCTGCAAGATAGCCATGGACCA
>JABDPT010000238.1 GCA_013042605.1 Paracoccaceae bacterium
AGCGCCGAGACGGCCTCATCCAGCACGATCAGCTTCGGTCGGGTGATAAGCGCGCGGGCGATGGCGATTCGCTGGCGCTGCCCGCCGGAAAACTCGTGAATATACTTGTGCTTGTCATCCGGGCTTAACCCAACGCTCTCCAGTGCCTGATCGATGCGTTCGTTCCGGTCGCCGTTGTCCGGCAACAAGTGGAACGGCTCGGCCACCAACCGGCTGACCTTGTGGCGCGGGTTGAACGAGCCGTAGGGATCCTGAAACACGACCTGCATCCGGCGGCGGATCTCCGGTGGGACGTGAGGAGCCAAAACCGCATCGCCGCCCACTGTGATCGACCCGCCCTGCATCGGCTCCAGCCCCAGAATGGCACGGGTGAGCGTCGATTTCCCGCAGCCGCTTTCGCCGACAAGCCCCACGCTTTCGCCCGCATGCACGGTCAGGTTAACGCCATCGACAGCGCGTAGGCGGGGCGTGGGGCCGAAAAGGGTTTTGCGCGGCATCGGGTATTCCCGCACCACATCGCGCACCACAAGTACCGGGGCCTTGGTCGCCATCGGCGTGCGGTCGGGCGCGTGTTCGGACGCGGCGAAAAGTTTGCGCGTATAGGCATGGCGGCGTTCGCGAAAAAGCGTCTCGGTCACCGCGGCCTCCACGATTTCGCCCGATTGCATGACCGCGACATGGTCGGCCACATCCGACACCACCGCCAGATCATGCGTGATCAGCATCAACGCCATGTCTTCTTCGCGCACCAGCCCGACAAGCAGGTCGAGGATCTGGGCCTGCGTGGTCACGTCAAGCGCCGTCGTCGGCTCATCCGCGATCAGCAAGCGCGGGCGCAGCGCGACCGCCATGGCGATGCACACCCGCTGCCTTTGCCCGCCCGAAAGCTCGTGCGGATAGCGAGACAGGGCAAACCTGTCCCCGGTCAGGCCAACCCGGTCAAGCCGCGCGCGGGCCATATCCAGCGCTTCGCGCCGGTTGGCCGCCCCGTGGATCACCAGCGTTTCGGCGACCTGATCCCCGATGGTCTGCACCGGGTTGAGCGCGGTCATGGGTTCCTGAAAGATCATCCCGATATCGTTGCCGCGCAGGGCGCACATATCGGCCTCGGTCAGGCCCAGCAAATCGCGCCCACCCATCATCGCGCGCCCCGACAGCCGCGACCCGTGGGGCAACAACTGCATCAGCGCCAGCGCGGTCAGCGACTTGCCCGACCCGCTTTCACCGACCAGACCGAACACCTCGCCCTCTTGAATATCAAAGGACACGTCCCGCAGGATCGGCGTGCCGTGGATATCGAGTGTCAGGCCTTCTGCTGCGAGCAAGGTCATCGCGCGCGCCTCACCCGGGGGTCGAGGATGTCGCGCAAGCCGTCGCCGACAAGGTTCAGCCCCAGCACCGTGAAGACGATGGCCAGCCCCGGGAAAATCGCCAGATGCGGGGCAAGCGAAATCATCGTCTGGCTGTCGGCCAGCATCCGCCCCCAGCTTGGCGTCGGCGGCTGCGCCCCAAGGCTGACATAGGACAGCGCCGCCTCGGCCAGAATGCCGAGCGAAAACTGGATGGTACCCTGGACGATCAACAGGTTCACGATATTGGTCAGGATGTGTTCGACCGAAATGCGCAACCGCCCCTTCCCCGCCACGCGCGCGGCCAGCACATAATCCAGCGTCCAGAGCGGCAGCGCCGCGCCGCGCGCCACGCGCGCGAAGACGGGGATGTTGAAGATACCGATGGCGATGATCGCGTTCACTGCCGAAGGGCCGAAGACCGCCGTGATCAGAATGGCGATGACGAGGCTGGGGAACGCAAAGATCAGGTCATTGCCGCGCATGATGATCTCATCAAGCAAGCTGCCCCGATTGGCGGCGGCGAAAAGGCCAAGCGGCACCCCCGCCACGATCCCGATGCCGACGGCCACGATGGCCACGGCAATCGAGGTGCGCGCACCGACCATGATCATCGACAGGATATCGCGCCCGAAATGATCAGTTCCCAGAAGATGCGTGGCGTTCGGCGTGGTCATCCGCGCGGCGATGTTCAACGCTTCGTGGTCATGCGGCGTCCAGAGAAACGAGATCAGCGCGGCGGCCACGAAGACGCCCGAAAGCGCAAGGCCCAAGAGAAGGGAGAGCGGCCACTTCATGACTGCCGCCTCAGCCGCGGGTCAATGGCGGCATAGGCCAGATCAACCAGGAAGGTGACAAGGATCACGGCGAACACGAGCAGCATCACCACCGATTCCACCACCACGAGGTCGCGCTGCGTGATGCCTTGGAAGATCAGCCGCCCGAGCCCAGGCAGGAAGAACACGTTCTCGATGATGATTGCCCCGGCCAGCAGGAACGAGAATTGCAGACCGAGGATGGTCATCACCGGGATCATCGCGTTGCGGAACGCGTGGCGGATCACCGTCTGGCGGCGGGTCAGACCCTTTGCCCGCGCGGTGCGGATATAGTCCTGTCCAAGGGTTTCCAGCACCGAGGATCGCATCACCCGTGCCAGGATCGACGCCTGCGGCAAGGCAAGCGCGATGGCCGGCAATGTCAGCGCCTTCATCGACGGCCAGAACCCGGTTTCCCATCCCGGGAACCCGCCCGCGCTGAACCAGCGCAGGTTGATGGCGAAGATCAGCACCAGAAGCATCGCGAACCAGAAATTCGGCACCGCGATCCCAAGCTGCGTCGTGCCCATCACCGCGAGATCGGCAGGCCGGCCCCGGCGCGAGGCCGCGATCATGCCCACGGGAAGCGCGATCAGGGTCGAAAGGACCATCGCGTATAGCGTGAGCGGCAAAGACACCCAGAGCCGCGCGGCCACAAGCTCGGCCACGGGGACGCGGTAGGTATAAGAGGTGCCGAAATCGCCGGTCAGCATGCCGCCGATCCACGAAAGATACCTCTCTGGCAGGCTGCCGGTCAGGCCCAATTCTTCCCGAAGCGCGGCTACGGTTTCGGGCTCGGCGTTCAGGCCCAGCATGAAGGCGGCGGGATCCCCGGGAATGACCTCAATCACAAGGAAAATCGCCACGCTTGCGACGATCAGACTGAGCGCAAGGGAAAGGAGCCGGGTGACGAGATAGCGAGCCATGAGGCGCACGTTAGGCGAGGCTGCGGCCGGGGGCCATGGGGGAAGGATGAGTTTTCATTCCCCGCACAATCAGTGTAAAATTTTAACAGTGTTTCCACAATTAAGGGATTCTTGACCTATGTTGGGCAGGAATTTGACAAAACCGCCACATTCGGCACCGTCCGAGTCCTGGGAAACGTGTTTTACAAGTGCTGTGTTCTTTATTGCTGGGGAAAATCCATGACCTATTCTAAGCTGTTCTCGCGGCCGCTTGCGGCTGTCATGTTGTCCGCAATTGCGACGACATCCGGGGCACTGACGCCAGACCCCGAAACCGGTCTGATCCCGGTGCGCGTGCCAACCGATCTTTGCGCCTTCGAAGAGCGGCTTCCGCGCGATCTGGTCCGGCAGATGCTGCCGCGGTCGGATCTTAGCAGGCTCGTCGACTACATGCTTCGCGAGTGCCCGGAACTGGCGCTCGAATTCGCCGATATCGCAACGGCCACGGTCGGCTCGACAACCTTTGGTGACGATAACGACGACAGCGTCCCAGTTGGCGGTGGCACTGGTGGCGGCGGAACCGGCGGCGGTGGCACTAGTGGTGGTGGCACTGGTGGCGGCGAAACCGGCGCCGGTGGCTCCGGTGGAGGTGGTACTGGTGGCGGCGGAACCGGCGGCGGTGGCACCGGTGGTGGCGACGATGATGACGGCAACAACGGCCACGGGAACGACGACGACGGCCATGACGACAGCAATCCAGGGAACGGCGGGAACGGCGGGAACGGCGGGAACGGCGGTGATAGTGACGGTTCGGATGACGATGGCAATAACGGTCACGGAAACGATCCGGATGGCTATGACGACAGCAATCCGGGTGGTGGAAAAGGCGGTGGTAAAGGCGGTGGCAACGGTGGCGGAAACGCCAGCGGCAATGACAAGGACCGCGGCCATGGCAACGACCCGGACGGCGTTGATGAAGACAATCCCGGTAAGGGGGGCGGTGGGCCGAACGGCCAAAAATAACCGCTCACCCAATCACAAGGGCGCAATTAATGAAACGGCCGGTCAGACCGGCCGTTTTTTCATGCTGTTTCCGACGGGCTTAGGCGCCCAGACGCGCCCCGGCATCCGCAAAGACACCCCCTGCGAAGATCGCCACCCATTGGCCCGGCGCCTTGGGGTTCTGCATCCGCAAGAAGGTATAGCCGGTGTCGGACCAATGCATCATCCGGTTTGTCAGATTATCCAGCACATAGTCCCCACGATCCGTGCGTAGCACGAGAACGGCATGGGGGTTCTGCCGCCGGTCCAGTACAGTCGCGATCAGCAATCGCTCTGCGGCGACACCCTTGCCCAGCAGTTCCAGCTTCTTGAGAAGCGCAAAATCCTCGCAATCCCCGCCGATCGAGGTCGGAAGCGCCCAATATTCGCGCCGGTTATACTGGCGCTGGTCGGCCACCTCGCGCACGCGGCGATTGACGCTGGCATTGATGGTGGCGGCAACGTCGAAAAGGGCCTTCCCCGTCACGCCCCCGCCCTGTCCGGGATCGCAGACCCAGCGATAGCGCTGGCAAACGCCGTTGAACCCGGCCGGTGCGTCAACCGCTTTGACGGCTTGGAGGTGATGCCGGGTCTGCACCCCGGCCGCCTGAGCAACCGGCGCGCTCAGAAGCACGAGGGCAGTACCAAGGGTCAGCGCCCGAAAGAGCCGCCCGATTGCTGTGACAGGCCGCGAAACACGCTGTCGCGATTTCGATGAATAGATGGCAGCTTCATAACCGGCACGGCGCATAAGAACCCTTTCCCCATGATTCCAACATCGGGATGCCATGGGAATCGGGCACGGGTTTGCACGAAATGCGGTGCAATCATGACGTGGTGGCAGCCACGCCAAGGCAAATGCGCGCGCAAACATAGCCCCGCCCACCCGAAAGGATGTGCAGAAACATCCTTTCGGATTAGGGCGTTACTGGGTCCAGCGTACGTCGGTCAGATCATTGGCCTGCGTCGGAGCATTCAGCCAAAGCCCTTCAATTCGAGCATCGGCCACACCAGTACGCGCAAGTTGAAACAAATAGCCGTTCACGTAATCGTCGGCGATCATCCGTTGCGCGTCCTGCATGAGCGATGAGCGTTCCGCAGGATCGGTGGCGATATCGAGCTCGGCCATCAACTCCTGAAAATCGGGGTTGTCGTACTGGAAGTAATATTCGGGCCGGGCATAGATATTGATATCCATCGGCTCGGTATGGCTGACAATGGTCAGGTCGTAATCCTTGCCGCGGAACACTTGTTCAAGCCACTGCGCCCATTCAAGGTTCGAGATCTCGGTCTCGATCCCCACTTCGCGCAGCTGCGCCGCGATGATCTCACCCCCCCGGCGTGCATAGGTCGGGGGCGGCAGTTTGAGCGTCAGGGTCAGCCCGTCGGCATGGCCCGCTTCGGCCAGCAAACTGCGCGCAAGGTCGGGATCATAGGCGGACTGGCCCGTCAGATCGACGTAGTCGGGATGATGCGGGGCGAAGTGGGTGCCGATGGGCGTGCCATAGCCGAACATCGCACCGTCTATGATTTCCTGCCGGTTGATCGCATGGGCCAGCGCCTTGCGCACACGCACATCCGACAGAACTTCGGATTTGTTGTTGGTCGACAGGATGGTTTCCCCCTCGGTCGACCCGACCTGCAGCTTGAAGCGCGGATCGGCCTCGAACTGGATCAGGGTCTCGGGCGCGGGGAAGTTCGGGAAGGCGTCGATATCGCCCGCCATCATGGCCGCGAACGCCGCCGTCGGGTCAGAGATGAACTTGAAGGTCGCCGCCGTAAGGGCCGGTTTCTCACCCCAATAGTCGGGGTTGGCCTCAAGCTCGATACGGTCACCCTGAACCCAGCGCGAGAACTTGAACGGGCCGGTTCCGACGGGCGCCGTGGCAGCGTTCTCAACCGATTCCGGGGCCACGATCACCGCGTCGCCCCAGGCCAGATTGGTCAGGAACCCGCCATTTGGCGACGAAAGCGTGATGCGCACGGTCGTGTCATCCACCGCCTCGACATCCGCGATCCCGGCAAAAAGCGCCTTTTGCGCATTGGTGCTGTCTTCGGCGCGTGCCCGATCGAGCGAGAATTTCACATCCTCCGCCGTCATTGCCGTGCCGTCATGGAACATCACGCCCTCTTGCAGCGTGAAGGTATAGGTCAGCCCGTCGTCGGAAATCTCCCAGCTTGCGGCCAGCGCCGGGGCAATCGACCCATCGGCCTGATAGCGCGTCAGCCCCTCGAAGACATTGGCATAGACCACCTCGTCAATCGCGGCGGCCGCACCGCCGGTCGGGTCGAGGTTGGGCGGCTCGAGCTGCATCCCGATGGTGATGTCCGTTTGTTGAGCAAAGGCCGAGCCGGCCAAAAGCGCAAACGCAGCCGCGCCTGCAAATACGCGCATATTCATGAAGTCTCTCCCCGAGGCACTGATTTTTTACCACGCTAACAAGGGGAAGGCGCGTTTGGAAAGACAAGATTGGCGGTCTGCGGACGCGGTCGTCGTCGGTAGAGCATTGCGCGCGAAGGCTCCGGGCATCCCTGACCTTCGGGAATACAAGGTGACAAGGCGTGTCGATGGCGAAGAAGGCCACGCGCAGAACCAGCAAGCAAAAAGCATCAACGCCGGCCGAGGCGGCGCGCGATGCTGGGCGGCGTGACACGCTGCTCGTGATCCAGAACGGCGTGATCGGCGCGGCGGTTCCGGGCGGTGCGGGCGTGTTCCCTGCACGGGCCGTGTGAGCCACGATGGCCGAGTAGGATCTGGACCGGATCGGGCGGACACTGCTGAGTGTGGCTCAGGTTCCTGACCCGTCTCGCAGGCTTTGAAATGGCTTTCAAAGACAGACGCGTAAAGCTCTGAAATCATTTGGACAAATAGATTTCGTTCCGCTTTTCGCTAAGATCGATTCCGATGCGTGCGGCGGTTTTGCTGCAGCCCAAGGCGTGGGGCACTTCACACTGGTTCTCTTCGATGAAACCGGGCGCCGGATCGGTATCCAGGAAGGGGTCCGGCGCGACGCGTATCTTGTGAACCTCTTTCGCGCGCCGCTTGGGCGGCCGCGTCGCAGCTAGCCCCCCGATGGCAGCAATTCGGCCAGTACAAGCGCCATGACTTTGGCACTATCGACCATGTCATCCACCCCAATCCATTCATCCGGCTGATGCGCAAGATCGAGGATGCCGGGACCATAGGCGATGCAGTTCTTCAACCGCCCGATCCGGTCGATATGCTTCTGATCGTAAGTGCCGGGGGAACAGACAAAATCCGGCGTTTTGGCCAAAACCCTCTCAATCGCGGCGGCGGTGGACCGCACGACAGGGGCATTCTGGTCGGTCATTGAGGGGATGACCTCGTGCAGATGGCGAATCTCATAGGCGAATCCCGGGCGTTCGGCGCGGACACGTTCCATCATTTCGGTGATTTCGCCTTTCACCTCGTCGATGCCTTCCTCGATCAGAAAACGGCGGTCGATGATGATCCGGCAGCGGTCTGCGACGCAGGGCGCGGGAAAGCCGGTAAATCCCGGCTCGGGCTCTGCCTCGCCACCGTGGATCGAGTTTATGTTGAGCGTGGATTGCCGCGCACCTTCGGGCACGACGGGCATCGCGGTCCGCTTGCCCGCCAGAAGCGGCAGAAGATGTTCCTCCATCTCGGCCAGAACCGCGCCCATGTGA
>JABDPT010000239.1 GCA_013042605.1 Paracoccaceae bacterium
CCTTCGAACTTCGCCCCGGGCGCGGTTTCGCGAGCGGTCCCGACCATGGCCTCTGTCATCGACACGGTGCTGTTTGGGTTGATCAGAACGATCATACCATGCCTTTGCCCGCATCCGATCCCGCCCGCGCCTTGCGCTTGGCACTCCACCACGCAAAGCCCAGGAAGACGCCGATAATCAGCAGCGAAAACAGCGTCGTCAGCGTCCCCAGCGCATAAAGCACCGGGGTCGTGACGTTGGTCGTCATGCCGTAGATTTCCAGCGGCAGCGTGTTGTAGCTGCCCGCCGTCAGCAGGGTGCGGGCAAACTCGTCATAGCTGAGCGTGAAGCCAAAGAGCGCCACCCCGATCAGGGACGGTGCGATGATCGGCAGCACCACGTGGCGCAATGTCTGCCACGGCGTCGCACCAAGATCGCGCGCGGCTTCTTCGTAGCTTTTGTCGAAGCGGTTGAAGACGGCAAACATGATCAAGAGGCCGAAAGGCAAGGTCCAGGTCAGCTGCGACCCGAAGCCAGACGTGGACCAGTGCACCTCCATCCCCGATTGCGAAAAGATCAGGCCGACGCCAAGTGAAATCAGGATCGACGGGATCACAAGCGAGGTGATGATCAGGTAGAACAGGATACCGGAGCCCCGGAAGCGTTTGCGGAACGCCAGCCCGCCCATGACCGAGACGACGACCGTGGTCACCATCACCATCAGGCCAAGCGCAAAGCTGCGCCGAAAGCTGCCCCAGATATCGCCCACGGCCTGTTGCTCGAAGAGGTCATAGAACCAGTGCAACGAGGTGCCGCGCATCGGGAAGGTCAGCCCGCCGCTTGGACCCTGAAACGACAGGATGCCGATGGTGATCGTGGGGCCATAGAGGAACAGCAGAAACAGCCCGAAGAACGCGGCGAGGATGTAGAAGGATCTGGGGCGCGGCTCCATCCTCTAAAGCTCCTTGCGGATATCGACGAAGCGCAGCATCAGACCGATCACGATGAGGACCGTCAGCAGCAGCACCACCGCCGTGGCGGCCGCCGACGGGTAGGCCAGAAGGGCGATGTCGTTTGAAATCAGCCGCCCGACATTGGCCGACTGGCTGCCCGACATGAAGCGCACGGTGATGAAGTCGCCCATCACCAGCGTCACCACAAAGATTGTCCCGATCATGATGCCGGGCTTGGTAAGCGGGATGATCACGTTCCACAGGATCTGCGCGCCGTTTGCGCCGGCATCCCGGGCCGCCTCGATCAGGGATTTATCGATCCGCATCATGGTGTTGAAGATCGGGACCACCATGAACAGCGTATAGAGATGCACGAAGGCCAGGATCACCGCGAAATCGCTGAACAACAGCCAATCGACGGGTTCGCCCACCACGCCCCACGAGATCAGGGTCGAATTGGCGATGCCGTTGCGGCCCAGGAACGGGATCCAGCTGATCATCCGGATGATGTTCGAGGTCCAGAACGGGATTGTGCAGAGCAGGAAGAGGGCAATCTGCCAGGTCAGTGTGCGGACGTGGAAGGCCAGGAAATAGGCGATGGTAAAGCCTATGGCCAGGGTCAGCGCCCAGGTGATCGCGGCGTATTTGAAGGTGTTCAGGAAGACCCGGTAGGTGACGTTCGAGCCGAACAGGAACTCATAGTTCTCAAAGTCGAAATCCGGGATGATCGAGAATTCGGTCGCGCGCCAGAAGCTGACGATGACGATCATGATGATCGGGAGCACAAGGAAAAACACCAGCACAAGCGTCAGGGGCATGGCCATGAGCCAGCCGCTCAGTGTCTTGTGGCGCATGAGTTTTTCCATGGGGTCCCGTCGGGTGATGGGGGCGCCGTATAGGCGCCCCCGGGTTTCGCATTCAGGCCGCGATGAACTCGTTCCACTTGCGGACCATGTACTGGTTTTCGTCCATGACGGCGTTCCAGCAAGCGACCGACCCCATGCGGTCGTAGAACGATCCGCCGTCGCGCGTCTCGCCAGCCTGCGCCAGTGGGTCACCGAAGGGCGAGGTGATGACATCAGTCGCAGGCTTGCCTTCGAACCAGTAGCCCCACTCGTTTTCCGACATGTAGTTCTTCGAGGTTTCCGGAACGGCCGAGTAATACCCTTGCCGCATCAGGAAGCCACCAACCCAGCCGTCGAGATACCAGTTGATGTATTCGTAGGCCGCGTCGCGCTCCAGCCCCGTCAGCGAGGCCGAGAGACCAATTCCGCCACCCCAGCTGCGATAGCCCTCTTCCAGCGGCTGGTAGATGCAAGGAATGCCACGCGACTTCACCGCCGTGATCGCGGGCGACCACATCGACTGGATCACCACCTCGCCGGAGGCCATCAGGTTCACGCTCTCGTCGAAGGACTTCCAGAAGGCGCGGAACTGGCCGTTGCGCTTGGCTTCGGTGAAGATGCCGATGGTCAGGTCGATCTCCTCGCGGGTCATGTTGCCCTTGTCGGGATAGGTGTATTCGCCCATCGACTCGACGACCATCGCCATGTCCATGATCCCGATCGACGAGATGTCGAGGATCGAGGCCTTGCCCTTGAATTCAGGGTTCAACAGTTCCGACCAATTGTTGATCGGACGCCCGATCAGGTCGGGGCGGATGCCCAGCGTGTCGGCGTTGTAGATCGTCGGGATCAGGGTCATCCAGCCGGACTCTTCGGCCACGAAATCGGTGCCGTCCGGGCCCGAGGTAAAGCCAACCGTGTGTGGCGCTGTTCCCTGCGCAATGGTGCTTTCCGGGGTCAGCAGACCGTTGCGGAAGATGCCGACGATCTTGTCGTAGTTCTTGATTTTCGAGGTATCCATCGCCTGCAGGTTGCCGGTGGGCCAGACCTTCTTGCAGATCCAGTACTCGATATCGGCAATGTCAAAGCTGTTGGGCTGCGTGGCAGCGCGCTGCGTCACGCTGTCGGAATCGAGCGCGGTCATTTCCAGCGTGAAGCCCAGGTCTTCCTTCACCTTCTGTGCCACCTCGTTGAGGTTCGACACGCCGGTGCCGAACTGGCGCAGGGTCACGTCCTTGATGTTCTGGGCCCAGATCATCGGCGCGCCCAGCGTGCTGCCGGCCACAGCCGCGGCGCCGCCTTTCAGCAGGGTTCTTCTGTTTACCTTTGTCATCCGGTGTTTCTCCTTGTCAGATGTCCATTAGCTTGCGAGTGCGTGCAGGTCGTTGGGGTCCCAGGACAGACCGACTCGGTCGCCCGGGGTCTTGGGCTGTTCGAAGAAAAGACTGTCGGCCATCAGCGCGGTGACGTCCTGATCGCCGACCGTGCGGGCGGTGACGGACACATGCGTGCCCTGGTACTCCACGGCGGTCACCGACGCTTCGAGCTTGCCTGCCTCAACCGTCGTCAGCCCGACCGCGTCGGATCGGATCGCGAAATGCCCGTCGGGCAAGGCGATGACGTTGTGTCCGCCCATGAAGCGCGCGACGAACTCCGTCTTGGGGGCGTTGAAGACCTCGCGCGCCGGACCGGCCTGTTCGATAACGGCGTTGTTCATCACGACGATCTCGTCGGCCAGCGCCAATGCCTCGTCCTGCCCGTGGGTGACATGCAAGAAACTGATGCCCAATTCCTGTTGCAGCTTGCGCAATTCGGCCCGCATCCGGATCCGCAGGAACGGATCAAGCGCCGACAGCGGCTCATCAAGCAACAATACCTGCGGACGCGTTATCAGTGCGCGTGCTAGGGCGACACGCTGCTGCTGACCGCCCGAAAGCTGATCCGGCAAGCGATCGCTCAGCTCCGTCAGGTCGACAAGCTCCAGCATCTCGTTGGCTGCAGCGCGGCGGGTCTTTGAGTCCACGCCCTTCATCTTCAGGCTGAAGGCCACGTTTTCGGTGACCGAAAGATGTGGAAACAGGGCGTAGTTCTGAAACATCATCGCCGTGCCGCGCTTGGCGGGCGGAAGGTCAGAGATGTCATGCGCGCCCAAAAGGATCGAGCCGTCAGAGATGCTTTCGTGGCCCGCAATCATGCGCAGGGTCGAGGATTTGCCGCAGCCCGACGGGCCCAGCAGGCAGGTATAGGTCCCCGGTTTGAAATGGTGATTGATGGCGTCCACCGCGACGGTCGCGCCATAGCGCTTGGTCACGTTCACCAGTTCCAGATCCTTGATCGGTTCGCTCATCTCACCCCCAAAGGCTGAGGCATGTCAGAGTCGGTTTGGTCAGGTCGCAATCGAATCAGGTCTCGAACAGCGCGATTGATCGTCATTTGCTGAATTATTCCGCAGAACTCCTGTGGTGCGGTACAAAATCGGGCACAATATTGTATACAATCAAACCATGGAACGGCGCCGCGACCCGAGGCGTCTTGTCGGCACAGCGCGCCTCTGCCAATGATTCGACCGCAGAGGGACAGATGACCGAACACACCGTCCAGACATCGAAAGCCAATAGCGGCGCTGCTTCGGGCGGCCATGTTGCCTCTGCCCTCTCGCTGGCCATTCACGAACACCGCCTCGCCCCGGGCACCAAGCTTGGCGAGGATGACCTGGGCGAGATATTCGGGGTGTCTCGGACCGTGATCCGTGCGGCCTTGCAATCGCTGGCGCATTTGCAACTCGTGGACATCAAGCGCAACCGTGGCGCCTTTGTCGCGCAACCGTCTTTACGAGAAGCCCGAGAGGTGTTCGAGGCGCGCGAATTGCTGGAGCCGCGCACGGCGCGGATGGCTGCGGACCGCGCGACACCGGACGACATTAAGATGCTGCGCCGCCACATCACCGACGAGCACGCAGCGATGTCGGACGGCGAGCAGGGCAAGGCGCTGCACCTGTCGGGTCTGTTTCACATCGAGATTGCGCGCATCGCGGACCAAAGCACGATCGCGGCGTTCATCGCGGCCCTGATCGCCCGGTCCTCGCTGATCATCGCACTCTATTGGCGCCGGGAAAGCGCGCTCTGCGAGAGCTTTGCCCACCACGCACTGGTCCAAGCGATTGCCGATGGCGACGGCGCCAACGCAGAGGATCTGATGCGAAGCCATCTGGTCGACCTGCACAGCGCCCTTGATCTGCGCGAAAGTACCGCGCCCAATCGCTCGCTGCGGGATGCCCTCCGGCCATGACCGTGCGCCGCATGACCCCCGCCGACCTCGGGCTGGTCCTTGACTGGGCCGCCGCGGAAGGCTGGAACCCCGGTATCGACGACGCGGCGGCGTTTTTTGCCGCGGACCCGGATGGCTTCTTTCTGAAACTCGTCGATAGCCGCCCGGCCGCTGCGATCTCGGTCGTCAACCACGACGCCCATTACGCGTTTCTCGGGCTCTTCATTTGCCACCCTGACGACCGGGGCAGGGGCTATGGGCTGGAAATCTGGAAGGCCGGGCTCGCCCATGCGGGCGCCAGGTGCGTCGGATTGGACGGGGTGCCGGACCAGCAGGCGAACTACCAGAAATCCGGGTTTTCCCATTCCGGCCGAACCCTCCGATATCGCGGAGTTCAAAAGCCCAATACCAGCGCCGATCTGGCACCGGCCCGTACGGCGGATCTGATTGATCTCGACGCCCAGGCGACAGGGGTCCGCCGGTCCACATTCGCCTCCGCGTGGTTTTCCGAGACAGAAACGCGACGCACCATCCGCCTGCGAACGGACAGCACCTCGCCCGCATTTGCCACCTTCCGAAAATGTCGTGACGGCGTGAAGGTCGGCCCCTTCCACGCGGACACAGCCACGCAAGCAAAAGCCTTGCTCGCCAGCGTACCCGCCGAATTCGGGACCGGACCGGTCTTCATCGACGTCCCCGGCACTTCCCCCGATTTCGTGGATCTGTTGCAAGACCAAGGTTTTGCCCCCGTCTTCGAAACCGCACGTATGTACTCGGCAGCGCCACCCGATGGTAGGCCTCCGGAGTTTTATGCCGTGGCAAGCCTGGAACTCGGGTGATCAAAAATTGGCGCCCGGTAAATGCACTGCTACTTGAGGGTGGTCAGGCGCGAACTTAGGCGTGACCTGCGCCTCGTCAAAGGATTTGACATCCGCTCGCCGCCGAGCAAGAAAACGATGTTGACATGTCAAACTACATGCAACTTCACCTGAATGACCGCTTCTTTCGCCGCAATTTGGAGCGAATTACCTCGCTGCTGCAGCGAAGGAACTTCTGCAGGCGCGCGCAGCAAATTTGTATTGGGTCCGGGTTGGCTCAATGCAGCCATTCGCTGCGCACTGCCTGAACTTCTGCTACGCGGACAAAGCCGTCTTTGACTTGAAAAATGGCGAGCAAGCACGATCATCACCTATGCGCTCACAGTCAGAGGCACACATGTTTCAGCAGCTATTTTCACGTCGCGGCAGAACGACGTTCAATATTGAACCTCACGTTGGCATTCTTCCACTTAAGCTGGAGATGCCGCGCAATGAGGTGCAGCGACTGATGCGAAACCTTGGTTACGGCCTGTCAAGTAGCCATGATCAAAGCGACTACTATATCGAAAGCTCTGTACAAGTGGAATTTGATGCGGCTGAGAAAGCTTCGTTTATTGGCATATCGCCCCACCACGAAACCGATGTGCTATACAATGGAAAGCGCGTTTTTGAGCATGAAGCAGAATTTGTTTTTTCGTTCATTCGGGAATGCGGTGACGAAATGTATTCGGAGTACGAACCGCGAGAATACCTTTTTCGGAAACAGATACTGACGTTGTGGGATGCTGCTGAACAATATGAACTTGGAGGCGAGAGATTCCCCGTCTGGGGTCAGATTGGCGTAGGCAACCAATATTACTTGTCCGCAGTTGATGCGATCAATGGTCTTGGCAACTAGGGGCTCGCAGCCTCAAGTGGGCTCTCGGCGATTTTTGCGCCGAGAGCCCTGAGCGTCTTCGGAAAGCGCAAGACCTAGCCAGTCCGAAGACTTCGGCCACTGCAAACCTATTCTTCCGGCAGGGTCCGGGTGTAGGCCAGTACGTCGACGGCGTTCTGCAGCGGGAAAGCCGACAGAGAAATCATTTCGACGCCGGGATGCCCGTTTAGGATCTTGTGCAGCACCTCCCATGGGTTGGCGTTGGCCTCTGTCCCGATATAGCCCGGCTCATCGGCATCACCCCAATCGAGTGCGCGACCGTCGAAACCGTGGCAGGAGGCGCAGGTGGTCTGGAAGATCGGAGCACCATTCGCCGCGTCGCCTTTGACCTCGCCGGTCTCGAAGTCGATCACCGCGTTCATGTCGACAAGGCCCTTGGACAGGAACGTCGAAAGGTATTCGACCTGCTCTTGAGGCATCATTTCTTCGGTGTATCCGTGCGCATCTGCGCGTTGCCGATGCCAAGCTCGCTGCTGACCGGGCCGACGAGGGGCGCCAATGAGGCGATCGTCAGCCCGAAGCAGAAGTAAATTAGCCAGACACCGAAAAGGACGAGCCAACGGACGCTTTCCGGACCGGCGGCGCGAGGATCGATCTGTGCTTCCGTCATGGCTGCGAACAGGCGATCGAACTCACGCCGGAACGACCTGCGACACGAAACCCTCCTTCACGACATCGGGATCGTACGCCTTGCGCCGAAAGACCGCTCTGACCGAAGGCTCGAAATGCTCAAGCGGCAAGGTGTCGTAGTCCGGATCGAAGGACGACTGGTCCCACCGCTCGCAGAACTCGGCGCAGCTGTCGAAGCACGGATGGTCCCGGAACCGCTCCCTGGCGTTCTCAACCCAGCCGTAGTGGTGGGCGTAGTAGATCATCTGGAAGATGCCGTGATGCTCCACCACCCACGCGACGTCCCATCGAACGAAGGGACGGATGACCTCTGCCGAGAAACGGTCGTGGTTCTGCGGCGCCAGCCCATCTCCGATATCGTGCAGCAAGGCTCCTACAATCCAATCGACGTCGGCGCCATCCCGCTCGGCGCGCGTCGCAGCCTGAAGGCCATGCTCCAGCCGCGTGACTTGGTAGCCTTCGAGTGTCGCCTCTCCCTGTCGACGCAGCTCGTCCAGCACCCGATCGGCCGTGAGCGCGAGATAAGGCTTCTCGAGCTCTCGCAGGAGAACATAGTCCTCCTTCGTCCCGTCCTTCATCCGGGTGAAGCTCACGGACTTGGTCGACGCCATGCATCACTCTCCCAACTCAAGTGCGATTAGCATTCGACGGACCTGGAACGGGCGCAAGATGAAACTCGAGTGACCGTCATGCGGACAATGAGGCCATTACACTTCCGACGACCTTCGGCGCACCCAGTTTCTTCATGAGGGCTGGCGCGTGAGGCTGATTTCGATGGGCTCGAGAGACAGGCCGTCGAAGCTCGCACGCCACGTCTCACCGGTCGAAATCGGCAGAGCGCGGGTCAGAGTGCCCGTCGTCACGATTTCCCCCGGAGTCAGAGGTCGCGCCCCCTCAATCTCCGCCACGAGGGCCGCGAGATGGCCGAGCGCCGAGAGTGGCCCGCCGCCAAGCACGTTGGACGCGGGACCTTCGTCCATCACCTCTCCGTTCCGGCGAAGTGTCGTGCGGAACGACGCGAGCTGCTGCACCCACTCTTGCGGGTCTCCTAGGGCAAATTCATGGACAGGTCCGTGAAGAAAGGCCCCATGGAGTCCAAAGGCAGCCACTGTATCCGCGGCCTCGAACTTCCAGCTAGGGAAAACAGACTGCACTAGTTCGAAGCCAGCGCAGATGCCGGACACGCAGCCGATCAGGTCCTCAGGTTTCATCCCGGGCTCAGGTGCGTGGGCGAGCCAGAAGGCAATCTCGGGTTCGATCCGCGGCTCAAGAAGCCCTGAGAGGTCGAATGGTTCCTGCTCCAACGGGTGAACCGTCTTGTCGTACATCGGCCCAAAGATCGGGGCGGATACATTGTACTCATCCCAGATCGTCCGGTTCGTGAAACCGATCTTGCGGCCAATAGCTCGTTCGCCGGCGGCTTCCCTCGCTTTCGTGACCTGCGCGCTTATCCGATAAGATTGTGCAAGCGACAGCCCGCGCTCGCCCGAGCTAAGTGGTTGTATCTGCTCCCGGTGCTGCAGGCATTGTATTAGGCGATCGGAGATAGCTTCATCTTCGGTCATGTAACGTCCTTCCCTGGTGTTCTCTTAAGCGACGGGGTGGCTCTTGGTCCGCTTCGGGCTGATTGTGTTGAAAAAGTCGGTGTCCCGCCTGAAAGGGTCGGATTGGCAGAACATCTTCCCGCGAAGGTGTCCCATCGCAAACCACGTTTGCTATATGGCTATCTGCGAGAACAAGGTTCCAAATTTTCGGCGGGAGTTTCGAGTCGCGGAGTTTTTCAACACAATCGGCTCCAAGCAGACATCCGCCGTGCGATCATCCAAAGTCAGCACCGCGGACTTTTCTGACCTTTACTCGGGACAGGCCGACTGGCGCTTCCTTGCATGCCAGCCCAATTCGACTTTGCTTAGGACAGTTTTTTGTGAGCTTCGGGTACGAATTCCTGGTCGGTTAGTGGAGGCCTGACATAGCCTTGCTGTGATGGCCTGTCCTCAAGCACAATCGGATCACGCTCAATTCTCTTAAAAGGGACTATCGATAACAAATGCGAGATGCAGTTAATCCGGGCATGTTTCTTAACGTCGGAATCGACCACATACCAAGGGCATTGCTTTATGTCCGTATGAGAGAACATAACATCCTTTGCTCTTGAGTAATCGGCCCATCGCTTTCGACTCTCGAGGTCCATCGGGCTGAGCTTCCATTGTTTGGTCGGGTCCTTGATCCTCCTACGAAAGCGGCGCTCCTGTTCCTCGTCGCTGACCGAAAACCAATACTTGATCAGTTGGATGCCCGATCTCACCAGCATACGCTCGAATTCCGGGCAGCTTCGCATGAATTCCTGGTATTCCTTGTCGGTACAGAACCCCATGACTCGCTCGACGCCGGCCCGATTGTACCAAGAGCGATCAAATATCACGATCTCTCCAGCGGCTGGCAGATGCGTTACGTATCTTTGGAAGTACCACTGCGTCTTTTCGCGCTCTGTGGGTGCGGGAAGCGCAACAACAGTGCATCCGCGCGGATTAAGAGCCTCTGTGATCCGTTTGATTGTTCCGCCCTTACCAGCCGCATCGCGTCCTTCGAACAGAATTGCGAGCTTGTGCCCTGAGGCTTTTATCCATTCCTGCATCCGGACGAGTTCAATTTTTAGGCGTGCAAGCTCTGCGAGATAGGCTGTGTTTG
>JABDPT010000241.1 GCA_013042605.1 Paracoccaceae bacterium
AAATGCTTGGGGGTGTCGAGGCGATCGGCAAGCGCCCGGGCATGCATATCGGCGACCTGGGGCGATCCGGCGCCGCGCATCTTGTTGCCCTGGCCGCAGAGATGCTTGCCTCGCTGACCATCAATCGTGATACAAGCCCGGTCTTCAGCTATCACGCCTTTCTTCATGTCACGCTGGATGGCGATGACGCGGTAGTCGTTATCGACGCCCATCCCGGTGATGCGCCTGATCTCGCGATGCGTGAGGATCAGCTCGTCTCAAATCGCGATAAGTTCACGCCCAACGACATGAAACTGAATCGAGGTGGCCCAAATTGCCTGGCGCCATTACCGGTCTTGCGCGCGCTGACGCACCGACTTCACATTTCCCGCCACATGGACGGCCAAACCAAGCCAATTCTCGTGGAAGACGGTGGGCTTCCGGCGGCGATACCGGTGTCTGAAAAGGGCCTGCTGGTCGCGGCGCGATTCACCTTCTCCGATGTACCCGATAGCTCGGATCTGACCTCCGATTATCTCGAAGGATATCTGCAAGGCTACCCGATCGCCCGCGGCCTCGTTTTGCGCGATTGCCGGGTTGCGGACGCCTGATGGCGCATTGGCCATCCAACCACTAAATATTGTGTCCAAGGCGTGACATCCCCCCCATAAACGCCTATAAAACAACCGAAAAGACCAAGGAACGCGCGAATGGCCGAACCAGCCCGCCAGCCGGATGAATACGGCGCGGATTCAATCAAAGTTCTCAGAGGGTTAGAAGCTGTCCGCAAGCGCCCCGGTATGTATATCGGGGATACGGACGACGGCTCTGGCCTGCACCACATGGTGTACGAGGTCGTCGATAACGGAATTGACGAGGCTCTGGCCGGTCACGCCGACGCCGTGACCGTCACAATCCACGCCGATGCGAGCGTTTCGGTCAGCGATAATGGCCGTGGTATTCCGGTCGATCTGCACGCCGAAGAAGGCGTCTCCGCGGCCGAGGTCATCATGACCCAGCTGCATGCGGGCGGCAAATTCGACCAGAACTCCTACAAGGTGTCGGGGGGCCTGCACGGCGTCGGCGTCTCGGTCGTCAACGCGCTCAGCGACTGGCTCGAACTGCGCATCTGGCGCGACGGGAAAGAACACTATGCCCGCTTCGAAGGTGGCGAAACCGTCGAACATCTGCGGGTGGTCGGCGATGCAAACGGGCGCAAGGGCACCGAAGTGCGTTTTCTCGCCTCGACCAATACGTTTTCCGATCTCAACTATGTCTTCAAAACCCTCGAAAACCGCTTGCGCGAACTCGCCTTTCTCAACTCCGGCGTGCGTATCCTTCTGATCGACGAACGCGCCGCCGAGCCGCAGAGGGCCGACCTTTTCTACGACGGCGGCGTGCGCGAATTCGTCCGCTACCTCGACCGCCACAAGCACCCGCTGATCGACGAACCCATCTTCATCGAGGGCGAGCGTGACGGCATCACCGTCGAAGTCGCGATGTGGTGGAACGACGGCTATAACGAAATGGTCCTGCCCTTCACCAACAACATCCCGCAACGTGACGGCGGCACCCACCTTGCCGGTTTCCGCGGTGCGCTGACCCGCACGCTGAACCTTTATGCGGGGCAATCCGGCATCGCCCGCAAGGAAAAGGTCAACTTCACCGGTGACGATGCGCGCGAGGGGCTCACATGCGTGCTGTCGGTCAAGGTGCCCGATCCGAAATTCTCCAGCCAGACGAAGGACAAGCTTGTCTCGTCCGAGGTGCGCCCTGCGGTCGAAGGGCTGATGAACGAAAAGCTGGCCGAGTGGTTCGAAGAAAATCCCGGCCCCGCCAAGGTGATCGTCACCAAGATCGTCGAAGCGGCCGTCGCCCGCGAGGCCGCCCGCAGGGCGCGCGAGATGACGCGCAAGAAATCCGCGCTGGATGTCGCCTCCCTTCCCGGTAAGCTCGCCGATTGTCAGGAACGCGACCCCGCCAAACGCGAGATTTTCCTGGTCGAGGGGGACAGCGCCGGCGGTTCGGCCAAACAGGGCCGCGCGCGCGCCAATCAGGCCGTGCTGCCCCTGCGTGGAAAGATCCTGAACGTCGAACGCGCCCGCTTCGACCGCATGCTCGGCAGCCAGGAGATCGGGACTCTGATCACGGCACTTGGCACCGGCATCGGGCGCGACGAATTCGACATCTCCAAGCTGCGCTATCACAAGATCATCATCATGACCGACGCCGATGTCGACGGCGCCCATATCCGCACGCTTCTCCTGACGTTCTTCTTCCGCCAGATGCCCGAGATCATCGAAGGCGGTTACCTCTACATCGCCCAGCCCCCGCTTTTCAAAGTCGCGCGGGGCCGGTCGGAAGTGTACCTCAAGGATCAGCCCGCCCTCGACGATTACCTCGTCGAAATGGGGATCGAAGGTGCCACGCTCCGCCTCGCCAGCGGGGAAGAGATTGTGGCCGCCGACCTTGCCCGCGTCGTCGAAGAGGCGCGCCAGGTCCGCCGGGTGCTTCAGGCCTTCCCGACCCATTACCCCCAGCCCATCCTCGAACAGGCCGCCATCGCCGGTGCCTTTGTCCCCGGCGCGGTCGATGCCGATCTGCAAGGCACGGCCAATACCGTCGCCGCCCGGCTCGATCTGGTCTCCGCCGAATACGAACGCGGCTGGCAGGGGCGGCCAACCCAGGACAAGGGCATGCGCTTTTCCCGCCTCGTGCGCGGTGTCGAAGAACAGCGCACACTTGACGGCCCCATCCTGCGCTCGCCGGAAGCCCGCCGTCTGGGCAGCCACACTGACCAGCTGCAAGAGGTCTACACCCAGCCCTCGCGCCTGATCCGGAAAGATCGCGAAACGCCCATCCACGGGCCGACCGAGCTTCTGGACGCGATCCTGAACGAGGGCGAAAAGGGCCTCACGCTTCAGCGCTACAAGGGCCTGGGCGAAATGAACCCCGATCAGCTTTGGGAAACCACGCTTGATCCAGAGGCGCGCACGCTGCTTCAGGTCCGCATCGAAGACGTGACCGAAGCCGATGACATCTTCACCAAGCTCATGGGCGAC
Source organism: Paracoccaceae bacterium (assembly GCA_013042605.1). GTDB lineage: Bacteria > Pseudomonadota > Alphaproteobacteria > Rhodobacterales > Rhodobacteraceae > JABDPT01. The sequence continues at coordinate 3,042 of JABDPT010000241.1, forward strand.
GTCGTCGAACCGCGCCGCGAATTCATCCAGCAAAACGCGCTCAGCGTCGCCAACCTCGACTTCTGATCCAGGTCCGCCCCGGTCTTCTGGCTGAAAATATTCCGGGGGAGGGCGCAGCGCGACCGGGGGCAGCGCCGCCAGAAACGATGCTTAGCGCGCTGCCCGCTCCATCTGCCGCTGGCGCTCGCGAAATCGCTCCCGGTCCGCCTCGCTATGCTCATTAATGCACCGGTGGCAGCTCACCCCCGGCTCATAGGCGTCATGCGCCTTGTCCGCGTCTGAGATCGGCCGCCGGCAGCCATGGCACAGATCGTAATCGCCCTCACGAAGCCCATGGCCCACCGACACGCGCCGGTCGAACACGAAACACTCGCCCTGCCACAGGCTCTCGTCCTCGGGCACCTCTTCGAGGTATTTCAGAATGCCGCCCTCAAGGTGATACACCTCGTCCACCCCTTGCCCGATCAGCCAGTTCGTCGACTTCTCGCAGCGAATGCCACCGGTACAGAACATTGCAATCCGCTTGCCCTCGAAGCGATCCTTGTTGGCCTCCCACCACGTCGGAAACTCGCCGAAAGATCGCGTATCAGGGTCTATTGCACCGGAAAACGTCCCGATCCCCACCTCGTAATCGTTCCGCGTATCGATCACCGCAACGTCCGGCGCGCTGATCAACGCGTTCCAGTCCGCCGGGGCAACATAGCGGCCGACGGCGTTCGTGGGGTCTACATCCGGCTGGCCCATCGTCACGATCTCGCGTTTGAGCCGCACCTTCAGCCGCCGGAACGGTGCCTCCGTCGCGTGGCTTTCCTTCCACGCCAGATCGGCGCAACCCGGCAGGGCGCGCAGATGCGCCAGCACCGCATCTATCCCCTCGCGCGGACCCGCAATCGTCCCGTTCACACCCTCGGGCGCCAGCAGGATCGTACCCGTCACCCCTTGCGCACAGGCCAATTGCGCCAGCGGCGTCTTAAGCGCGGCAGGGTCTTCGAACCTCGTGAAATGATAAAGTGCTGCTACGGTGAACATGGCCATCGGTCTATGCCAGCCGCGCCCCCTTGATCAAGGCCCCGTTGACCCCCGCCGCCGCCCCGCTTAGGCAAGACCCACCACAAATGGACGGAGTCCGACACATGCGCCCAGCCAACGAAGCCCTGATCGTTATCGACGTACAAAACGATTTCTGCCCGGGCGGCGCGCTCGCCGTGCCCGGCGGCGATGACATCGTGGCCCCGATCAACGCGCTGATGCCCGAATTCCCCGTCCGCGTACTGACGCAAGACTGGCACCCCGCCGGGCACTCCTCCTTCGCCAGCACCCATGACGGCGCCGCCCCCTATGACATGATCGACATGCCTTATGGTCCCCAAGTGCTCTGGCCCGACCATTGCATCATCGGCTCGGACGGCGCCGCCTTCCACCCGGGTCTCAACATCGACCCGGCGGACATGATCATCCGCAAGGGCTTTCGCCCTGAAATAGACAGCTATTCCGCCTTCTTCGAAAACGATCACACCACGCCAACCGGTCTCGAAGGCTACCTCAAGACCCGGGGCGTCGATACCGTCACTCTCGTCGGCCTCGCCACCGACTTCTGCGTGAATTTCTCGGCTGTCGACGCCGCCAAATGCGGCTTTCAGGTCCGCGTCATCGAAAGCCTCACCCGCGCCATCGACCTCGATGGTTCTCTCGCGGCCGCCCGCCAAGGCATGGCCGACGCCGGCGTCACCCTCGCCTGACCCGCCCCGGTCTTCTGGCCGCAAATATTCCGGGGGAGGCCGCGCAAGCGGCCGGGGGCAGCGCCCCCAAACTGGACAAGCCCCGCCCCCTTGCTTAACCATCGGCCCTTGTAAGGGAGCTTGCCCATGGTCGACATCGCCACCCGTGTCTATAACCACAAGTGGAAGATCGACCCGATCGTCCGCTCGCTAATCGACACCGATTTCTACAAATTGCTGATGTGCCAGTCGGTTTTTCGCAACAAACCCGACACCACCGTCACCTTCTCGCTGATCAACCGCACCAAATCCATTCGTCTGGCCGAGGTGATCGACGAAGGCGAATTGCGCGAACAGCTCGATCACATCCGCTCGCTCAGCCTCACCCGGGGCGAAAGCACGTGGCTGCGCGGGAATACCTTCTATGGCAAGCGCCAGATGTTCCGCTCCGACTTCATGGAATGGTTCGAAAATCTGCGCCTGCCGCCCTATCACCTCGAAAAGCGCGACGGCCAGTTCGAGCTGACCTTCGAAGGGAAATGGCCCGAGGTCATGCTTTGGGAAATTCCCGCCCTCGCGGTCCTCATGGAACTGCGCAGCCGCGCCGTTCTGGCCGAAATGGGTCGGTTCGAGCTTCAGGTGCTTTATGCCCGCGCCATGACCCAGCTTTGGCAAAAGGTCGAAACGTTGCGCAATGTGCCCGACCTGCGCATCGCCGATTTCGGCACCCGCCGCCGCCATTCCTTTCTCTGGCAGGACTGGTGCGTGCAAGCGATGATCGAGGGGCTGGGCGACAAGTTCGTCGGCACCTCCAACTGCCTGATCGCCAAGAACCGGGATGTCGAGGCGATCGGGACCAACGCCCACGAACTGCCCATGGTCTATGCCGCGCTCGCCGACAGCGATGAAGAACTGGCGCGCGCGCCCTATGACGTGCTCTCCGATTGGCAGGAAGAGCATGACGGCAATCTGCGCATCATCCTGCCCGACACCTATGGCACGCGCGGTTTTCTGGCCCACGCGCCCGACTGGCTGGCGGGCTGGACGGGCATTCGTGTCGACAGCGGTGACCCCGCCGAAGGAGCCGAGATCGCGATTGCCTGGTGGAAGTCCCGGGGCGAGGACCCGCGCGAAAAGCTCGTGATCTTCTCCGATGGCCTCGATGTCGACAAGATCACTGAATTGCACGCCCAGTTCCACGACCGCGTCCGCGTCAGCTTTGGTTGGGGCACGCTTCTGACCAACGATTTCCGTGGCCTTGTGCCGGGCGACGCGCTAGCCCCGTTCAGCCTTGTGTGCAAAGCCGCCGCCGCCAATGGCCGCCCGACCGTGAAACTCTCCGACAACCCGCGCAAGGCCATGGGCCCGGCGGATCAGGTCGCGCGGTACAAAAAGGTGTTCGGGGTAGGAGAGCAGGCAGAGCTTGAGGTCGTCGTTTGACGATGTTTACCTAAATATACATAGTTATATATAGTTATAGAATAACGAAGATATAACCCGATAAATTTGTTAGAGGATCATGGATCCGGTCAGAAACCCCTTTGCCCCCGGCGCCGGATCGCAACCGCCAGAGCTGGCCGGGCGCGACCACATTATTCGCGACGCCGAAATCGCCCTGCAGCGTATCCTGCACGGGCGTCATGGGCGCTCGCAACTTCTTCTGGGTTTGCGGGGTGTCGGTAAGACCGTGCTTCTCAACCGGATCGAACAGGTCGCGGACGCCAACCACCATCTGACGTCCTTCATCGAAGCCCCGGAAAACACGACCCTGGCCGAATTGCTCTATCCGCGCATGGCACAGGTGCTGCGCCGCCTGTCGGCAATCGAATCCGCCAAGGCGAACGCGCATTCCGCCCTGCGCGCCCTGCGCAGCTTTGCCAGCGTGTTCAAGATCAAGCTGGCCGGCGTTTCCATTTCCGTCGATGCCGAAACCGGCGTCGCCGACAGCGGCATGCTCGAGCTTGATCTGGCCGAGGTGTTCCTGCGCATCGGCGAGGCTGCGAAATCCGCCGGGCGTGCCTGGACGCTTCTTATCGACGAAGTGCAGTACCTCAAATCCGACGAACTGGCCGCGTTGATCGTGGCGATCCATCGCATCAACCAACGCCAGCTGCCGGTGATGTTCTTCGGGGCCGGTCTTCCCCAACTTGCCGCCTTGTCGGGTGAGGCCAAGTCTTATGCCGAGCGGCTCTTCAATTTCCCCGCGATTGGTCCGCTTGATCCGGACGCCGCCCGCACGGCCATCGTCCAGCCGATCGTGGACGAAGGCGAATCCATCGCCGACGATGCCGTGGCCCGCATTCTCAAGGAAACCCAGGGCTATCCCTATTATCTTCAGGAATGGGGGTTTCAATCGTGGAACCTTGCCGAACATTCGCCGATCACTGTCGATGTCGTTGACGCGGCCACGCAAGCGGCGCTGACCCGATTGGATCAGGGGTTCTTCCGCGTGCGATACGACCGGCTGACGCCCAAGGAACGCGAATACGTGGTGGCCATGGCGGGCCTTGGATCCGGGCCCTATCGTTCTGCGGATGTTGCCGATGCGCTGAGCGAAGAGATCACGGCCCTTGGACCGCGCCGTGCCAAGATCATCTCAAAGGGAATGATCTACAGCCCGGCCTATGGCGACATCGATTTCACCGTCCCGCTTTTCGATGAATTCCTGCGCCGCATCACGGCACCGACGCCACTGAAGCCGAACGGCGGGGTATAGGCTGCCGCGATCACTCCGGATCGACCCCGCCCCTAAGCGCCTTCACCTCGGCCCTTCGCTTCTTCGCCTCAACCCGCTTGCGCTTCTGGTTGGCCGATACCTTTGTTGGCACCCGACGTTTGGGCCGTTCGAATGCCTTGCGCACCAACTCTGCCAGTCGCGCCCGCGCGATATCGCGGTTGCGGGCTTGCGACCGTTCCTCGCTGACCTGAATGACCACCGCGCCGTCCTTTGTCCAACGCCGCCCGGCCAGCCGCCGCAACCGTGACTTCACCGGGTCGGGCAGGTTCGGGGACCGTGCGGCTTCAAACCGAAGCTCCACCGCCGTGGCGACCTTGTTGACGTTCTGCCCGCCCGGGCCGCCCGCCCGGACGAATTGTTCGGTCAGTTCCCAATCCTCGATGGTCACGGTTTCGGAGATTTTCAGCATGGCGCACTCCGTGTACGGCTGTGTACGCGTTGTGTACAGGTTGTGTACGGGTTGTGTACGGGTTGTGCGGGCCTGCTTTGACACGAAAAGGGCCGCCGGATGTCGGCGGCCCTTCGAGTTATTCAGAGATGGGCCAGTTAGGGACTGAGGCCCAATCAGAAGCGTTCTGCCTTCGGGTTTGCCCTTAGGCGATCAATCTCCTGACTGTTCCGACACCTCTCTCCAATATCACTCTCGACACTGGACCACCTCCTTTCAATTGTTGAACCGATGGTGGGAGGTTGGCACAGATTTTGTGTTTGTCAAAAGGTTTTACGCAACCTGTGCCGTCAAACGCTTCACAATCAGGCGAAATGGCACCAGTGCGATCAGCGCAAGCCCAAGTTTTACGCTCCAATCCGCCACAGCCAGCGACACCCAAAGCGGCGCCACAGGCCCCGTACCAAGAAGCGGCAGCATCTCACCCGCCCAGCTTACGTCGTTGGAAGGTTCAATGAAGACAAGGGTTTGGCTGAACGCGATGGTGAAGAAAAGCGCGGTATCCACCGTCGATCCCACCAGCGTCGACGCCAAGGGCGCCCGCCACCACTTGCCCTCGCGCAACCGATTGAACACGGCAATATCAAGCAGTTGCGCGGTCAGGAACGCGATGCCCGACCCGATTGCAATGCGCCACGTCACCAGCGGCCCGAACTCTCCCATGATCTGCGTACCGATCAGCGAACAGGCCACACCCGTCAAGAACCCCGCAAGAACCACACGCCGCGCAAGCGCCGACCCGTAAACGCGATTCATCACATCCGTCACCAGAAACGCGATGGGATAGGTGAACGCCCCCCAGGTCAGCCACTGACCATAAAGGAACTGCACAAGAATATTCGACGCCACCACAATGGCAGCCATGGCAAGAATGCCGGGGATCAGACGGTTCATAGGGTTTTTCCGTTTTTTGCAAGGTTGCGGAGACTTGTTCCCGTTCCGGGACGCGCCCGTTTAGCGGGCTTAGTCGCCCCCTGCAAGACCCGGGATCACCTTGACCCAAGCACCTGCGCACATTGCGTCGGAAGGTCCGCCATCACCAACTCGCGCCGTGGTTTCGGTGGCGGTGCGTTGGGGTCCGGCGGCGGCGGGTTCAGGATATTGCGTACCCATTCCTCGGCATCCGCACAGCCATCACCCGGCGGCGGCGGGGCCTGATCGACACAGCCGCGTGCACCCTTGGGACAGGCCAGCCGCACGTGGAAATGATAGTGATGCCCCCACCAGGGACGGATCTTGTTAAGCCACGCCCGGTCGCCCTTTTCGTCGTTGCACATCTGAACCTTGGCCCCGGGAAACACGAAAATCCGGGCGACGGCAGGGTCCTTTGCCGCGGCTTTCAAAATCTCATGATGTGCCCGCGTCCATTGGTCGTTGACGTAAGCGCCCTTCGCCCGCCGCATTGAGATGGACGACAGCTCTTCGCGCACGCCCCGGCTCAGGCGAAGGTTGGTCGCGGGCCGCATCCAGACATCGATATCAAGCCCGGTCTGATGCGACCGGTGCCCGGTCAGCATCGGGCCACCACGCGGTTGCGACATGTCCCCGATATAAAGCCCGTTCCACCCTGGTTGCCGCGCCGCCTTTTTCGACAGGCGTTCGATGAAGGCGATCGTTTCGGGATGCCCCCAGTTGCGGTTGCGCGACAGGCGCATCGCCTGCCATGTCCGTCCGGTCTCGGCGAGTTGTACGGCCCCGGCGACACATCCCTTGGCATAGCTGCCAAAGGGCGCGGGGCGATGTTCGGAACCTTGGCGCTGTGCCCCGAAAAGTTCCTTGGCCAAAGGTTCTGCACTTGCCGGAAGCGCCAGCGCGACGGCAAAGGCAACGGATATGAGTGCGCGGATGATCATTCGTCTGCCCGATCCCCGTCTGGTTTCACCCAGAATAGCAGCAAAAGCCCGATTGCGAAAAGCACGATCAAGGGCGTTACACCGGCCTGTTGGCTGCCGGTCACAGCGGTCATGATGCCGATGGACAGGGGCGCAATAAACGATGTCGCCTTTCCGGCAAGCGCATAAAGCCCGAAGGCTTCGGTCATCCGCTTGGGATTGGCCTGTCGCACCATCATCGTCCGGCTGGCCGATTGCAGTGCGCCACCCGCCGCACCGATCAGGGCGCCCAGCACGTAGAACGCGATATTCGGCAGGTTGGACCCTTCGGCGACCGGCACCCCAAACACCGTATCGGGCGACACGAATACCAGCGAAATCGCCACGCCCAGCAGAACCAGGATACAGGCGAAGATCACCGGCCGTGGGCCATAGACCATATCGGCCCGCCCCCCAAGCCAGGCAAAAAGCGCGCCGGTGATGATGGCGAGAATGCCGAAGATGCCGGTATCCACCACGCTCCACCCTAGAACCCCAGCGGCGTAGATCCCGCCGAAGGTGTACATCCCGTTCAGCGCATCGCGGTAGAACATCGATGAGGCGAGATAGGCAAAAAGGCTGGGCCGTTTGGGCAACCCGCGCAGCGTCGTGCCAAGGTCCGACAGCGCTTGCGAGATTTTCAGACGCGTGCGTTTCACCGGGCGCGGATCGCGCACGTAAAGAAAGAACGGGATCATGAACACCATGAACCAAAGCGCGGTCAGCGGCCCGACGAACCGCGTGCCTTCGCGGGCCTCTGCATCCAGCCCGAAAATCGGCGAGAGCCCGATCAGTGTCTGGCCCGTTTCGGCACTTTCCGCGAACAGGAGCAGCATGATCACAAGCGCGGCCAACCCGCCCAGATACCCGAAAGCCCATCCATTTCCAGAGATTCGGCCGATCTCTTCGCGCGTTCCCAAATCGGGCAGCATCGAGTTGGTGAAAATCGTCGCAAACTCCATCCCGATCAGGCCCAACGCGAAAAACGTCATGACCAGAAAAAGATTGAAATCGCCGGGTGCAGCCAACCAAAGACCAGCGCTGCCCACCACATAGAGAACCGAAAAGGCCCAGATCCAGCGCATGCGCGTGCCCGAACTGTCGGCAATCGCACCCAGAACCGGGGCGGAAATGGCGATCAGAATGCCCGCCGCCCCGATGCCAATGCCCCACACCGCCTGCGCCTGCGAACCATCGCCCAAAAGCTCGTTGATATATGGGCCGAAGATGAAGGTCAGAAGAAGCGTGTTATAGGGCTGACTTGCCCAGTCGAAAAAGAACCAGCCCCAGATACGTTGTCGTGCCGTTGGTGCCATGTCCCTGCCGCGCGTTGCCTCGTGTCCGTTAGACAGGGTGCACCTGTGGCCCGCAAGAGAAACTCTTCACCTCTTGTGGCCCAAAGCCTTGCCTCGCGCCGCAACGCCGCTTAAGTCAGCCGCTTAGGCAGGGAGACGGATCGAATGGGTTCGATTATCGAGATTTTGAGATTGCTGCTCGACGTGGCGTTCTTCATCATGATCATCCACATCGTGTTCAGTTGGCTGATCACCTTTCAGGTGCTCAACATGCGGCAGCCGCTGGTTGCGCAAATCTGGGACGGTCTGAACCGACTGCTCGAACCGCTTTACAGCCGCATCCGACGCTTTCTGCCCAACACCGGCGGGCTTGATCTGGCCCCGCTCGTGGCGTTCATCATCGTCATAATCTTGCGCGACATCATCCTTCCGGATCTTTATCAGGCGCTTGCCTGACGCGAACCGCCTGTCGGCGGTTGTTCACCGATTCCTCATGTGAGATGGTCATCTCAACAAGAGCAGTTTGAACAAAAACCGACAGGACCATGACCAGCCCAAGCGCGCTGCTTTCTTCCGTTTTCGGGTTCGAGGCGTTTCGCCCCGGCCAGCAGGAAATCGTCGAAGCTGTGGTCGCCGGTCAAAACGCGCTTGCCATCATGCCGACCGGTGGCGGCAAGTCGCTTTGTTATCAACTGCCCGCGCTGTGCCGTGATGGGGTGACGGTGGTCATCTCTCCCTTGATCGCGCTGATGCGCGATCAGGTGCGGGCGCTGCACGAGGCCGGGGTGCCCGCCGGGGCGCTGACATCCGGCAATACCGACGAAGAAACCGATGCGGTTTTTGCGGCCCTCGATCGCGGTGAATTGCGGCTTCTCTATATGGCGCCGGAACGATTGGCCTCTGGCGGCACCGTTCCGTTCCTGCGGCGGATCGGCGTTAACCTGATCGCGGTGGACGAAGCGCATTGCGTTAGCCAGTGGGGCCATGATTTCCGCCCCGACTATCTGCGCATTGGCGCGCTTCGGCGCGACTTGAACGTACCACTGGCCGCCTTCACCGCCACCGCCGATGCCGAAACCCGCGACGAGATCGTGACCCGGCTTTTCGATGGCGAGGCACCCAAGGTGTTCTTGCACGGCTTCGACCGCCCCAACATCCACCTTGCCTTTGCCGCCAAGGATCAGCCGCGTCGTCAGATCCTTGCCTTCGCCGCCGCCCGCAAGGGGCAATCGGGCATCGTCTATTGCGGCACTCGGGCCAAGACCGAAACGCTGGCCGCCGCGCTTTGTGCCGAAGGCCACGCCGCCTGCCATTACCACGGCGGAATGGAAGCCGAACCGCGCCGCGCCGTTGAAACGCGGTTCCAGCGCGAGGATGGGCTGATCGTCGTGGCGACCGTCGCCTTCGGGATGGGGGTCGACAAGCCCGACATTCGCTGGGTCGCCCATGCCGATCTGCCCAAATCGATCGAGGCTTATTACCAGGAAATCGGCCGTGCGGGCCGGGATGGCGCGCCAGCCGATACGCTCACGCTCTACGGGGCGGACGACATCCGCCTGCGCCGTGCCCAAGTGGACGAAGGTCTGGCCCCGCCCGAACGCAAATCCGCCGATCACGCGCGGCTTAACGCGCTGCTTGGTCTGGCCGAGGCGTTGGGCTGTCGGCGTCAGGCCCTGCTGGGGTATTTTGGCGAAACGTCAGAGCCTTGCGGGAATTGCGACCTCTGCGCCACGCCACCCGAAACCTTCGATGGTACCGAAGCGGTGCGAAAGGCCCTGTCGGCCATTCTGCGCACGGGCGAATGGTTCGGCAGCGGGCACCTGATCGATATCCTGACCGGCACGGAAACCGACAAGGTGCGCGCCCGCGGGCATAGCGACCTGCCGACCTTCGGCGTCGGCAAGGACCTGAACCGCCGCGAATGGCAGGCCGTGTTTCGCCAGATGATGGGGCACGACCTTGTCCGTCCCGATCCTGAACGCCACGGCGCGCTGCGCATGACCCATGATGCCCGCCCGATACTGAAGGGCGAGGCGGCGATCACCCTGCGGCGCGACACGATGAAGGCTGCGACACAACGCCCGGCGGTGCGTATGCTGGTGTCGGAAGAGGATGCGCCACTTCTCTCCGCTCTCAAGGCCAAGCGCCGCGCCCTGGCCGAGGAACAGCGCGTGCCGGCATATGTCATTTTCCCTGACCGCACGCTGATCGAAATGGCCGAGACCCGGCCATCGACTCTTGATGAGATGGCGGGGATCAGCGGCGTGGGCGTCAAGAAGCTGGAACGCTACGGCGCACTGTTCCTTGAAGTGATCACGGGAGAGGCCACGCCCGCGCCACATCCGCAGCGGCGAAAACTGGCCGGGCGCGACGAAGGCGCGGTGTTCGACCGACTGGTCGAGGTTCAGGCGGAACTGGCGCGTGGCCCGATGGGCGTGGACAAGCCGATGAGTTGTTCGACCTCGCTTCTGGCACGGGTGGCAAAGCAGCGGCCCGCAGACCCCGACAGCCTGGCCCGGCTTTTGGGCGACAAGCGCGCCGATCGGTTCGGTTCTGCCTTTCTCGATGTCCTGAACGAGGCTTGAGGCTGCCGCAGCCTCCGCTAAGTAGCGGTGCAGGGAATTAAGGAGGGCAGGGATGCTTGTTGCGATTTCACCGGCGAAGCGGCTGGACTGGGGCGAAACCGGGCTTGAGGTCACCGAGCCGCGCTTTGCCAAAGAAGCCGCGCGGCTGGCAGGTCACGGGCGGCAGCTGACCCTGACCAAGCTCAAGTCGCTGATGGATCTGTCCGATGACCTCGCCCGTCTCAACCGGGAGCGGTTTCAGGCATTTGCGGACGTGCCGGATCCGCAGGCGACCCGCCCGGCGGTGCGCGCCTTTGCCGGAGACACCTATATCGGGCTGGATGCCGCGTCGCTTGACAGTGATGCGCTGGACTGGGCGCAGAATCACCTACGGATCTTGTCAGGGCTTTACGGAGTGTTGCGCCCGCGCGATGCGATCCAGCCCTATCGTCTTGAAATGGGCAGCCGCCTGAAGACGCGGCGCGGCGCCACGCTTTACGACTTCTGGGGCAAGGACATCGCCAAAAGTCTCAAGGCGGATGCGAGGGATATCGGTGCCGAGGTTCTGGTGAATTGCGCCAGTCAGGAATACTTCGGCGCCGTTGACACCAAGGCCCTTGGCCTGCGGGTAATCACGCCGGTCTTTCTTGAGGACCGGGGCGGTAGGGCCAAGATGGTGAGCTTTTTTGCGAAGAAGGCCCGTGGCGCCATGGCCCGTTTTGTGATCGACCGGCGTCTGTCCGACCCCGCCGGGCTGCGCGACTTCGACACTGGCGGCTATGCCTACGATCCCGCCCGGTCCACCGAGGAGGCCCCGGTTTTCGTGCGGGATTATCCGGAAAGCGATGCCTGACGGCGGCCTATTCGGCGGCCATCGACAGCTCTGCCTCTGCTGGTGCGGCCGCTTCGATATGTTCGACCAGTAGATCGCGTTTGAGCGGCTTGGTCAGGATATGATCGATCCCGGCTGCGAATATCTCGCCTTCGGCGTCCGGTCCGGCGTGGGCTGTCATGGCGACGATGGGGCATCGCTCCAGCCCCGCCTCATCCTCAAAGGCCCGGATCTCGCGCGTGGCGGCTTTGCCGTCCATCACGGGCATGGATATATCGGTGAAGAAAAGATCGGGCGGGTCCGCCCGATAGGCGGCCAGCGCCTCTTCGCCGTTCTCGACCATCTCAAGATCGATATCGACAGACTTCAGCAGCTTACGCAACACCAGTTGGTTGGTCTTGTTATCCTCGGCGGCCAACACCCGCATCCGGCGCGGCGCTGCATCGGCAGGCGCGGTTGGTTCGGCCGGAAGAGGGCACTGCGCAGGTTCAAGCTCTGACAGCCGGCGAAGCAGTTCGCGTCGAAGTACCGGTTGCAATAGCACCTGCGCATTACCGGGCAGATCAAGCGAACGCGCCGCCGGTCCCTGGCACAAGACGAAGACCGCGGCCGGCCCTGCAAGGGCGCTGGCATCGAGATCCGCAAGACCTGCCTGCGAGATGAAAAGAACGTCTTCGCCGCGCCAGTCCATCGTGGCGAGTTGCCCCATATCGGCATGGCATTCCGGCACGATCCCAAGCGCGGTCAGCTGTTTTTGCAGGACCGACCGGTTGGCTGCCACGCCGTCGACGACCAGGACCCGCCCCAGCCATGCGGGCGGTCCAAGCTGCGGTTCGTCCGACTTGGACGATGCCGGAAGCGACAGTTGCAGCCCAAAGGTCGACCCCTCGCCAAGGGTCGATTCGACCCACATATCGCCGCCCATCAACGCCACAAGGCGCCGGCTGATCGCAAGGCCAAGCCCGGTACCGTCGAACGACCGATTCATTTCGTCTTCGGCCTGATTGAACTCGCCGAAGATATGTTCCTGCATTTCGGGCGCAATCCCGATGCCGGTGTCTTCTACTGCGATATGCACGCGGTGTTCGCCGCTTTCCTCGTCGCGCAGACCAACCACCCGGACCAGCACATGCCCGGTCTCGGTGAATTTCACGGCATTTCCGACAAGGTTGGTCAGCACCTGACGCACGCGCCCCTGATCACCGACAAAGCCGGTCGGCAGGAACATGTCGTAATCCACGATCATCTCGATCTGCTTTTCGCGGGCCGAGGGTTGCAGCAGCACGATCACCTCATGGATGGATTTTTCCAGATCGAACGGTTCGGGATGCAAGCTCAGCTTTTCCGCCTCGATCCGCGAATAGTCGAGCACATCGTTGATGATGACCAACAGCGCCTCGCCCGATGTGCGGATAGTATCAAGGCACAAACGCTGATCGTCGTCCAACGTGCCCTCGGCCATCAGGTCGGCCATGGCCAGAACCCCGTTCATCGGTGTCCTGATCTCATGGCTCATATTGGCCAGAAATGCCGATTTTGCGCGATTTGCGGCCTCGGCCTTAAGGCGGGCTTCGTCCAGTTCCTTTTCCCGCGCAATCGTGTCGGTCACGTTCACGGCCAATGTCACCATGTCGCCGCCATCGGTGCGCTGTTCTATCAGGCGGATGAACTGATTGTTCCACAGACGCAAGGTCAGCGGGCTGCGCATGGGGTCGTCCCACCGCGCGAGCATCATCGATACCCAGTCTGGCCCCCACATTTCGCCGTGGTCGACAATGCCTTCTTCCACGGCAAGCTGAAGAATATCCGGATAAGCCGCGCCGACGCGCACATCTTCGAGGTCTTCGAAGGGGGCGAGATAGGCCCGGTTCGCGGCAATCAGGCGATTGTCGCCATCAAACACCGCAAACCCGTCTTCGATGGCTTCAAGAGAGTCCCACAAACGCCGCTCGGCCAGGCGCATCGCGCTTTCGGCCTTTTCAAGATGCGACCGCACTTCAAGGTTTTCGCCTCGCAGCGACTCCGCCTCTTGCCGCTTGACGATGATTTCGTCGGTCAGCTGTTTGGCATGTGCCGCGATCTTGGTGTTTGCGGTGGCAAGTTCGGTCTGTTTTTGCGCAAGCGTCGCTTCGGCGGCAAGGCGTGCGCGCAGGTCTTCGGCGGGCCAATCGGTATCGCGCATGAGATGTCTCCGGTCGCGGCAGGTCCGCCGCAGTCTGAAACACCAAACGTAAACATGTTCTTAACCGATTAACGTTTTGCCCCGTCAGGTCAGACGTTCAATAGCCAAGGCAATGCCCTGCCCGCCGCCGATGCACATCGTGATCAGCGCGCGTTGCCCCTCGATACGCTCAAGTTCATAGAGCGCCTTGATGGTGATGATGGCCCCGGTCGCGCCGACCGGGTGACCCAGTGCGATGGCCCCGCCATTTGGGTTAACCTTGGTTGCGTCCAGACCCAGCCCCTTGTTCACGGCGAGTGCCTGGGCCGCAAAGGCTTCGTTCGACTCGATCACATCGAAATCATCCGCGCTCAGGCCGGTGCGTTCAAAGAGCTTCTGAACGGCTGGCACCGGGCCGATGCCCATCACTTCGGGCCGCACGCCGGCATGGGCATAGCCCAGAATGCGGGCGCGAGGTTTGAGTCCGGCGGCCTCGGCCGCATCGGCGCGGGCCATCACAATCGCCGCCGCGCCATCGTTGATGCCGGACGCATTGCCGGCAGTGACCGAGCCATCCTTGCGGAACACCGGCCGCAATCCGCCAAGTTGTTCAAGAGACGTGGCCTTGGGGTGTTCGTCGGTGTCGAAAGCCACGGTGTCGCGCTTCACGCGCACCTCGACCGGCACGATCTGGCTTTTGAAGCGGCCTTCTTCGATTGCCCGCGCGGCCCGCACCTGGCTTTCCATGGCAAAGGCGTCCATCGCGGCGCGATCAATGCCATGTTCATCCGCGACATTCTCTGCCGTCACACCCATGTGCCCGGTGCCGAAGGGGCAATTCAGCGCCCCCAGCATCATGTCGGACGCGCCGGCATCGCCCATCTTCTGTCCCCAACGTGCCTGCGGCAGGATATAGGGCGACCGGCTCATGCTTTCGGCACCACCGGCAAGCCCAAAATCGGCGTCACCCATGGTCAGTGACTGAACGACAGAGACAATCGCCTGCGCACCGGAACCGCACAGCCGATTGACGTTCATCGCCGGCGCGGTGTCTGGCACACCCGCCTCTATGGACGCCGCGCGCGACAGATACATGTCGCGCGGCTCGGTGTTGATGACGTGACCAAAGGCGACATGACCGATCTGCGCTCCCGCGACCCCGCTGCGTTCCAGCGCGGCGGCCGATGCCGTGGCGGCCAGCGAAATCGGCGGGGTTCCGGCAAGCGATCCGCCAAACGTCCCGATTGCGGTGCGTGCGCCGTCTATAATCACGATATCCGTCATGTCACTGTCCCTTCACGTGGCTGTCTTCATCATTGGAATGCATGAGTGTCTCTAACCCGGCCCGAAATGCCAATGCATCATCCCCGATCCGGCGCATGACGTCGGCTTCGAAGGCTTGCGCGATCGGGGTCAATTCTCGCACCATCGCCTCGCCCTTGTCGGTCAGGCGCAATTCGACAAGTCGCCGGTCTGTCGCGCTGGTGGTCTTTTGGATATACCCGTTTTGCTCTAACCGCGCCGCGGCGCGGGAGACTTTCGATTTGTCCATGTCGACCCGGTCGTGGATCTCGCGGACGCTGACCGCCCCCGCCTGGCTCAAATGCGCGACGACCCGCCATTCCGGGATCGAGATGCCGAACCGTTGTTGGTAAAGCTTGGAGTATTCAAGGCTGACCCGCCGCGCCACGACGGCCAACTGATAGGGTAGGAACGTATCAAGCGCAAAGCCGCCCATCAGGCCCCCTCCGGGCGATTGTTTCACATGCAATGAGTGCATGGAACCTCACGTCGGATCAAGCGGATCAAATGCGTCATCTTATGCCGCATCCAGTGTGGTAGGCTCGTGTTGGACGCTCCAGTCTGGGGCGGTATTCACGGGGGTGGCCAGATGAACGCATTTCTAAGCCATGTCTCGGAAGCGCTGGATGATATCCGCGCGGCCGGGCTGTTCAAAACAGAACGCCCGATCGCAGGGCCGCAGGGCGCGCATATCACCGTGGCCGGGCGCGATATGCTTAACCTCTGCGCCAATAACTATCTGGGTCTGGCGGACCATCCCGCCCTCAAACAGGCCGCGACCCAAGCAATCGAGACGCAGGGCTATGGCATGGCCTCGGTTCGTTTCATTTGCGGGACGCAAGATGGCCATCGCACCCTTGAAACTGCTCTGGCAGATTTCCTAGGCACCGATGACGCGATCCTCTTTGCCGCCTGTTTCGATGCAAATGCGGCTGTGTTCGAGCCTCTCTTGGGGGCCGAGGACGCAATTATTTCTGACGCCCTCAACCACGCCTCGATCATCGACGGCATCCGTTTGTGCAAAGCCCGTCGCTATCGGTATGCCAATAACGACATGGCCGATCTTGAAGTCCAGCTGAAGGCCGCGCGCGAGGGGGGGCGCACGTTTCGTCATGATCGCCACCGATGGCGTCTTCTCGATGGACGGATACCTTGCCAACCTGCCCGAGATTACGCGGCTGGCCCGTGCCTATGACGCGCAGGTCATGGTCGACGATTGTCACGCGACGGGCTTCATGGGGCCGCAGGGCCGCGGAACCCCGGCCCATCACGGGGTGACGGTGGACATCCTGACCGGAACGCTGGGCAAGGCGCTGGGCGGTGCCATAGGCGGCTATATCGCCGCGCCACAACCGGTTGTAGATCTGCTACGACAACGGGCGCGACCGTACCTGTTTTCAAACTCGCTCCCGCCTGCGGTGGTGGCCGCCGGGATCGAGAGCCTTGAGCTTGTCAGGGACAGTGACGACCTGCGGCAGCGTCTATTCGAAAATACCCAATATTGGCGCAATAGGCTCACATCCGCCGGATTCAACCTCCTGCCCGGGCAGCATCCCATTGTACCGGTCATGCTGGGCGACGCACATCTCGCACAAGCGATGGCCGCACGGCTTTTTGAGCTTGGTGTCTACGTCTCAGGGTTCTTTTTTCCCGTTGTCCCCAAGGGACAGGCGCGCATTCGAACCCAGATGAACGCGGCCCTGACGCGCGATGACCTTGACCGCGCCGCCGAGGCGTTTCTTCAGGCTGGCCGAGATACGGGGGCGCTGTAATGACCAACCAGATGAAAGCCCTCGTCAAGGCGCGTCCTGAGCCCGGTTTGTGGATGGAAGAACGCCCGGTGCCGGAGATCGGGCCAGAGGACGTTCTGATCCGCATCCACAAGACCGGTATTTGCGGCACCGACATTCACATCTGGAACTGGGATGACTGGGCCCAGCGCACCGTTCCCGTGCCGCTGATCACCGGGCATGAATTCGCGGGCGAAATCGTTGATATGGGGCGCAATGTCGAGGGTCTGGCGATCGGGCAAAGAGTGTCTGGTGAAGGCCATCTGATCGGAAAATCCTCGCGCCAGTCGCGCGCGGGCAGGTTCCATCTTGATCCCGCCACCCGGGGTATCGGTGTGAACGAACCCGGCGCCTTCGCGGAATACCTGCGCCTTCCGGCGTTCAATGTCGTGCCGCTTCCCGATCTGATCGATGACGAGATCGGCGCCATCCTCGACCCGTTGGGCAATGCGGTGCATACGGCGTTGAGCTTTGATCTGGTGGGTGAAGACGTTCTGGTGACGGGGGCGGGCCCAATCGGCATCATGGCGGCAGCGGTCGCGCGGCATGTGGGCGCGCGGCACGTTGTGATCACAGACCTCAACTCCGACAGACTGGCACTCGCCGCACGGGTTGCCGACGTGGTTCCGGTCAATCCGAAAGAGCAGGACTTGGCTGAAATAGTATCTGAATTGGGTATGAAGCAGGGCTTTGACGTCGGGCTTGAGATGTCCGGAAATCAGGCGGCGCTTGATCAAAAGGTCGAAGCCATGGTGATGGGCGGACGCATCGCTTTGCTGGGCATCCCACCCGGCAAGAGCCCGGTCGATTGGAGCCGAATCGTGTTTAAGGCCATCACCATAAAGGGGGTGTACGGGCGCGAGATTTTTGAGACCTGGTACAAGATGATCGCCATGCTGGAAAACGGTCTGGACGTGCGCGCCGTGATAACCCACCGGCTAAGCGTCGATGACTTTCGCAAAGGGTTCGAGATCATGCGTGGCGGATCAAGCGGTAAGGTCGTGCTCGACTGGACTTAGGCTATTTCGGACGGGCACTTCGGCGCGGTTGTACGGGCCCCAGTCCGCAATTTCGGGATAGAACTGTGCCCGCCATTTGCGCACCCGCGGGTTCATCACCCGTCGCCAAATCGGTGGGATCATCGCGGCCGTTGTCATGATCGGATAGCCACGCGGCAATTGCGGCACATTCTCCCCGTCGCGCGCCTGCAAAAGCGGGAAGGGGCGCGCAGGCTTGGCATGGTGATCGGAATGCCGTTGCAGGTTGATCAAGAGCCAGTTCGTGGCCGAATACGTGGTATTCCAGCTGTGGTGCGGGCCGGTCGGTTCATATTTCCCGTCGCCCAGATATTTTCGCGTCAGACCGTAATGTTCGACGTAGTTCACCAACTCAAGCTGCCAGATCGCGACCGGCGCCTGAAAGGCAAAGGCCACCAGTCCCAACCACCCGCCGATTGCCAGCGCGGCCAGTGCAAAGGCCGCTTGAAGCACGCCATATTTCCAGAACGGGTTCGTCCAATGCCACTTGGGCCGCCCCAGCCGGGCACATTGCGCGGCCTCTGCCGCCCAGGCCGACCGAAAACAGGCAGGGACGACGCGAAAGAAGAACCGATGAAATCCTTCATTATACCGCGCGGTCACGGCATCGCGGGGGGTGCCGACATGGCGATGGTGGACCAACAGATGCTCGGTCCGGAAATGTCCGTAAAGGACACTGGCCATAAGCAGATCGGCCAAAGCCCGTTCCCAACGGCTTGGTCTGTGCATCAACTCATGTGCATAGACGATGCCAACGGTCCCGGCTAGAATGCCGACCCCGAAGAAGACGCCGAAGATCTCGATCACGGACAAATGCGTGGTGCTGGCGACATAGATCAACACGCCGAACTGCGTGGCAAGTTGAATCGGCGCCCACAGCCAAAGAACGATATTGTACCAAAAAAGGGCCGAATTCGGCGTGTTAGGGTCTAAATTGATATCTGTCCGACCCAGGGCTGCGTCCAAAAGGGACATGGCAAACCAGCTGAAGAACGGCACGGCCAGAATGACCCAGCCGCCAGACACCGCCGCCCAGACCACCAAAAGCGGAAGCGCCAGCGCGATCCAGAACGGCACCGCATCAAGGACTGTTTGCTTCTTCCCGTTCATCCTGCCCGATGATTTGTTGTTGGCGTCCAAAGGCTAAACCGCCCTGCGCCCAAGCTCAATTCCCGGCAACCGCTTCTGACGCAAGGTCGAATGCCTTGCGCATCAGCGTTGGAAGGTCGGATGGGCGAAAATCCCCCCTCTCGACAAAGCGCCCGCGTAGCGGCGTGGCCTCCACCGACACAACGGCGGTGCGCACGGACAGACGCAAGTGAAAGTGCGTGAATGTATGGCGAACCTCGGCTCCGGGATCCTGCCAGTTGGCGGCAAGTGGCGGATCCTCGACCGGGTTTTCCGACCATTCTGACACGGGCCAACCCAGCATCCCGCCCAAAAGTCCCTTGTCGGGCCGCGTTTCCAAAAGCCATGCGCCATCGTTACGCTGAACAAGATAAACATAGCCTAACCTTACCGGTTTCGGCGTTTTCGGCAGCTTCGCGGGAAGACTTTCAGCATGTCCCGCACTCCGTCCGGCGCAGCCCTGCGACCATGGACAGATGCCACAGGCCGGGTTGCGCGGGGTACAGATGGTGGCGCCAAGATCCATCACCGCTTGCGCATAGTCGCCGGGCCGCGTGGTTGGCGTCAGCTTCGCGGCAAGCTCGGTCAATTCTCCCTTCGCGGTGGGCAACGGCGTGTGCACATCGAAGAGCCGTGCCATCACCCGCTCGACGTTTCCGTCGACCACCGTTTCCGGGCGATCAAAGGCGATCGAGGCCACCGCAGCGGCCGTGTAAGGGCCGATTCCCGGTAGTTTCAGCAGCGCGTCGTGCGTATCGGGGAACCACCCGCCATATTCGGTTGCAACGATGCGCGCGCATTTCAGAAGGTTTCGCGCGCGTGCGTAATACCCAAGCCCTGCCCAGGCGCCCATCACCTCGGCATCCTCGGCCATCGCCAGATCGGTCACGCCGGGCCATTTGGTCACAAAAGCCCTGAAATAGTCTCTTACCGCGGCCACCGTCGTCTGCTGGAGCATGATCTCTGACAGCCATACGTGGTAGGGGTCTGGGCGTGCCCCTGCCCGGCGCGCGGCCGGACCGACGCGCCACGGCATTTCACGCGCATGCGCATCGTACCAATCCAGAAGAGCCGCTGCCCTGTCGTCGTCACGCAATCTTTATCCCCTCGCATCCGGCTTTTGGCTGGCACGCCGCCGCCCAAGCCTTAAGATAACGTGCGAAACAAGGATGGACAGAGTTGGCCGCCGCAAACGCATCATATCCCACCAAACGTGCGAAGGGTTTTCGCCGCACCTCGTCGCTGCTGGGCAAGCAGATCAGGGAAGCGGGCGAAAGCCGTGGCTTTGCCGTATCGCGTCTTCTGACCCATTGGGCGGAAGT